>NZ_CP095376.1:0-300000 GCF_023008405.1 Amycolatopsis sp. FBCC-B4732
GCGGCATGGAGGTCGCGACGACGCCGGCCCGCTGGGAGGACCTCAAGCGCAAGCACGGCTGGGCGACGTCGTGGGGCGTGCCCGGGCAGCTGATCGACGCCGCCGAGTGCGTCCACCGCTGGCCGCTCCTCGACGGCTCGCAGGTGTTCGGCGCGCTGCACACCCCGACCGACGGGCTGGCGCGCGCGGCGAAGGCCGTCGAGGTGCTGGCCGCGCGGGCGACCGGGCGGGGAGCCCGGTTCATCGGGTCCACCACGGTCACCGACGTCCGGCAGGAGCGCGGGCGGGTCACCGGCGTCCGGACCGACCAGGGCGACTTCCCCGCCGACGTCGTCGTTTCCTGCGCCGGGTTCTGGGGCCGGGAGATCGGCGCGATGGCGGGCATGGACGTCCCGCTGCTGCCGCTGGCGCACCAGTACGCGAAGACCGGGCCGGTCGCCGAACTCGCCGGGCGCAACACCGAGGAGGTCGAGGCGAGCCTGCCGATCCTGCGGCACCAGGACCAGGACCTGTACTTCCGCGAGCACGTCGACCGGATCGGCATCGGCTCCTACGCGCACCGGCCGATGCCGGTCGAGGAGTCCACATTGGACCACTCGGTGACGGAGACGGCGATGCCGTCGATGCTGCCGTTCACCGAGGACGACTTCGCGCCGTCGTGGGAGCAGAGCAAGCTGCTGCTGCCCGCGCTGCGGCAGACCAAGGTCGAGGAGGGCTTCAACGGCATCTTCTCCTTCACCCCGGACGGCCAGTCGCTGGTCGGCGAATCGGCCGACGTCCGCGGGTTCTGGCTGGCCGAGGCGATCTGGGTGACGCACTCGGCGGGCATCGCGAAGGCGGTCGCCGAACTGCTCGTCGCCGGGCATTCCGAAGTGGACACCCACGAGATCGACGTCCACCGCTTCGAGGACGTCCAGCTCGCGCCCTCGTACGTGCGGGAGACCGCGCAGCAGAGCTTCGTCGAGGTCTACGACGTCCTGCACCCTTTGCAGCCCAAGCTTTCCCCGCGCGACCTGCGCGTGACGCCGTTCCACGCCCGGCAGCGCGAGCTGGGCGCGGTGTTCCTGGAGGCGGGCGGCTGGGAGCGGCCGCACTGGTTCGAGGCCAACGCGCCGCTGCTGAAGAAGCTGCCGCACGACGCGCTGCCGCCGGCCAGGGACGCGTGGTCGGCGCAGTTCCACTCGCCGATCGCGGCGGCCGAGGCGTGGCACACGCGCAACGGCGTGGCGCTGTACGACATGACGCCGTTGAAGCGCGTGGAGATCAGCGGGCCGGGGTCCCTGGCGTTCCTGCAGTCGCTGACCACGAACCAGCTCGACAAGTCGGTCGGCTCGGTGACCTACACGCTGATGCTCGACCAGGCGGGCGGCATCCGCAGCGACGTCACGGTGGCGCGGCTCGCACCGGAGCTGTTCCAGGTCGGGATCAACGGGAACATCGACGTCGACCACTTCGTCAAGCACGCGCCGCCCGGGGTTCAGGTGCGGGACACCACCGGCGGGACGTGCTGCGTCGGCGTCTGGGGCCGCTGGCGCGGGACCTCGTGCAGCCGTTGAGCGCCGAGGACTTCTCGCACACCGGGCTGAAGTACTTCCGGGCGCGCCGGGCGCGGATCGCCGGGGTGCCGGTGGTCGCGATACGACTGTCCTATGTGGGCGAACTGGGCTGGGAGATCTACACGAGCGCGGACACGGCCTGCGGCTGTGGGACGCGCTGTGGCGGCCGGGCAGCCGCTCGGGTGATCGCGGCCGGGCGGGCGGCCTTCAACAGCCTGCGGCTGGAGAAGGGCTACCGGCTGTGGGGCACCGACATGACGACCGAGCACGACCCGTACGAGGCCGGCGTGGGCTTCGCGGTGCGCCCGGCGAAGGGGAGTTCCTGGGCCGGGACGCGATCGAGGGCCGGACGCCGTCGCGGCGGTTGCGGTGCCTGACGATCGACGACGGCCGCACGGTGGTGCTGGGCAAGGAACCGGTGTTCGTCGACGGCGTGGCTTCGGGCTACGTCACGAGCGCGGCGTACGGGTACACCGTGGGGCGGCCGATCGCCTACGCGTGGCTCCCGGCGTCGGCGGACGTCGGCAGCAGCGTGGAGATCGAGTACTTCGGCCGCCGGGTCGCGGCCACGGTGGCCGCCGAGCCGCTGGTCGACCCCGGCATGGAGCGGATCCGGCGGTGAGGGTGACCCGGGGGTGGTTACCGGCTGGGGGCGCCGGGTAAATCCACAGCAAGTCCATGGAAACGCGCCAGGAAATTCTCAGGAACCCGGCGTTTCCTGGAGGGGCCGGAGGCTTGTCGAGGGCTGGAGCTGTGCATGAGCGAGTACGACCGAGAACCGCGAGGCGACGGGTACCCGTACGGCTACTACCAGCAACCCGGCGGCCGGCAGTACTACGGCCAGCCCGCCGACCAGCAGTACTACGGCCGGCAGCAGTACTACGACCAGCCCCGTGACCAGTGGGGACGTCCGTACCCGCAGTACGCGCAGCCGATGTACCCGCCGCCGCCCGTGCCGGCGCCACCGCGGCGGCACCCGCTGCGGGCGCTGAGCCTCACCGTGGTCGCGATCGCCCTGGCCGTGGTCGCCGGCCTCGGCATCGGGCACCTGATCGCGGACGCGAACAGCCCCGCCGCGAGCGGCAACCAGAACTTCGGCTTTTCCGGCCGGCCCAGCGCGTCGCAGACGACCCTCGACGTCGCCGCCGTGTCGGCCAAGGTCAACCCGGCGATCGTGAACGTCGAAACCGAGCTCGGCCTGCAGGGCGCGGCCGCGGCGGGCACCGGCATCGTGCTGACGCCGGACGGCGAGGTGCTCACCAACAACCACGTCGTCGCCGGGGCGACCAGCATCAAGGTCACCAGCATCGGCACCGGCGACACCTACACGGCGGACGTCGTCGGCTACAGCCGCAGCGAAGACGTCGCGGTCCTGCAGCTGCGGAAGGCGTCCGGCCTGCCCACCGCCGTCATCGGCGACTCGTCGAAGGTCGCGGTCGGCGACCAGATCCTCGGCCTCGGCAACGCGGGCGGCAAGGGCGGCGACCCGGTGCCCGCACCCGGCACGGTGACCGCGCTCGACCAGTCGATCACGGCGTCCGACGAGTCCAGCGGCTCGTCCGAGCAGCTCAAGGGCCTGATCCAGGTCCGGGCGAACATCGAGTCGGGCGATTCCGGCGGCCCGCTGGTCAACGCGGACGCGCAGGTCATCGGCGTCGACACGGCCGCGTCCACCGGCTACCAGCTCAACGGCCGCCGCAGCGGCGGCGCCGGCCAGGGCTTCGCGATCCCGATCAACCAGGCCGTCGACATCGCCCACCGGATCGTCGCGGGCACGGCGTCGGACACGATCCACATCGGCAAGACGGCCTTCATCGGCGTCTCGGTCACCGACGGTCAGAGCGGCGCCCAGATCCGCCAGGTGGTCCCGCGCGGCCCGGCGCAGAAGGCGGGCCTGGCGGCGGGCGACGTCATCACGGCCATCGACGGCCGGCCGGTCGATTCCGCGACGACCTTGACGAACGTGCTGGACACCCACCACCCGGACGACCAGCTCACCTTGACGGTGACCACCGCGGGCGGCGCCCAGCGGCAGGTCCCGGTGACGGCGATCGAAGGCCCGGTCGGCTAGCGCAGGGTCTCGTTCAGCACTTCGCGGTGCGTCCGCTTCGCCGCGAGGTAGCGCTCGCGGCCCGCGTCGGTGATCGTCACGAAGATGCCGCGCCGGTCCACGTCGCACAGCGCGCGCTCGACCAGGCCTTCCTTCTCCAGCCGGGCGACCAGCCTCGAAGTGGCGCTCTGGCTCAGGTGGATGGCGCCGGTCAGGTCGGCCGAGCGGCACTTGAAGTCGCAGGTCGCGAGGCGCTCGAGGGCCTCGAACTCGTTCGCGCCGATCCCGTGGCGCTCCTGCAGGCGGCACTCGAGCGTGCTGAACACGGCCGAATAGCGCGCCAGCAGCTCGTGCCACTCCTGCACCAGGCCTTGCTCAGCGACGTCGCTCACGGCGACCAACCTAGCATGCACGAACATCAGATGCAAACACATTAAATGCTTAGACATTAGATGCGTGTGCATGTACTGTCGCCGGCATGAGCTCTTCCGTGTCCTTGTCCACCACCTCCACTCGGTGGGACGCACGTCTCTGGGGTGTCCTGCTCACCGTTTCGATCGTCATCGGCCTCGACGCGCTCGACGTGTCGATGGTCGGGGTCGCGCTGCCCGCCATCCAGGCCGACCTCGGTCTGTCCACCAACGCGCTGCAATGGGTCGTCAGCGGCTACGTCCTGGGCTACGGCGGTCTGCTGCTGCTCGGCGGCCGCACCGCCGACCTGCTCGGCCGCCGCCGCGTGTTCCTCGTCGCCGTCGCGGTGTTCGCGCTGGCCTCGCTGCTCGGCGGGCTCGTCGACGACGGCGCGCTGCTCATCGCCAGCCGGTTCATCAAGGGCCTGGCCGCTGCGTTCACGGCGCCGGCCGCGCTGTCCATCATCACCACGACGTTCCAGGAGGGCCCGGCCCGCAACAAGGCGATCAGCATCTTCGCCGTGTTCGGCGCGAGCGGGTACTCCGCCGGCCTGGTGTTCTCCGGCCTGCTGACCGAGGTCGGCTGGCGCTGGACGTTCCTGCTCCCCGCGCCGATCGCGCTGGTCGCGTTCGCCGCCGCGTGGAAGCTGATCCCGTCCTACCTGCGTGAAGAAGGCCGCGGGTACGACTTCCCGGGTGCCATCACCGGTGCCGCCGGTTCACTGCTGCTGGTGTTCGGCGTCGTCGAAGCGCCGGCGATCGGGTGGGCCGCACCCCGCACGCTCATCACGTTCCTCGTCGCGCTGGCCCTGCTGGTGACGTTCGTGGTCATCGAGAAGCGCAGCCCGCACCCGCTGTTGCGCCTCGGCATCCTGCGCGCGGGCCCGCTGGCCCGCGCCAACCTCGGCGGCGCGCTGTTCTTCGGCGCGTACATCGGGTTCCAGTTCGTCGTGATGCTCTACCTGCAGCGGGTGCTCGGCTGGTCCGCCCTGCAGACGGCGCTGGGCTTCCTGCCCGCCGCCCTGATCGTGGCGTTCGGCTCGCCGCGCATCGAGCCGCTGATCGACCGCGTGGGCACCCCGCGCACGATCTTCGCGGGCGTCGTCGCCCACGTCCTCGGCTACGCGCTGTTCCTGCGGGTCGACGAGCACTCGGGTTACGCGGGCTTCGTCCTGCCCAGCATGATCCTGCTCGGCATCGGCTTCACGCTGGCGTTCTCGTCGCTCAACATCCAGGGCACGAACGGCGTCGCCGACCACGAGCAGGGCCTGGCCGGCGGCCTGCTGAACACGTCCCTGCAGGTGGGTGGCGCGATCGGCCTGGCGGTGGTGACGGCGGTCCTGACCGCCAACGGCGGCGGCGAAGCCTCCCCGGCCGCGCTGCTGACCGGGCTGACCCCGGCGTTGAGCGTGGTCACCGGCATCGCGGTGCTGGGCCTGCTGATCGCGCTCAGCGGCCTGGTCGCCCGCAAGCGCCCGGCTCCCGAGCCGGAGCCGGTCCCCGAGGGTGACCTCCTGGCCCTCGCCGACTGACCCCATGCCGTGAACGACTCTTTCCTGTCACCAGACGACAGGAAAGAGTCGTTCACGACGTTGGGGCCGGGGCAAGCCGCGGGGAGCCGCTGAAGCGCAGTGCCGCCACCGCCGTGAGCGCGATTCCCGCCGCGGCCAGCAGGACCGCGGTGCGGAGACCGTCCACTTCGGACCTACCCGTGTTGGCCACCGCGACGAACACCGCGAGCCCCACCGTGCCGCCGACCTGCTGGGCCGTCGACGCCACCCCGGCCGCGATCCCCTGCTCCGCCGGGGAAACCCCCGCCGCCGCGGCGCCGAACATCAGCGTGTACCCCGCGCCTTGCCCCAGTCCCAGCACGATCAGCGCGGGCACCACTTCCAGGTAGGACGCGTCCACCGTCATCGACAGCGCCAGCACGACCGCCCCGCCCCCGCCGACGAGCAGCGAAACCACCAGTGTCGGACGGGTGCCGTAGCGGGTCGCCAGCCGGCCCGCGGCCTGCGAACCCGCGGCGATCGCGACCATCGGCACGCCGAACGCGAGCCCGGTCGCCAGCGCGCTGTACCCGTGGACGCCCTGGAAGTAGCCGGTCAAGAAGTACAGCAGCGTCCCGAACGTGCCCATGTAGAGGAACGTCACGACCACGCCGGTGCCGAGGTTGCGTTCCTTCAGCAGCCGCAACGGCAACAACGGGTCGCGGCCGCGGCGCTCGACCACGGCGAACGCGGCCAGTGAAGAGAGCCCGGCGAAAGCGGGGATCAGCACCGGCGTCCAGCCCAGCTCCGGGCCTTCCACCAGGGCGAACACGACCAGCGTGGTGCCGAGCGTCGCGGTCAGCGCGCCGGCGAGGTCGAACCGGCGACCGGGTTCGCGGGCGGGATCCTTGGCCAGCAACGGGAAAGCGAGCGTGGCGGCGGCCGCGGCCAGCGGGACGTTCACGAAGAACACCGCCGCCCAGCCGAAAGCCTGCGTCAGCACGCCGCCCAGCAGCGAGCCGAGGATCATCCCGCTGCCGCCCGCCGTACCCCAGACCGCGAACGCGCGGTTGCGCTCGCGGCCCGGGGCGAAACTGGTGCTGACCAGCGTCAGCGTCGCCGGGAAGAGCAGTGCGCCGCCGAGGCCCTGGCCGGCCCGGGCGGCGACGAGCAGGCCGGGGTCCCCGGCCAGTCCGCCGGCCAGCGACGAAACCGCGTACAGCGTGCAGCCGAGCGCGAACACCCGGCGCGGCCCGAACAGGTCGCACGCCCGGCCGCCGAGCAGCAGCGCCCCGCCGAACGCCACGGCGTAGGCGCTCACCACCCACTGCAGGCTCTGCGCGGTGAACCCGAGCTCGCGCCCGATGTCCGGTAGCGCCACGTACACGATGTTGTAGTCGAGGGAAACGATGAGCTGCGCGAACGCCAGCAGCGCCAGCACCGCGCCCGGGCGGCGGGTCACCGGGCCACCCGCTCGTCCGTGCCGGGCACCTTCGCCGTGGTGATGGCGATGCGGTTCCACGTGTTGATGGCGAAGATCAGCGCGAGCAGCTGGGCCAGTTCCTCCTCGCCGAACCGGCCGGCTGCGCGGGCGTAGACGTCGTCGGGGACGCCGCCGTCCGAAATCAGCGTGACGGCTTCGGTCAGGGCCAGCGCGGCCTGCTCCTTCCCGCTGAAGAAGCTCGTGGCCTCGTGCCAGACGGCGACCATGTGCAGCCGCTCCTCGCTCTCGCCGGCCTTGCGGGCGTCGGAGGTGTGCATGTGCAGGCAGTAGGCGCAGCGGTTGAGCTGCGACGCGCGGATCTGGACCAGCTCGACCAGCGCGGGGTCGAGCCCGGCGCGGGCGGCGGCGTCGAAGCCGATCAGGGCCTTGAAGGCCTTCGGGGCGGACTTGGCGAAGTTCACTCGGTTCGTCATGACCAGAAACCTATGGCCTGGTTGACCCCCGTGTAGGGTGCATTTCCGTGTCGGATTCGTGGGTCAATTCGGGGGAGCGGCTCGGTGCCGACCTGCACCTGGAGCTGTCCGGCGGCGGCAAGCGGGCCGCGCTCATCACCGCGCTGCGGGACGCCGTCCGCGCCGGACGGCTCGCGCCCGGCACGCGGCTGCCGCCGTACCGGTCACTGGCCGCGGACCTGGGGCTGGCCCGCAACACCGTCGCCGACGCCTACGCCGAGCTGGTCGCCGAGGGCTGGCTCACCGCCGTCCAGGGCTCCGGCACCCGCGTCGCCGAACGCGCCGAGCCACTCGAACCGGTGCGCGTACCGCGGAAAGCCCCCGCGGCGCCGGAACCGCGGTACAACCTCCGGCAAGGCCAGCCGGACGCGACGTCGTTCCCGCGCACCGAATGGCTCGCCGCGGCCAGGCGCGCGCTGAACGTGGCTCCGCACGACGCGTTCGGCCCGGGCGACCCGCGCGGCCGCCCCGAACTGCGGGAAGCGCTGGCCCAGTACCTGGCGCGGGCGCGCGGCGTGCGGACGTCCCCGGACCGGATCGTGGTGTGCTCGGGCTTCGCGCACGCCCTGCGGCTGCTGTTCCCGGCGGTGCTGCCCGGCCCGCTCGCCGTCGAGGCCTACGGGCTGGCGTTCCACCGCTCGATCTTCGCCGCGGCTTCGGTGCCGACGGTCCCCCTGGACCTGGACGAGCACGGCGCGCGCGTCGAGGGCCTCGACGTCCCGTCGGTGCTGCTGACCCCGGCCCACCAGTTCCCGACCGGCGGCCCGCTGCACCACGACCGCCGCACCGCGGTGCTCGGCCACATCCGCGCGCACGGCGGTGTCCTGCTCGAAGACGACTACGACGGCGAGTTCCGCTACGACCGCAAGCCGGTCGGCGCGGTCCAGGGCCTGGACCCCGAACACGTCGTCTACGGGGGATCGGTCAGCAAGAGCCTGTCCCCGGCGCTGCGGCTCGGCTGGCTGGTGCTGCCGGAACGCCTGGTCGACCCGGTGCTCGCGGCGAAGGGCGAGCGCGAGGCGTGGGCGGGCGTGCTGGACCAGCTGACGCTGGCGGAGTTCCTGGACTCGGGTGCGTACGACCGGCACATCCGCCGCATGCGCCAGCGCTACCGCCGTCGCCGCGACCTGCTGGTGACGGCGCTGGCCGAGCGGGCGCCGCACGTGACGCCGACCGGTATCGCGGCCGGCCTGCACGCGGTGCTGCGGTTGCCACCGGGAACGGAGGCGTCCGCGGTGAAAGCGGCGGCGTGGCAAGGCCTCGCGCTGGACGGCCTGGCCGCGTTCCGCCACCCGGCGAGCACGATGTCCACAATGGACGGCTTGGTGGTCGGCTACGCGACCCCGCCGGAACACGCTTACCCGGCAGCGCTCGACGCGTTGTGCCGAGCGCTGCCCCCCGCGTGAAGCGCTACCCGACGATGTCGATCTCGAAGGGGTCCGCCGAGCTGTAGTTGATGTCCGCCCACACCGCGCCCGGCAGCTCGTACCGGCGGTGGGACGTCAGCTTGTTGTTGTACCCCGGGGTTTGCGTGGGGTTGTGGCCGACGCCCTGGTGGTCGTTGCCCCACGCGAAGATGTCACCGATCCACATCGGCTTCGAGAAGCCGTCGCCGCCGAGGCGGGGGCGGATGACGACCGCCGCGCCGGGGCTGCCGGACAGGAAGACGCGCACGGCGTGCTGCTCGGCGTTCGGCGGGTTGACGGTGATGCGCTCCATGATCTCCACTCCAGTCGAGGCGGGTGCGGTGCCGTCCACTCCGGGCCAGAAGTCGACGACCGACGAAACGTCGTAGCCGGGGGCGACGTTGCCGGCGTACTGCTTGGCGACCGCGCCGTCGGGGATCGTGGGATCCCCGTTGTAGTGCGCGATCCAGTAGTGCGGCTCGGCGACACCGGCGGACGAGAACGCCGAGCGCAGCGTCGGCCAGGTCGACAGGCTGCAGTAGACGGTCGGGTCCGCGCCCGCCGCACGGCGCATCCGGACCCAGCCCGGTGCTTCACCGGGCGTGGCGTCACCGGGTTCGACGTCCAGCACGTGGCCGTCGTTGGTCGACGCCTTCTTGACGATCGTGACCTTCACGGCCTGGGGAAACCGCGCCCAGTCACCGGCGGACCAGGGTTCGAGTTTGATCTTGTCGATGTAGCCCGCCACCATCGGTGCGTCGGCGGGGATGTTCGCGGCCGTGACCGCGTCGTACATCGTGCGCACGGGTTGCGTCTCCGTTCGGTGCTTCATCGCCGTTTCGGGGACGGCGAAATCGTCTCCGCGATTCGCCATGGTGATGTTACCCAAGTGGGACGGGCGTCAAGCGGTAAACGTTACGCAGTTCTTGTCAATCACCAAAATGGCCGCACCGCGCAATTCCTTCACCACGGCTTCACGCGGCGATGGTCACGGTCCGCTGCCGGTACTGGCTTCCCGCTCACCCGGCTGGCAAGCTGCCAGCACTTCACCACGGAAGGACGTGCATGGCGGCACACCCGGCGCGGGCCCGGCGCATCGACGCGCGGGTCGTCGTCCTGAGCGCGCTGCTCGTGGTCGCCCTGCTCGCCTGGGCCGGCGTCGACTACCTCAAGGACCGGCTGGCCGGCGGCGGGTGCGACACCACCACGCCGGTGCGCGTCACGGCCGCACCGGACATCGCGCCGGTGCTCACCGCGCTCGCCGGGACCGTGCCGCAGCAGGACTGCTACGCCGTCGAAGTCACGTCGAGCGCGTCGCCGGCCACCGCGGCCGCCCTCGAAGCCAACGGCGCGACCGGCCCGGACGTCTGGGTGCCGGAGTCGGGCACGTGGCTGCTGCAGGCCCGCGACGGCGGCGCGTGGAACCTGCCCGAGACCGGGCAGTCCGTGGCGAGTTCACCCGTGGTGCTGGCGCTGAGCGACGACGTCGCGAAGCAGGCGGGCTGGCCGGCGAAGTCGCCGTCCTGGTCGGACGTCCTCGCGGGAAACCCGGTCGGGCTGCCCGACCCGGGCCGCGACCCCGCGGCGATCGCCGCGCTGATCGGGTTGCAGCAGCTCATGAAGGACGCGCCCGACCCGGCCGCGGCGTTCACCGAGAAGATCCGCGAGCTGTCGGCCGTGAAGGAGCCGTACACCGCGTCACCGGCGTCGGAACAGTCCGTGCTGGCCCGCAAGCTCGTCGCCGCGTACCCGGCGGCCGGCGTGCCGGGCTTCGACTACCCGTACGTCGTACTGCCGCGCGCTTCCGAGGCCTCGCGGTCGGCGGCCGAACGCTTCCTGCGGCTCCTGCTCGACCAGACCGCCACGAAGGCGTTCGCCGACGGCGGGTTCCGGACGCCGTCCGGCCAGCTGCTCGGCGACCGCCCGCGCGACACGCGAACGAACGCGGCGCCGCGCCCGGCCGGGCCACCGCCGCCGGAATCGATGTACGCCGTGCTCCAGGCGTGGGCCGGGGCGAACCTCAGCGCCCGCGTCCAGGTGCTGCTCGACGTGTCCGGCTCGATGGCCGCCACCGTCCCGGGCACCGGCCGCAGCCGGATGGCGCTGACCCTCGAAGCCGCGACGCAGGGGCTCGGGTTGTTCAAGCCGACCACCGAAATCGGCCTGTGGCTGTTCTCCACCAAGCTCGACGGCGACAAGGACTTCAAGGAACTGCTGCCGATGCGGACGATCTCGCAGCAGCTCGGCTCGGGCGGGGTGGCGACGCTGCAGGCGGTCAAGCCGAAACCCGGTGGCGCGACCGGCCTGTACGACTCGATCCTCGCCGCCTACCAGAACGCCCGCCAGAACTGGCAGCTCGGCCGGATCAACGTCGTCGTCGTGCTCACCGACGGCCGCAACGAGGACAGCGACTCGATCGGCCTGCCCGGCCTGCTCGCCGAGCTGAACCGGCTGCAGGACCCGCGGAAACCGCTGCCCGTCATCGGGATCGGCATCGGCCCGGACATCGACGCGAGCGAGCTGCGGCAGGTCTCCGCCGCGACCGGCGGCGAGTCCTTCACCACGCCGGACCCGCGCAAGATCTCCGACGTCTTCTACCAAGCGCTGAGCAAGCTCATGTGCCAGCCGCCGGCCTGCAAGAAGTGAGGACCCCCGTGTTGCTGGAGACGGAAACCCCCGCGCCACGGGCGATCCGAAGACCGTCCACTCTGGTCGTCGCCGCGTTCTTGGCGGGACTCGTTCCGTTGCTGCTGCACGCGTGGGCGGCGCTGCACGGGAGTTTCGCCCAGGACGACTTCGTCGTGACCTGGCAGGCGGCCGCGGCGGGGCCGTTCGACCCCGGCTTCCTCTTCCAGGACTACCACGGGCACCTGCAGCCCGGCGGGTTCTTCCTCGCCGCCGTGCTGACGTGGTGGGCGCCACTGGACTTCCCGCTGTTCGTGGCGCCGCTGCTGCTGATGAAAGCGCTTGCGACGACGTACTTCTGGTGCCTGCTCGTGCGCTGCTTCGGCCGCCGGTGGGCGATCCTGGTGCCGTTCACCGTGTTCACGGCGTCGACGCTGCTGCTGGTCCCGACGCTCTGGTGGTCGTTCGGCATCCAGGTCGTGCCGGTGGTGCTGGCCACCGCCGCGGCGCTGCACGCGCACGTGAAGTACCTGGCCGACGGTGGCCGGTGGTGGCTCGCTACGTTCGCCTGGACGCTGTTCGGGCTCGCCTTCTACGAGAAGGCCACGGTGATCCCGGTGCTGCTGGCCGCGGTGACCGTCCTGCTCGGACGGTCCTTTCGCGACCACGTCCGCTACTGGCTCGGCCAGGCCGCGGTGCTGGTGGCGTTCGTGGTGGTCTTCTTCGCGCTGACCTCGAGCCAGGTCGGCACCGGCGCGTCGCCGCTGTCGGCGGGCACGGTCGCCGACCTGACCGGCCGGATGCTCGGCGACACGCTGCTGCCGGGACTGGCCGGCGGGCCGTGGACCGGCGCCGGGCCGGGCGCGACCTGGGCGCCGACGCCGTTCGCCGTCGTGGTCCTGCTCCTGGTGGCCGCGCTGGTCGTGGTGATCGCTGGTGGCCGCCGCGGCGGACGGCGGGCGTGGGGTGCCTGGGTGCTGCTCGCCGCGGTGTTCGCCGTGGACGTCGCCCTGCTCGCGCTGACCCGGCTGCGCGAAGTCGGCCCGTCGGCGGGCGACGATCCCCGCTACGTCGCCGATCTGGCGCTCGTGGCCGCCCTTTGTGGAGCGTTCGCCTTTCTGGCACCAGCGAAAGTTGCGCCGTCCGGCGGAAAGCGTGAGCGGCCGATCGCGCTAGTGCTGTGCGTGCTTTTGCTCGCCAGTTCCGCTTTCGGGTTCTCGAGGCTGGCCCCGGCGCTGCGGTTCGAGCACTCGGGGCAGTACGTCGGGAACGTGCGCGCGGCCGTCGGCGAGGACCCGGATCTGGTCTTCTACGACACCTTCGTGCCGTCGGACGTGGTGCACGAGTGGTTCGGCGCGGACTCCCGCGCGTCCCGGGTGGTCGGCCTGCTGCCCGGCACGCACTTCGACCAGCCCACGAGCCGGATGCACCTGCTCGACGCCACCGGGATCCCGCACAAGATCACCGGCGTCGACCCGGTTTCCCGCGGGGTTCCCGGCCCGGTGCCGAACTGCGGCTACGCGATCGGCGAGACCCCGGTGCGCGTCGGCCTGGACAAGCCCGTGCTGGGACGGCACCTGCTCAAGCTCGATTACTACACTTCGGACGGTGGCGAGGGTCTGGTGGACCGCACACCGGTCTGGTTCCAGGCCGGGCTGCACTCGCTGTACCTGCCGGTGGACGGCCTCTTCGACAGCGTCGCCGTGCGCCTCTCGAGCCCGGGCGCGCCGGTCTGCGTCGCCGAGGCCGAGGTGGGGGAACCGGTTGTTCAGTAGGGGTCGTACGGGCTGTCGTGGCCGAGCAGGCGCGCGACCGGCCGCAACCGCAGGCGCAGCAGCACCTTCAGCACGACGTTGCGCAGGAACCACGGCAGCTGCGCCGCCGCCCGCAGCCGATCGCGGGTGGACGGCGGGGACAGCTTGAACCGCGCCAGCGACGTCGCCCGGTCCACATAGGTGTACCGGCGTCCGAAGAGGACTTTCGCGATCGTGCCGAGCGTGACGCCGATCGACGAAAAGCAGTCGTGGACCAGGATCTCCGCACCCGGCGGCAGGTGCGCCGACCAGCGCAGGTCGTCGGTGTAGGTCCAGTAGTCGTGCTTGCCGTCGATGTAAAGCAGCTGTATCGGCCGGTCCCAGTGCGGACGCAGTTCCGTGCTGTAACCGGCGACCAGCTCGACGACGTCGTCCAGCCCGGCCCGGCGGACGTTGCGCTCGAACAGTTGCCGCGTCGGGGATCCGCCGAAGAGCCGGCCGTCCACGAAGGGGTCGACCGCGATCACCGTGGCGCCCACCGTGCGGGCCGCCGCGCCGAGGACGATCGTGGACCGGCCCTGGTGGCTGCCGATTTCCAGGACGACGTCGCCCTTTTCCAGCCGGCACGCGGCGTCCCACAGCGCTTCGCCCTGCGCGCGCGTCATCCAGCCCTTGACCGGTTCGGCCAAGGCCCAGGCATCTTCGAACGAGATGGCGCACCTGCCTGAATTCGGGAGGATCGTCGGCACATGGTAGCCAGGTTTCCGCCTAGTATCTACCGGATGGTAACCGGCACCCGCGAACGAACCCGGGACGACGCCCCACCTTCCGGGCGCGTCCGGAAGGGCGCGTTCTTCCGGCGGCCGGGCACCTGGATCGTGCTGGCGCTGACCACGTTGTCGTTCCTGCAGATGCCGGGCAAGACGACGTTCGACACCAAGCTCGACCTCGCCGTCGACCCGCTCGCCTTCCTCGGCCGCGCGCTGCACCTGTGGAACCCGCAGGCCACGGCGGGGGAGCTGCAGAACCAGGCCTACGGCTACCTCTTCCCGATGGGCCCCTTCTTCGCGCTGTGCCAGGCGGCGGGCGTGCCCGTGTGGATCGCGCAACGGCTGTGGGGCGCGATCCTGCTGTCGGTCGCGTTCGGCGGGGCGCTGCTGCTGGCGCGGGCGATGAAGATCGGCACCGAGCGCACGCGGCTGATCGGCGCGCTCGGGTACGCGCTCGCCCCGCGCATGCTGACCGAAATCGGCGGTCTGTCCGCGGAAATGCTGCCCGCCGTGCTCCTGCCGTGGGTGCTGGTCCCGCTGGTGCGGGCCGGGACGACCGGGTCCCCGCGGCGCGCGGCCGGGCTGTCCGCGCTGGCCGTGCTGTGCATGGGCGGCGTCAACGGCGCGATGGTCGTGATGGCGCTCGTCCTGCCGGGGCTGTGGCTGCTCACGCGCAAGTGGACGCGCGAGCACGTCCGGCTCGTCCTGTGGTGGTTCGCCTTCGTCGTGGGCGCGACGCTGTGGTGGATCCTGCCGCTGCTGCTGCTCGGCGAATACAGCCTGCCGTTCCTGGACTACATCGAGTCCGCGACGAACACCACCGCGCCGATGTCGCTGTTCGAGGTGCTGCGCGGGACCAACCAGTGGGTCGCCTACGTCGTGCAGGGCACGCCGTGGTGGCCCGGCGGCTGGTCGCTGATCGACAACCCGGTGCTGATGCTGGCCACCGGCCTCGTCGCCGGCGTCGGCCTGTTCGGGCTGACCCGCCGCGGCCTGCCGGAGCGGCGGTTCCTCGTCCTCGGCGTGCTCACCGGGCTGACCCTGCTGACCATCGGCTACGTCGGCACGCTCGACAGCCCGGTCGCCGAGCAGGTCCGGCACCTGCTCGACGGGCCGCTCGCCCCGCTGCGCAACGTCCACAAGTTCGAACCGGTGCTGCGGCTGCCGCTGATGCTCGCGTTCGTGCACGGCATCGCGAGCCCGGCCCGGGTGAAGTCCGCGCGCCGGTTCCTGCGGCCCGCGCTGGGCCTGCTGCTGGTGCTGGTGATGGCCGCGCCCGCGTGGCTGCTGAACCTGCGGTCCGGCCCGGGCTGGGACGAGGTGCCCGGCTACTGGTACGACGCCACGGGGTACGTCGCCAAGGCCGATCCGAACGCCCGCACGCTGCTGCTGCCGGCCACCGGGTTCGGCGAGTACGACTGGGGCCGCACGGTCGACGAGCCCGCGCAGGCGATCGCGAAGAGCCCGTGGGCGGTGCGCAACCAGGTCCCGCTGGGGTCCGAAGGCAACACACGGCTGATGGACTCCGTGGACGCGGCACTGGCCGACGGCCGCGGCGATCCCGGCCTCGCCGCGCTGCTCGCCCGGTCCGGGTACCGGTTCCTGCTGCTGCGCAACGACATCGAGCGCGAGCGGACGAACGCCCCGCCGATCGCGACCCTGCGCGCCGGGCTGGCCGGCTCGCCCGGCATCGCCAAGGCGGCGGAGTTCGGCCCGCTGGAGGTCTACGAGGTGCGGCGGCCGGTGCCGCTCGCCACCGCGACGTCCACAAAGGACGTCCCGACGGTGAGCGGTGGCCCGGAAAACCTGCTGCCGCTGATCGACTCGGGCCAGCTCGACGCCTCGACGCCGACCGTACTCACCGGCGACGGCGGCTCGCCCGGCGGCCCGCGGCTGGTGACCGACGGCCTGCGCCGCGCCGAGCGGAACGTCGGTGGCGTCCGGGACAACCTCAGCCAGACGCTGACCGCGGGCGAGGCCTACCGCCAGCAGCGCGCGGCGGGTGACGTGCTGCCGTTCCCCGGGCCGGAGCACCAGACCGTGGCCGCCTACCGGGGGATCCGCGCGGTGACGGCGTCCACGGCGGCGTCCTTCGCGGACGCGTTCGGCGGCTCCGACCCGGGCCACCAGCCGTTCGCCGCGATCGACGGCGACCCGCGCACGGCATGGCACTCGTCGTCGTTCACCGGGCCGATCGGCCAGTGGCTCGAGGTCGAGCTGGACACCCCGCGGCTGGTGAATGCGGTCGACCTGCAGCTGGTGGACGACATCCGGGTGGGCTGGCCGCCGACCCGGATCCGGATCACGACCGACAACGGCTCGGTCGACCAGCCGGTGATCCGCGGTGCGGGCACGCACAACTACGGCGTGGCGGGCGGGGTCACCCGCAAGGTGCGGATCACGCTGCTGTCGCTGGTGGTCGGGCGGCAGGACGGGAACGTCGGCATCGCGGAGCTGAAGATCCCCGGCACCGAGCCGCAGCGCGCCCTGGAGGTGCCCGCGGACCTGCCGGTCGGCCCGGCGCCCGGCTTCGCGTTCACGCGCGGGGCCTCGCCGCGGTACGCGTGCCTGCCCGTGGGCGACGCCGTGCGGTGCGACGCTTCGACCGCGCGCGACGGCGAGGAACCCGACGGGATCCGGCGCCTGTTCAGCACCCCGGCCGAAGAGACGTACCTGGTCGGCGGCTCGGTCCTGCCCGCGGGCGGCGGCCGCAACCCGGTGCGGCTGCCGGGGGTGACGGTCGCGTCGACGTCCCAGCTGGCCGGCGACCCGGCCGCGGCGGGCTTCGCGGCGGTGGACGGCGACGCGGGCACGACGTGGCGCCCCGACGTGACGGATCTGCGCCCGACGCTGACCCTCGGCTGGACGTCGCCGAAGCGGATTTCCGGGCTGCACATCGGGGTTTCGCCGTCGAGCGGGGCGCGGGTGCCTCGCCAGGTGGAACTGGTCGGCCGGTCGGGCGCGCGGACGGTCGAGCTCGACGCGGGCGGGTCGGCGTCGTTCGAGCCGCTGGACACCGACCAGCTGCAGATCGTGCTGCCGGGCGACGACGACGATCCGACGGCCCGCGCGGTGGCCGGCATCGGCAGCCTGGAGCTGTCCGGCACGGCCGGCCTGCTGCCCGGGCCGGACCCGGCGTTCACGGTGCCGTGCGGGTCGGGGCCGAACATCCACCTCGACGGCCTCGACTACCGGACGTCGGTGCAGGGGACGCTGGCGGACATCACCGCCCACCGCGCCTTGGAGCTGCGGATGTGCCGGGACTCCGAGGGCGGCATCGCGCTGCCGGAGGGCGGGCACGAGCTGCGGACGGACCCGGCGGAGTCGTTCGTCGTCCAGGACCTGTGGCTGCGTCCGGCGAAGGCGTCGTCCGCGCCGCCGGGGCACCGGACGGTGCAGGTGGGGACGTGGGACGCGACCGCCCGCACGGTGACGGTCGGGCCGGGCGAGGAGGCGGTGCTGGCCATCCCGGAAAACGCGAACGCGGGCTGGGTGGCCACAGTGGACGGTCGCGAGCTGGCCCGCACCCGGGTGGACGGCTGGCAGCAGGCCTGGCTCGTCCCGGCCGGCGCGGGCGGGGAGGTTTCGCTGACGTTCACACCGGATTCGTCGTACCGGACGGGCTTGCTGATCGGCGCGGTCGCGGTGCTGCTGGTGCTGATCGGCACGGCGTGGCCGGCCCGGCGCCGGTCGTTCACGGTGGCCCCGGGTGGTGCCGTCGTGCCGGTGGTGCTGATCGGGCTGCTGGTGGCGCTGGGCGGGATGCTGCCGGTGGTGCTGCTGATCGCGTGCCTGCTGGCCCGCCAGTTCTCCGAGCGGGCACCTCGCTACCTGGCGTTCGGCGGCATGGCCGTGGCGGCGGTCGTGTCGGTGACGGGCCGGGTGCTGGGCCACGGCCAGGAGTGGGCGTACGGCCCGGTCACCCAGGCAGCGCTGTTGCTGGCGGCGGCAGCGATGGTGGCGACCTGCGTGGACTGGTTCACCCGCAAGGACGTCGTGAGTGGTTAGGGCGGTTCTGACCGCCCTAACCACTCACTGCCAGGCCGCTCACCGCGGTCGCGACCTGGGCCGCGGGTCCGTGTCGCGCGTGAATCTGTCGGGTGCGGGATGTCATGAAAGAGTCGTTCAGGTCGCCGGACGTCATGAAAGAGTCGTTGATGACGTTCGGTGGGCTCGCAGTCGCAGGACCGATCTGGCTACCGTGAGGCGGTCCGCGCTGCAGGCTGCTGCGGTCGCGACCTGGGTTGCGGACCGTGTGACGCGTGGGTACGCCGGGCGCCGGACGTCATGAAAGAGTCGTTCATGTCGCCGGACGTCATGAAAGAGTCGTTCAGGACGACCGGCGGGACCGCAGTTCCAGGAGCGCGCCCGCCACAGCCAGGCCGCCCGCGCAGCAGGCCGCTGCCGTCACGACCTGGGCCGCGGATCCGTGCAGCCAGAACAAGATCAGCGCGGCCTCCGCGACCACCGCCGTCCACATCAGCACCGTCACGCGCCGGTCGCCGTCCGCCAGCCGGGCGTACAACAGGATCTGCACCAAAGCCAGCATCGAGCCCGCCAGGGCGAACGGCCACACCGGCATCGTGCTCCCGGCGTAGCGGGAACCGCCGATCAGACCCAGCAACGCCGGCCCGACCACCACGGAAACCAGCAGCACCACGGCATCCAGGCAGGCGCACACCGCCAGCGCCACCGGCAGCACCCGCCGCCGTCCCGACGACACCGCGAAGCGCGGCAGCACCAGCACGCCCACCGCCTGCGGCAGCCAGTACGCGATCTTCGTGACGATCGCCCCCAGCGCGTACTCGCCCGCCGCGCCGGCCGGGAGCGTGTGCCGGGCCAGCACCAGGTCGAGGTTCACCAGCAGCACCAGCGCCAGCATCGCTTGCGCCGTGTGGAGTACTTCGCCGCCGTGGCGGTCCGCCCACCGGGGACGCGGACGCCCGCAGATCTGCCAGCCCGCCGCCACGACCACCAGCGACCCGATCGCGGTGCCGGCCAGCGCGCCCGTCGTCGACCTCGTCAGGAGCAGCCCGAAGAACGAGCCGCCGACCTTGCCCAGGCCCTCCAGCGCGATCAGCCCGGCCAGCGTCGCGAACCGATGTGCGCCCTGCAGGAGGCCGTGGAACAACCCCAGCAGCGTCAACGGCCCGAGCGCGGCGGTCAGCAGCAGCGCCGGCGTCAGCGAACCCAGGTGCAGCAGGAGCACCAGCAACGGGCTGAGCGTCAACGCCGCCGTCGCCACGATCCCGCTCGTCACCAGGCCGAGCGCGAACAACGGCCCCTGGGCCGGCGACGACGACCGCGCCACGCGCAACGCGACGACCGTCTGCAACCCCATCGCCGGGACGACACCGATCACCAGCACCGCCAGCAGCGAGCTCAGCTCCCCGAACGCGCCGGGCGCGAGGACCCGCGCGGCCGCCAGGCTGAGCACGTAACTCGCCGCGTTGTTGCCCGCGAGCGCGAGCGAGACGAGGATCGCCGCGACCCGGTTGCCGGTCCGGGCCGGGGCTTCGGTGGCTACGCTCAACGGCGGGCTCCCATTACCGGCGAGTAATGAGCAGCGACCATAACCGCGCGCGCACCGGAAAGGAAGGGCCGTGGACGCACCGGGCAGGCGCCTCGCGCTCCCCGCGCTGTCCGCCGTGCTCGCGTTCGCCGTCTGCACGCCCTTGCTGCGCGGCGGGTTCACCCTCGGCTACGACATGGTGTTCGCGCCGGAGCAGTACTTCGTGCCGGACGCCTTCGGGATCGGCAGCACGCTGCCGCGGTCGGTGCCCGCCGACGCCGCCGTCGCGCTGGCGACCACCGTGCTGCCCGGGGACATCGTCCAGAAAGCCGTCCTGCTCCTGGCCATCTTCGCCGCCGCGCTCGGCGCCGGCCGGCTCGTCCCGGCCGAACGCCTGAGCACCCGGCTCGTCGCCGCGACGACGTACGCCTGGACGCCGTACGTCGCCGAACGGCTGTTCATCGGGCACTGGCCGCTGCTGCTGACCTACGCGTGCCTGCCCTGGATCGCCGCGGCCGGGCTCGCGGCCCGTGCGCACGCGCCGAATTCCCTGCTGAGGCTGGTGATGGCGAGCGCGGCGGCGGTGCTGACCCCACCGGGTGGGGTGCTCGCGGCCGCCGTCATGGTCGTGTCCGCCGGGTCGCGGCGGCTCTGGCAGACGCTCCCGATCGCGATCGTGCTGAACCTCCCTTGGCTGGTGCCCACTTTCCTCAACGCCGAGAGCACGTACTCCGACCCGGCCGGGGTGGCGGCGTTCAGCGCCCGCGCCGAAAGCTGGGGCCCCGCGCTGCTCAGCGTGCTCGGGCTGGGTGGCATCTGGAACGCCGAAACGGTGCCCGGCAGCCGGGCCATGCCGCTGGTCCCGGTGCTGACGCTCGTCGTCGTCGCGATCGCCGTAGCCGGGCTGCGGCCGCTGGCGAAGCGGTGGGGGAAGGCGCCGGCCTGGTCGCTGTCCCTGCTCGGCGCCGCGGGGGTGCTGCTGGCGTCGCTGGCCACATTGCCGGGCGGAACCGCATTGCTCACCGCCGCGACGCGGTACGTGCCCGGTGCCGGGCTCCTGCGTGACGCCCAGAAGTGGGTGGCCTGGTGGGCGTTACCGCTCGCGCTGGGCTTCGCGCTGGCCGTCGAAGCCGCCGCGGCCAAGCTGAAGACCGAGCGCGGCCGGATCGCGCTGGCGACGGCGGCGATCGCCCTCCCGCTGGTGACCATGCCGGACCTGGCGTGGGGCGGCTGGGGCCGGCTCGGCACGGCGCAGTACCCGGACGACTGGCGGGCGGTGTCCGAAGTGCTCGGTGACCGCCCCGGGGACGTGCTGGCCCTGCCGCTTTCGACGTTCCGCGGGTTCGCCTGGAACGACGACCGCACGCAGCTCGACCCGGCGCCGCGCGCGCTGCCGAAACCCGTGCTGGTGGACGACACCTTGCAAGTGGGGGACGAGCGGATCGCCGGCGAGGACCCGCGGATCGGCGACGTGCGCGCCGCGACGTCCGCGCGGGAGCTCACCGACGCCGGGATCGGCTGGATCCTCGTCGAACACGGGACACCCGGCTACGTCGACCCGCGGTTGCTCGGCGACGCGACACCGGTGTGGTCGGGTGAATGGCTGACGCTCTACCGGACCCCGGGTGTGCCGGTGGTGAAAGCGATCTCGTGGGCGCCCGCGTTGGTGGCGAACGGAGTAGCGCTGGGATTGCTGTGCGTCGCACTGTTGTGCCGCATGTTACCGATGCGTACATTGGGCCGCGGCAGGATTTCCCCGCCGCGGAAGGAGTGACACGTGGGCACGGTCATCGGCGCGGTCGTCGCCGTCATCATCGGCGGCGGGGTGGCGACCGGCGCGGGGTTCGCCCTCGTCAAGGGCGCGGACCCGGACACCTCCACGCAGGTGCAGGACAAGCTCAACGCGCAGGTCAAGTACAACCCGGCCGACCACCCCGGCAAGATCTACGGGAACCGCTGACGCGGTGACCCGGCTCGCCTCCGACCACGCGCACCGCGTCGTCGGGCTCTACGGCGACCCCACCGTTTCCTGGAGCATCCTCCTCGAAGCGGAACTCGGCACGACCGCACCGGAACCGGAAAAGCTCCGCGCGCGCCTCGCCGCCGCGATCCAGCAGTACCCGCACCTCGGTGCCGTGCCCGGAATCGAGCGGGCGGACGACTTGGCCGCCGTGCGCGACCGGTTCGCTTCGGCGCCCTACGAACGCACCGCGCCGCTCATCCGCGTCGCCGTCCGGGCGGACGCACCCACCTTGCTCGTCGCCGCGCACCACGGCGCCCTCGACGGCCTCGGTCTGCTGGCCCTGCTCGGCATCCTCCTCGACGTCCCGGTTTCCTCGGCGGCGACGGGGATCGGCGAACGCGTCGGCGGCAAACCCTTTCTCGTTTCCGCCTTCCAGCGGCTCGCTGAGGCGCTTTTCGCGCCACCGGGCCGGATCGTGCCGGATCGGACCGAGCCGTCCTCAGGGGACGTCTTCGCGGCTCTTCACGAACCCCGGCTGCGGCTCGGCGCGCCCGGGTTCGTCACGGCCGCCGCCCGCGCCACCGAACGCTGGAACCGCGCGCACGGCGCCCGGACCGCCCGGGTCGTGGCCGCACTCGGTGCGTCACGGCGTTCGGGCGCCGCCCCGGAACCGGTGCACGACAGCGCGTTCTTCCGCCTGCGGCTGGGCGGCGCCGACATCGCCGGGCTGCTGCGGACGCAGCCACCCGAGCCGGACTTCCCGGCGCGCAGCAGCCGGCTCGCCCGGCTGGGCACCCGGTTGCTGGCGGGGCGGCTGGGTTCGACGTTCCTGGTGTCGAACCTCGGCTTGGTGTCCACTGGGGACACCGTGCGCTCACTCGCGTTCTACCCGGCGGCGAGCGGCCGGTCCGGGGTGGCGTTCGGCGCCGCGACCACCGGCGGCACCACGACGGTGACGGTCCGGGCCCGCCGTCGCGACTTCGACGCGCCCGCGGCGGCCCGTCTCCTGGCCGAGTTCGCCGACGCGGTGCGTGACCAGGGCTCGCCGCAATGACATGAACGACTCTTTCACGTCGCCAGACGACATGAAAGAGTCGTTCACGGCGTCACGGGCGCGGTTCGGCCAGTTCGGGCATCCCGGCCAGCACGCGCGGCCGGGGTGTGGGCCGGCCGGAGACTTCCTTCACCAGTGCGGCGAATTCGGCCGCGCTGCGGTCCCAGCTGAACATCCCGGCCCGCTCGACCCCGGCCAGGCCCATCTCGGCGCGGCGCAGGCCGTCCGCGAGCAGGCCGTCGACCTGCGCCGTGAAGTGGTCGAAGTCGTCGGCCAGCAAGCCGGTGCGGCCCTCCACAATGGATTCGGCGACGCCGCCCGCCGCGCGGTAGGCGACCGAGGGAACGCCGTGCGCCGCGGCCTCCATGATGACGATGCCCCAGCCCTCCTTGACCGACGGGCACAGGTGCAGCCACGACCGCGCGAGGATCTCGTGCTTGGCGTGCTCGTCGACCCAGCCGTGCAGCACCACGCGGTCGGTGACCCCGCGGGCAGCCGCGTGCGCGCGCAGCACCTCGTCCCACGGGCCCTGGCCGACGACCTCCAGCCGCAGGGACGGCCAGCGCCCGGCGAGCCGCGCGACGACGTCGATGGCGTGCTCGATCCGCTTGTGCGGCACCAGTCTGCTCACCGCGACCAGGGTCGGCTCGGGATCCCGCTCCGACACGCACGCCGGCGGCGTGTCCAGCCCGTTCGGCACCACGGCGACGCGGCCGGGCTCGACGCCGAGGCTGCCCAGCTCGGTCTTGGTGACCTCGGAAACCGTGACGTACCGGCACTTGCGGAACAGCCACGGCGCCAGCCGCGACTCGATCCACCAGCCCGCCCGGCCCAGCGCCTCGCCGAGCGCGCTGATCCACTGTTCCTTGTGGACGTGGTGCACGAGCACCAGCACGGGACAGCCGGCGACCAGCCGGGCGAAGAACGGCATACCGTTCTGCACGTCCACGACGAGATCGGCGCGGGCGCGGCGGATCGCGCGCACCGCGTGCGCGTACACGCCGAACTTCCCGCCGCGGCGCCGGTAGCGGACGCCGTCGCGCCATTCGCCCGCAGTCGCGCCCGGGTAGGCCGCGCACTGGATTTCGACCCGGTACCCCGCTTTCGCGAGCCCCTCGGCCATCCTCTCGACGTACCGCTCCGACCCGCCGCCCTCGGGGTGGCCGGTGTCGCGCCAGTTGACGAGGAGCACACGAGGACGTTCCATCGGGTTATCCCAACTGTAGCGACGGTGCTAGGTTACTGGTGCGTACACAGTAGATGAACGTATTCGGGAAAGCGACGGTTCAATGGTAGGTAATCCGGTGCTCTCCGCGACGGCACAACCCCATCGCGCCACGCTCGGTCGTTCCGTGACGCTGTTCCGGGCGTTCCTCACCGAGCAGACCGACCCCGACGGCTTTTATTCCACGCTCGCCGCCGACTCCGTCCGGCAATTGGCGTCCCACGCGCCGTTGTCCGGGCGCACGGTGCTCGACGTCGGTGGCGGGCCGGGCTATTTCTCCGACGCCTTCCGCGCGGCCGGCGCGGTCTACCTCGGCCTCGACCCGGACGTCGGCGAGCTGTCCGCGCGCGGCGAGCCGGGGGAGAACATGATCCGGGCCAGCGGCACGGAATTGCCCGTGCGCACCGGATCCGTGGACGTCTGCTACTCCTCCAACGTGCTGGAGCACGTCGCCGAGCCGTGGGTCATGCTCGGCGAGATGTGCCGCGTGACCAAACCCGGCGGCACGGTCTTCGCGTCGTTCACCCCGTGGTATTCACCGTGGGGCGGGCACGAGACCGCGCCGTGGCACTTCCTCGGCGGGCACTACGCCCGGCGGCGTTATGCGCGGAAACTCGGCAAGCAGCCCAAGAACAAATTCGGGGAAAGCCTGTTCCCGGTTTCCGTCGGCGCCGCGCTCCGCTGGGCGAAAACGACGCCGCTCGCCGATCTGGTGGCCGGGTACCCGCGCTACCACCCGGGCTGGGCGGTGGGGATCGTGCGGATTCCCGGCCTCCGCGAAATCGCTTCGTGGAATCTGGTCCTGGTGCTGAGAAAGCGTTAGGTGCGGGCGAAGGCCACCTGACGCCGGCGCGGCGGCGCGGGTGGCTCGGCCGGGCGGCGGCGGAGCAGCAGGACGATCGCGACGATGATCAGCACGCCGCCCCCGATCCCGAGCCAGAGCGGGCCGGTGCTCGAGAGGAACTCCAGCCTGCCCTTGTTCGCGTTCACCTGGTCCACCATCTGCGAGATGGTCTTGCCGTTGTAGGCCAGCGTCCCGTCGAAGACGACGGTCGGGGTCGTGGTGCCGGTGCGTAGTTCCTGGTGCTGCTGTTGCTGCTGCTTGACCTGGATCCCGGTCACCGGCTCGACCCACATCGTGTTGACGCCGCGGTAGTAGAGCTCGGCGTCGGCGGTCGGCTGGGTGGAACCGACGAGCGAGCCGGGCACCTGCTTCGTCGCGATCTTCGTGTCGGGGATGTCCTGGACGAACTTGTAGGTCTCGATCCCGTTCACCGTCTCGGTGCCGGTGTACCGGGCGGTGACGGCCGCGCCGGTGTTGTCGTCGTAGACCTGGTAGTCCTTCTGCTCGGCGCCGAAGGGGAACTTGAAGTTCAGCCCGGGCTGCGCCTTGTAGTCGTTGGTCTCCGCCGGCGTCTCGCCGTCCTTGTCCGCCTTGTCCTTGAGCTCGACGACGAAGCTGCTCTTGGCGTCGCACGGCGGATCGGTTTCCCCGCGCGGGTCGTAGCCTTCCCCGGTGCGCCGGTCGAAGCAGACCTGCCGCTTGCTCGCGCTGACGACGGTGTCGTCGGCGTCGTCGGTGACCCGCACCGCGAGCAGCCAGACCGCGTAATCGGTGTCCTGGCGCATCTCCGGCGTGGCGAAGTTCGCCTGCACGTGGGCGACCGCGGTCAGCTTGGCGTTCTCGCGGATCTCGGTGACCGGGCCCTGACCCTTGTCGGTGACGGCGAGGACTTTGCTCGCGGTGCCCTCGAGCACCGACGTCGAGTCCTGGTCCAGTGGCACCTTGGCGAGCTTCGGGTACACGTAGGACGGCAGGAGCACCGCGCCCGCGACCGCGAACACCCCCAGTGCCAGCAAGATCAGGCCGAAAGCTCGTCGCAACGGTCCTCCAGGGTCGTACTCCGGACACAAATTACCCGGCGGTAATCAGTGCACGGATAGTGGCCCGCGCCACGTCGCGCGTCAAAGTGTGACTGGCGGTCACAGCTACCGCGTGCGACCGGAAGGGGGCATGGGCACCCCCGTTCGGACCAAGCGACCAAACATGTTTGTTCCCGGGCACAACGGGCACGGCCCCACCATCGGACGATCCGTATCCGCCGCGCCGGAGAGCGAAGGAGAAACTCCCTGTTGTCGCAGGACCCATCGCTGGTCGCCATCGCGGCCACCGCGCGCTGGCGGGCCCGGATCGTGGCGGCGGCCGCGAGCGCGGGCATCACCATCACCGACCCGCTGGCCGGCGTACCGGGCGTCCGCGTGCTCACGTGCGCCCCCGGCGACCTCGCCCGCCTGGTCCCGAGACTGGGCGCGGAGCCCTCCCGCGCGGCGATCGGCGCGCACTCGGACTCGATCGCCGACCGCGAGCTGCGGGACGCGGTGGCCGACGTCGCCGCCCTGCTTTCGTTGCACGGCAACGTGGTCCTCGACCTCGACGCAGCGGGCCGCCGCCGCGGCGCTCCCCGCACGGACGTGGTCGTCTCGGCTGCCCCGAACCGTCCCCAGTGGACGGAACCGGCGGTCGCCCTCCCGGTGGGCACGGACCGGCGCGGGAGCCCGCTCACGGTGGAGCTCACCGCCGGCCCGGGATTCGAGGGAACGCTGCTGGAATTGGCGAGATTGGTGGAAGCCGACGCGGCTTAGGCGTCAGCCGTAGAGGGAGATCTGCGTCCCGGCCGGCACCTCGTAGGCGGCGGTGATCTTGCCGAGCTCGATTTGGTAGTAGAGCACGCCGAGGCCGATGAACAGCATCAGGACGCAGCCGATTCCCGGTGAGCACGATTCCCGCAACCCGGCCGCGCGCTGGGCGGCGCGGATGCGCACGCCCGTGTTGTAGTAGCTGACCATCGGGGCGATGAACGTCCAGCCTAGGAACAGGATGACCAGCAGCGGGCCGGCGACCGGGACCGTTCGCCGGCGGTCGAATTCGGCCATTTCCTTGTGGATCTTGTAGTACCAGACGTAGTGGTAGATGCCGAAGGTGAGCATCGGCCACAGCAGCCAGACCAGGACGGGGTGGCGGTACTTCATCGCCAGCCCGCTCGCCACCGGCCTGGTGCCGACCAGTGCCGCGGGGTGGGTGCTCGGCGCGGCGATTCCGGTGTAATTCGCCGATACGGGTTCGGGCATGGTGAATTCCTCGCTTTTCGGCGCTCGGATCGAGCGCTCCGGGCGGTGCTGCCCTCCCTATTCGCGGCGCGGGAGAGGCTTGTTACGCCGACCGGAAAATCGAAATGCTTCAGTCGTCCACCCACTCCAGGAGATCGCCGGGCTGGCAACCGAGGACCCGGCACATCGCTTCCAGCGTGCTGAACCGCACGGCTTTCGCGCGCCCGTTTTTCAGCACCGCCACGTTCGCCGGCGTCAGCCCGACCTTTTCGGCGAATTCCCCGACGCTCATCTTCCGCTTGGCCAGTTCGACGTCGATGCGCACGACGATCGGCATCAGATGACCGCTTCCATGTCCGAGCGGAGCGCGGTGGCTTGGCGCAGCAAGGCGCGCATCACCACCATCAGCAGCCAGAACACCGTGATCGCGACGGTCACCAGGAACAGCAGCATCGGCATCCCCGGGTCGTCGGCGTTGAAGCCGACGAAGAGCAGCATGCCGGCGAACACCAGCCACGCCGCGGCCACCGCCCAGACGATCACGTCGACCCACCGCAGCGACGCGGTGGTGAAGATCCGGTCCTTCTTGACCAGGGTCAGCAGCTTCCAGGTCGCGACGAGCACCACCTCGACGCACAGCACGAGGAACACGGCGATGGCGGTCAGCGGCCAGCGCAGGTTGGCGTCGTGCGGGTTCTGCGACGTCGTGTAGGCGATCCCGCCCGGCAGCGACATCGTCTGGAACACCACGAGGACGGCGAACAGCACCACCAAAAACACTCTGAGCGCGGCAACGGCCCACTTCTCGCTAACCATGCGACGACTATCGCTTGATTTCTATCGAAAGTCAATCGATCAGTCGAGCTCCGGGTCCAGCCGCACCGACTCCAGGGCGACGTACAGCTCGCCGATGTCGACCGGGTCGGTGAGGTCGCGCTTGGTCAGCTCCTGCACGCGCCGCAAGCGGTAGCGGACCGTGTTGGGGTGCACGAACAGGCGGTCCGCGGCCTCCTTCGCCGAGCCGTGGCCGGCGAACCACGCGAGCAGCGTGTCGAGCAGGACCTTGCGTTCCGCGCCCGGCAGGGTGAGCACCCCGGCCAGCGCGGAGCGGACGACGTCGCGGGCCATCCCCGGGGCCGCGGCCACCAGCGTGGTCACCGGCGAATCACCGAACACCACCACGCCCGCGGTCGCCGACGGCAGTGAGCGGCGGGCGATCCGGGCGCGGTGCAGTGCGTCCGGGACGTCGGGGAACCCGCTGAACGGACGGCTCATCCCGGCCGCCACCGGCAGCGAGCCCAGCACTTCGCGCAGCCGCCGGACGTCCTCGATCCGGTCGATCGCGACCAGGCCCGCCTCGCCGCCGGGCCGCCACGCCGACCGCCAGCGGCGCGCCCGCAGCAGCGCTTCGACGGAGTCCTGCTCCTCCTGCTCGACGCGTTCGGTGACCACCGCGACGAACATCCCCGCGGTCGGCAGGCCCAGCTCGCGCGCGGCCGCCTCCATCTCGGCCTGGCTCACGAGCCGGCCGCGCAGCAGGTCGTCGAGCAGCCGCGCGTTCGCGTGCGACGGCTCGGCCGCGACCTCTTCGTATGCCGTGGTCAGCGCGTCGGAGTAGAGGTCGATCGCCTTCCAGACGTAGGAGTTGATCTCGATCGTCCGGGTCGGGTTGAGGAAGTCCGGGCCGGCGAGCTCGAGCAGGCCCTCGTAGACGAAGGTGCCGCCGATCCGGAACGCGCGCAGCACCGCGGGCAGCGGGATGCCTTGGCGCGCCTGGACGAGACCGGTCTTGCGGGCGGCGTCGAGGGCGAGGCCGCGGCCCTCGGCCAGCGCGGTCAGCGCTCGTTCGAGGTTGGCCCGGCAGACCTGGCGCAGCTCACCGGGCGCGACGCGCTCCACCTGGCGGTAGAACTCGTCCTCTTCGCTGAGCAGGCGGGCCAGCCGATCGGCGAACTCCGGCAGCCTGGTCAGCATCTCGCGCACCAGCTCGCGGTGCTCGCGAGGTACCGGCCTGGCCAGAGCTTCGATGCCCATCCCTCACTTTAGCTCGGGTCCCCCGCCCTGGATACGCACGAACTTGAGCAAAATTCATATCCGCCGGGTGATCTTGCCAGTGGGTACTTGACGGAGCTCAGGCCGGCTTGCGCGCGGTGAGGTAGACGTGCGGCTCCGGGCCGGCGTCCGGGTGGTCGGGTACGAACAGCGCCTGCTCCTCGCGGACGATCTCCAGCCCGGCCGCGCGGAGCCGCTCGGCCAGCGCGTCCGCCGCGAAACTGCTCGCGCGGACCGGGTGGCCCATGAAGACGATGTCGACGCCGTCGACGTCGGCCGGCACGGTCGCGAACACCAGCAGGCCGCCGGGCTTCAGCCAGCGCGCCAGCCGGCCGATCATGGTTTCCTGGTCGGCGCGGGGGAGTTGCAGCATCGAGAAGAACGCCGTGATCGCGTCCCAGCTGCCGTCCTCGAAGGACAGTTCGCGCATGTCGCCGAGCTCGAACCGCGCGGCGGGGGCCTGGGCACGCGCGATCTCGACCATCTTCGGCGCGACGTCGTAGCCGGTCACCGCGCAGCCGGCCGCGGCGAGCTGTTCGGCGACCGGGCGGCCGGTGCCCGAGCCGAGGTCGAGCACCCGTGCTCCCGCGGGCAGTCGCTCGGCGAGCGCGGTGAGTGCGGCCCGCTGCTCGGCGAGGTTCCGGAACGCGTGTTCGTAGTCCGTGCCGAGCGCGTCGAAGACCTCGGCGGCGGATTCGGGGCGAGTCATGGGAGAACTCTGTCAGAAGAAACCTTGCGCAAGGAATCGACTTCTTCTTGCAAGTTACCGGCAGAGTCTTGTTTGATGCGCGAGCGTCGCCTAATCTTCCGCCGCAGTCCCTCCGGCGAAACGAGGCCCTGGATGTCGCGACGCACCTTCGGAGCCGCGCTCGTCGCGGTCACCGCTCTCGTCTCGGTGGCCGCACCGGCGGCCGCCGCCGACCGGCCGGTCGTGACGCGCGCGGCGCTCGACCCGGCGCTGGTCGCGGGGCGCGGCGCCGCCGTCGGTTTCCTGGAGCAGGAAGCGGAGAACGCGCGCACCGACGGCGTCGTGATCGGTCCGGACCGCACGGCGTACACGCTGCCCTCGGAGGCGTCCGGGCGGCGGGCCGTCCGGCTGGCGCCGGGGCAGTACGTCGAGTTCACGCTGCCCGCCGCGGCGAACGCGATCACCGTCCGCTACAGCATTCCCGACGCCCCGCGCGGCGGCGGCGTCACCGCGCCCCTCGACGTCACGGTGAACGGCGGCCACCGGCAGCGGATGACGCTGACTTCGCAGTATTCGTGGCTGTACAACCAGTACCCGTTCAGCAACGACCCGGACGCGGACCTGCTGCACCCGGACTGGTGGATCACCGAGTGCGGGTGCGTGCCGTCGGCGACCACGCCGGCGCCGGTGCTCGCGAAACCGTTCCGCCCCAGCCACTTCTACGACGAGCAGCGGCTCCTGCTCGGCCGGTCGTACCGGGCCGGGGACAAGGTGCGCCTGACTGCCTCGGCCGGTGCCGCGTGGACGGTCGTCGACCTGCTCGACTCCGAGCAGGTGGCACCGCCCCGCGTGGTTCCCTTCGCGGCCAACGCTTTGCTCTTCGGCGCCGACCCGACCGGCCGCCGCGACTCGGCCGACGCCCTCGACCGCGCCATCGCCTTCGCGCGGCGCGCCCACTTGAAGGTCTACCTGCCGCCGGGCACCTACCAGGTCAACCGGCACGTCATCGTCGACGACGTCACGATCGAAGGCGCGGGCAGCTGGTACACGATCCTCAAGGGCCACGGCGTCGGCGTCTACGGCGAAGAAGCCGCCGCCGGGGGCAGCCGCAACGTCCACCTCTCCGGCTTCGCGGTCGAAGGCGACGTCCGGGAACGCGTCGACACCGACCAGGTCAACGCGATCGGCGGCGCGCTCAGTGAGTCCACCGTGGACTCGGTGTACCTGCACCACACGAAGGTCGGTCTCTGGTTCGACGGCCCGATGAGCCGCTTCCGGCTGACGAATTCCGTGATCGCCGACCAGATCGCCGACGGGCTGAACTTCCACACGGGAGTCACGGATTCGGTGGTGGCGAACAACTTCGTCCGCAACACCGGCGACGACGGGCTGGCGATGTGGTCGGAGAAGATCCAGGACGCGCGCAACGCGTTCGACCACAACACCGTCCAGACCCCGGTGCTGGCCAACGGGATCGCGCTCTACGGCGGCGTGGACAACACGGTCTCGGGCAACCTGGTGGCGGACCCGATCCGCGAGGGCAGCGCGATCCAGGTGGGCTCGCGGTTCGGCGCCGAGCCCTTCGGCGGGACGCTGCAGATCGCGGGCAACACGACCGTGCGGGCCGGGACGTTCGAGCTGAACTGGAAGATCGGGCTGGGCGCGATCTGGTTCTACGCGCTGGAAAAGGACATCGCCGCGGACGTCGAGGTGACCGGCGACCACTTCCTCGACAACACCTACAACGCGATCATGCTGGTCAGCGACTTCCCGGTGAAGGACAAGTACTCGATCACCGGGCTGGCGTTCGCGGACCTGCGGGTCGACGGCGCCGGGACGTCGGTGCTGAGCGCGCGGTCGGCGGGGTCGGCGTCGTTCCGGAACGTCGACGCGCGCAACGTCGGTGCGGTGGGGGTGAACAACTGCGGGTCGTTCAGCTTCCCGCCGACGGGCTCGGAGTTCTCGCTGACGGACCTCGGCGGCAACGACGGCGGCTGGCTGGCACCGTGGCTGCTGCCGAACACGATCACCTGCGACGACCGCCCGCCGGTCGTGCCACCGCCGGCCCCGGCACGGTGGTGAGGTCCGGCAGCGGCAGGCGAGCGTGCACTAAAGTTCGTCGCCGTGGCTGGTTTGCGCGGGGTGTTCGCGGGGTTCGGGAAGAGCAAGGCCTTTGCGGTGCTGGGGCGGGCGCTCGTGCCGGCCGACCGGGTGCTGCTGCGGGTCAGCGGCGGCCGGGTCGGCGTCGGCGCGGCGGTCGGATTGCGGACGTTGCTGCTCACCACCGTCGGCCGCCGCAGCGGTGAGCCGCGGCAGGTGCCGCTGCTGTACGTCGAGCGGGACGGCGGTTACGTCGTGATCGGCTCGAACTGGGGCGGCGAGGCCCACCCGGCGTGGTCGGCGAACCTCCTGGCGCACCCGGCGGCGACGGTCGCGGTGCACGGCCGGACCGTCGAGGTCGCCGGGCGGCTCCTGACCGGCGACGAGCGCCAGGAGATGTGGGCCGCCGTCGCCGCGTACTGGCCCGCATACGACCGGTACGCCGTGCGGGCCGAGCACCGCGAGATCCGCGTCTTCCTGCTGGAGCCGGTCAGTCGATGAGGTCGGTCTGCCGGATCCGGTACACCTGGAGCCGCAGGTTGTAGTACTTGTCGGTCTCCCCGACCCACTGCATGCCGAGCCGCTTGGCGACGGCGATCGCCCGCGTGTTGTTCGGCCGCGCGACCGCGAAAAGCTCTTCGGTGTCCTGGGTGAAGGCCCACTCGATGAGCGCGGTCGCCGCTTCGGACGCGTAACCCTGGCCCCAGACACCGGGGCTGAGCTGCCAGGACAGTTCGAGGTCCTCTTCGAACGGCGGCAGCAACCGGATGCCGAGGCCGCCGATCACGGCACCGTCCTCTTTGCGCTCGATCGCCCAGCGGCCCCGCGGCGGCGGCAGGTTCGGCTGCGCCTCCTGCCAGGCGTGCAGCACCGCGCGCATCGCGCCGATGTCGCCGACGCGGTCCATGGCCGGGGTCAGCCAGTGCGTGACGTCCTCCGCGCCGTAGACGGCGAACGCGGCCTCGGCGTCGTCCACCGTCCAGTCCCGGATCACGAGCCGGTCGGTGTTCAGCGGGGTCTCCATACCAGGACGCTACGCCGGGAAGGCCGGGATTGTTCCCGCGGCAAAGTGCTCAGAAGGTGAACAGTTTGGTGCCGATGATGTGGGCATGGAGCAAATCGAAGGCGTCGCGGTGGTGGAGGTCACGTCGGTGGCGGGCTGGCGCGACTGGCTGGCCACGGCGTCGGTCCCGTCGGTGTGGCTGGTGATCCGGCGCAAGCACAGCCGGGTGCCGGGCGTCCTGGTGCACGAGGCGATGGAGCAGGCGCTGTGCTTCGGGTGGATCGACAGCAAGGCGCTCCGCCGCGACGCGGAGAGCACGTACCTCTGCTTCACGCCGCGGAAGCCGCGGAGCACGTGGAGCCGGGTGAACCGCGAGCGCGTGGAACGGCTGACGGCGGCGGGCTCGATGACGCCGGCGGGGCAGGAGACGGTCGACCTGGCCCGGCGGACGGGGACCTGGGACGTGCTCGCCGAGGCACAGGACGGGGTGGTGCCGCCGGACCTGCGCCGGGCGTTCGAGGGGGAGGCGGTGGCACGGCGGTGCTTCGAAGGGTTTCCGCCTTCGTCGCGGCGGTTGATCCTGGAGTGGATCGCGCGGGCGAAACGACCCGAGACGCGGCAACGGCGGATCGTGGAGACGGTGGAGCTGGCCAGGGAGAACCGCCGGGCCGCCCACCCGAAGGCGGCCTAGCAGCGAGCGCGAACCCGGCGCGCTGCCGGCCTGAGCGCGATGGCGAGCCGCACGCCCGGCCGGAAACCGGCGGCCCGCTCGCCCCGACCGGCCTACAGTCGGGCGCGTGGACGAGATGCGCACCCTCCTCACCCGCGCCGCCGAGCTGGCCGCCGACTACCGCGCGAGCCTCCCGGAACGACCGGTCGCGACCGCCGCCACCCCCGCGGGCTTCGGCGGCCCGCTCCCGAAGGACCCGGCCCCACCGTCCGAAGTGCTCGAAGAGCTCGCCCGTGCCGCCGAACCCGGGCTCGTCGCCACCGCCGGGCCGCGGTTCTTCGGGTTCGTCATCGGGGGCGCGCTTCCCGCCGCCACCGCGGCCGACGTCCTCGCCGCCGGCTGGGACCAGAACGGCTTCAACGCCGTCCTCTCGCCGGCCGCCGCGGCCGCGGAAGAGACCGCCGGGCGGTGGCTCAAGGGCCTGCTCGGCCTCCCCGCCACCGCGTCCGCCGGGTTCGTCACCGGCGGCCAGGCGGCGAACACCGTCGGGCTCGCGACCGCGCGGCACCACGTTCTCGCCGAAGCCGGCTGGGACGTCGAGCGCGACGGGCTCGCCGGTGCGCCGCGCGTCCGGATCGTCGCGAGCGAAGAACGGCACGCCACCATCGACCGCGCCCTGCGGCTGCTCGGTTTCGGCACCAGCGCCGTCGAGCCGGTGGCCGCCGGGAGCCAGGGCGCCGTCGATGTCGCCGCTCTGGAACGGACGCTCGCCGCCGGGAGCGGGCCCGCGATCGTCTGCCTCCAGGCGGGCAACGTCAACACCGGCGCCTGCGACGACCTGCGCGCCGCCTGCGAAGCCGCGCGCGCCCACCGGGCCTGGGTGCACGTCGACGGCGCCTTCGGGCTCTGGGCCGCGGCGAACCCGGCCACCGCCCCGCTGCTCGACGGCGTCGAGCTCGCCGACTCCTGGGCCTGCGACGGGCACAAGTGGCTCAACGTCCCCTACGACTCGGGGTTCGTCTTCTGCGCCCGGCCGGACGTCCACGCCGAAACGATCGCCTACCGCGCCGCGTACCTCGCCGGCGCCGGCGAACTCGCCGGCATGGGCGACCTGACCCTCGAATCCTCACGCCGCGCTCGGGGCTTCGCGGTCTGGGCGGCGCTGCGCGAACTGGGCCGCGACGGCGTCGCCGAGCTCGTCGACCGCTGCTGCCGGCTCGCGCGCCGGTTCGCCGGGAAGCTCGCGGACGGCGGGGCCGTGATCGCCAACGACGTCGTGCTCAACCAGGTCCTGGTGTCCTTCGGGGACGGAACCGACGACCTCGTCCGGCGGATCCAGGACGACGGCACGTGCTGGATCGGCGGCACCACCTGGCGCGGCCGCCGCTACCTGCGGATCTCGGTCTCCAACTGGTCGACGACCGAGGCCGACGTCGACCGCTCGGCCGCGGCGATCCTCCGCCTGGCCGGCCGCGTTCAGTAGCCTTCGCGCACCGAAAGGGAGTCCGTCCGCCAGCCGATCCGCTTCTCCTCGCCGGTCGGCCAGCTCGAGGAAAGCCGCCGCCGGACGCTGCCGAGCGCGCCGAGTTCCGCGAGGTCCACGCGGGACCCCTGCGCCGCCAGCGACGTCACCTCGGTGGCCGTGATCGGGACGAAGTCGAAGTACTGCGCGTCCTCACCGCCCTTCCAGTCCACGAATTCCGTGAAGATCGCGGCGAACGCCTGGCCGCATTCCGGGCATTCGCGCAGCGAAACGCCGAAATGCGACCGCTGGACCAACCGGTGGGTTTCGCGCAGGCGGGTCGTGCAGAACGCCAGCGCGGTGAGGGCGTCGGCGCCCGAGCAGCGCGCGCAGCCGAACTCGGTCATCCGCCGATCATCGCACGCCGTGAATCCGCACCCGGCTGCGGGGGCACCGGGAAACCCTTTGACCCCAACGTTTGGCCCTGGTCCGCAGTGGTCTGGACCTGTTAGCCTCACCGGATCCGCACGGGCGGTTCGCCGAAGGAGATTTTCGTGCACCGTATGAAAAAGAGCATCGCCACTGTCGCGCTTGCACTGGCCGGTGCCGCCGTCATCGCTCCACCGGCCGAGGCCGGGCCGTCCCAGGGCAAGGTGATGGCCTACTTCGCCGACTGGGACGTCTACGCGCGCAACTACCACGTCAAGGACATCGAGACGTCCGGTTCGGCCGCGAAGCTGACCCACATCAACTACGCGTTCGGCAACGTCACTGGCGGCGGCTGCGCCGTCGGCGACCCGTGGGCCGACCACGACATGCCCTACGACGCCGCCACGAGCGTCAGCGGCCGGGCCGACAGTGGCACGCTGCACGGCAGCTTCAACCAGATCCTCGAGCTGAAGAAGCTGCACCCGAAGCTCAAGGTGCTGTGGTCCTTCGGCGGCTGGACCTGGTCGGCCGGCTTCCCCGAGGCCGCGAAGAACCCCGCCGCGTTCGCCGAGTCCTGCTACAACCTCGTCAACGACCCGCGCTGGGCGGGCGTCTTCGACGGCATCGACATCGACTGGGAGTACCCCAACGCCTGCGGCGACACCTGCGACACCAGCGGGCCCAAGGCGTTCACCGAACTGGTCGAGGCGCTGCGCGCGAAGTTCGGGCACCGGCAGCTCGTCACCGCCGCCATCACCGCGGACGGCTCGAAGAACGGCAAGATCGACGCCACCGACTACGGCAGCGCGAGCCGGTACCTCGACTGGTACAACGTGATGACCTACGACTACTTCGTCGCGGGCGGCAGCCCGGCCGGGCCCACCGCGCCGCACTCGCCGCTGCGGTCCTACCCGGGCCTCCCGCACGCCGGGTACTACGCCGACGCCGCCATCCAGAAGCTGCGCCACCAGGGCGTGCCGTCGTCGAAGATGCTGCTCGGCCTCGGTTTCTACGGCCGCGGCTGGGACGGCGTCACGCAGAAGCAGCCCGGCGGCACCGCCACCGGCCCGGCGCCGGGCACGTACGAAGCGGGAGTCGAGGACTACAAGGTCCTCAAGACGACGTGCCCGGCCAACGGCAAGGTCGCCGGTACGGCGTACGCGAAGTGCGGTTCGCAGTGGTGGAGCTACGACACGCCCGAGACGGCCTCGGCCAAGGCGGGCTACGCGAAGTCGCAGGGGCTCGGCGGGATGTTCGCCTGGGAGCTGTCCGGTGACACCGCGAACGCGGAACTGCTGCGGGCCATCGCGGGCCGCTGCTGAAAGCTGGAGGGTCCGGGCGCGAACGCGTCCGGACCCTTCGTCCACTCAGGACGCTGTGCGGGAAGGGAATCCGTGCCGCCGGGCGCCGAGCACCACGGCCAGCACCGGCAGCAGGAGCACGAGCAGCGTCCAGGGGAACGATGAAGGCCCGGCGGCGTCGAGCAGGACGCCGCCGGCCACCCCGCCCGCGGCCATCGCCGCGTTCCACAGCGTGACGAGCATGGCCTGCGCGTTGTCTGCCGCCTCGCCGCCCGCGTTCCCCGCCGCCGTCTGGAGCAACGTCGGGACGCCGCCCCAGCCGAGTCCCCACAGCGCCACGGCGACGTAAACGAGGGCCGAGCTGCCCGAGAACGTCGCCAGCAGGGTGGCCGCCACGGCGACCAGGATCGTGCTGAGGACCGTCAGGGTGCGCAGGGCACGGTCGATCAGCGCGCCGACGATCCCGATGCCCGCCATCGACGCGACGCCGAACACCAGCAGGACGACGTCGACGGCGCCGCCCAGCCCGGCGTGGGCCAGGAAGGTCGCGATGTAGGTGTAGAGCACGGTGTGCGCCAGGACGAACACGAGCGTCACGGCGAGCACCGGTGCCACGCCCGGCACGGTGAGCGTGCGCCGGACCGGGAACCGCCCGCCCGCCTGCCCGGGCTGGTCCGGGACCCGCGCGGCGATCCAGGCCAGCAGCACGGCCGCGATCGCCGACATGACGCCGAACGCCCAGCGCCAGCCGAGCAGGTCGCCGAGGAACGTGCCCGCGGGAATGCCGAGCGACAGCGCCAAGGGGATACCCGCCATCACGACCGCGATCGCTTTGCCCTGGCGGTCCGGGACGAGCCGGCGCGCGTACCCGGCGAGCAGCGCCCAGACGACGCCCGCGGCGATCCCGGCCACGAACCGCGCGACCATCGTCAGCGCGTAGTCCGCCGACAGCGTCGTCACGGTGTTGGCCACGGCGAACCCGGCGACGCCGGCGAGCAGCAAACGCTTGCGCGGCCAAGCCGCGGTGGCCGCGGCGAGCGGGATCGCGGTCAGCGCGGTGCCGAGCGCGTAGATCGTCACGGCCTGCCCGGCGGCGGCCTCGCCGACGCCGAGCCCGGCGCTCATCCCGGGCAGCACCCCGGCGGGCAGCGCCTCGGTGAGCACGGTGACGAACGCGGCGGTGGTCAACGCGAGGAGGGCGGGCGTCGCCGTCCGGCTTCGGGAGATCGTCATGCGGCTATGCTCGAACCTTCACATACGTGTGAAGGTCTACGTGAGGTGGCGCACATGCGGATCGGCGAGCTGGCGGAACGCACCGGTACCGCACGCCGGCTGCTCCGGTACTACGAGGAGCAGGGGCTGATCATCGCTTCCCGCGGGGCGAACGGCTACCGGGACTACGACGAGCCGACGGTCGACCGGGTGATCCAGGTGCGCGGGCTGCTCGACGCCGGGTTGCCGACGCGGATCATCAAGCAGATCCTGCCGTGCCTGGACAAACCCCGGGCGATCTACTTCCCGGACGCCACGCCGGAGATGCTGGCGACGCTGGAAGCGGAGCGCGACCGGATGGCACGGCGCGCGGAGTGCTTGCTGCGCAACCGGGACGCGATTTCCGAGTACCTCGACGCGGTCCGCGAGTACAACCGCGCTTAGCGCCGCGCGTCCGAGGTCCGGTGACCGCGGCCGGGCAAAGCCCGACGTCAGCCGGCCGGTTCGAGGGCGAGGAAGCACGCCTCCACTTCCTTGAGCTGCGCGCCTTCCGGGTGCGCCCGGTACCGGGCGAGCGCGTCGTCGAGCACCCGGCGAGCGTCGTCCTCGCGGCCCACCAGGCGGTAGCTGTCGCCGAGGGCCACCAGGAAGAACGCCGCGTGGCGCTCGTTGCCGATCGTCGTCAAGATGGCGACCGCCCGCTCCAGGTGGCCGACGGCCTCCGCCCAGTTTCCGCTGCGCAGGGCGACGAAACCCAAGTTGCCGATCGCGTGCGCTTCGCCGTCCGGGTCGCCGTACTCGCGGGCCACCTCGACGGCCCGGCCGAGCCAGTGGCGGGCGCCCGGCCAGTCGCTCCACTGCAGGTGGCAGAAGCCGACCAGGTCGAGGGCTTGGATGTAGAGGCGGGGTGCGTCGTCCGGCTCGATCAGCTCGAAGATGCGTTCGCACTGCTCGAGTTCGGCCCGGTAGTCCTGGGAGTGGTACTCCCACGCGCCGGCCAGGACGTAGTGCAGGTGCGCCTGCTGCAAGCGGTCGCCCGCGCGCTCGGCCAGCGCCAGCGCGCGGGGCAGGCCCTCGAGCGCCACTTCGGGGTGGCCTGCGAAAATGCCGGCGCTGGCGTGGATCCGGTACGCGATCAGCTGCGCGGTGACGTCGCCGAGCTGTTCGGCGGCCGTCACCGCGAGGCGGCCCGCGGCCTCGCGCTCGCGCAGCTGTCCTTGGCGGGCGCGGAATTCGTTGAGCAGCCAGGCCAGCTGCCAGACCTGCGTGTGCCACGCCCGCGCCGCCGCCAGCTCGGTCGTGGCGGTCAGGCAGGCGTGCTCGGCGGCGAACCAGCGCACCGCCTCGGCCTGGCCGGTGAACCGCTGCGGCTCGACGCCGGGCAGCGGCGGCTCGATCGGGATGGGCGTCTGGAGCGGTTCGATCGCGAGGTGCCCGTGCCAGGACGTCTGGAGGTAGAAGTCGGTCACCCGCCGCAGCGCGGCCTCGCGGACCTCGGCCGGCAGCGCCCGTTCCGCCTCTTCGGACGCGTAGAGCCGGACCAGGTCGTGCATCCGGTAGCGGCCGCTCGCCGTGCGCGTCAGCAGGTGCGCGTTTTCCAGCGCGCGCAGCACCGTCCGCGTCGCGGCGGGCGGCCGGCCGGCCAGCGCCGCCGCCGCGGGGAGGCCGAGGCCGGGCCCGGGTGCGGTGGCCAGCAGGCCGAACAACGCCGACGCCTCGGCCGTCAGGTGGCGCAGGGACCACGAGAACACCGTCCGCAGGCTCAACCCCGCTTCGCCCGCGTCCAGCCCGTCCAGCCGCGCCGCCTGGTCGCGCAGTTCCTCCGCCAGCAGCGACGGCGGCAGTTCCGGTGACGTCGCCGCGCGGGCCCCCACGATGCCCAGCGCCAGCGGCAGCCCGGCGCAGAGCCGGATCAGCTCGGCGGCCGTCGCGTCGTCGAGCCGGCCGGGACCGATCTGCCGGTCGAGCAGTTCCCGCGCCTCCCGCGCGGACAGCACGTCCAGCGGCACCGGCCGCGCCCCGTGCGCCGCGACCAGCCCGCCGAGCCGGTTCCGGCTGGTCACCAGCACGCGGCAGGTGGGACTGCCGGGCAGCAGCGGGGCAGCCTGCCCGCTGTCGGCGGCGTTGTCGAGCACGACCAGAACGCGCTTTCCTGCCAGCAGGCTGCGGTACAGCGCGAGCTGGGCGTCCGGGTCCGGCGGCACCGCGGCGCCGTCCACGCCCAGCGCGTGCAGGAACCCGCGCACCGCGACCGAAACCGGCATCGGCTCGGCGACCGGGTCGAAGCCGCGCAGGTTCACGTACAGCTGCCCGTCGGGGAATTCGGCGAGCTTCCCGGACGCCCAGTGCAGCGCCAGCCACGTCTTCCCGATCCCGCCCGCGCCGCCGATCGCCGAAATCACCACCGGGCCCGCGGTTTCCGCCGCCCGGTCGAGTTCCGCGAGCAGGCCGGCGCGGCCGACGAACGTCGCCGGGGCCGCCGGCAGCTGGTGCGGGACCGGCCGCCCCGCGGCGGCGCGCGGGCGCGAGTCGCCGCGCAGGACCCGTTCGTGCACCTGCCGCAGCGCCGCGCCGGGGTCGGTGCCGAGCTCCTCGGCCAGCAGGCGGCGGATCCGGTCGTACTCGCGCAGGGCGTCGCCCTGGCGGCCGGCCCGGTGCAGCGCGAGCACCAGCAGGCCCCGCACGCGTTCGTCCAGCGGGTGGGCTTCGGCCAGTGCGGCCAGTTCGGGGACCAGCTCACCGGGGCGGTCGCCGTCCAGCTCGAGGTCGGCGAGGTCCAGCCGCGCGCCGAGGCGGCGGCTCGCCAGTGCTTCGCGCTGGTTCACGAACCACGGCGTGTCCAGGCTGCCGAACGGTTCGCCGGTCCACAGGGCCAGGGCCCGGGTCAGCAGCGCGGCCTTCTCCCCGGCGTCGGCGGTCGTGCCGGCCTCGCCGAGCAGGCGCCGGAAGACGTGCAGGTCGACCGAGCCGGGATCCGCCGAGAGCAGGTAGCCGCCGGAGCGCTGCGTGATGAGCGCTTCCCCGAGTGCCGTGCGCAGCCGGGAAACGTAGCTGTACAAGGCGTTGCGCGGCTGGGCGGGCAGCCGCTCGCCCCAGATCCGCGCGGCGAGGACGTCGGCGGGCACCACCCTGTTGAGGTCGGTCAGCAGCGCGACGAGCAGCCCCTGCAGGCGGGGCCGCCGGATCTCCACCGCCCGGTCGCCGGCGCGGACGTCGAGCTCGCCCAGCAGCCTGAACCGCACCGATGCCCCTCCCGTGCCCGCCCGGCCGCCCACTGTAACCGACCCCGGCAAGCGGCGGGCAAGGTTCGTGCAAGGCCCGTCGGGCACCGTGGAGCGAGTCGGTGGCGCCGGCACGAACCGTCGAGGGGGCGGTTCGTGTTCCCTGCCACGGCCGCGGGGCCGGATCGTCTTTCCCCGTGGTGGCCGGCTACTCCACCGGCCACCGTCGATCCGGTGAGGGGGAACGGAGCGGGCCCGGGCACCCTCGAACCCCGGGTCCGTTCCGTCACCTCACCAGCGGCGCGACGGGTCGATCACGTGGACGGCGGCCTCTTCGGCCGAGGCCGCGCCGCCGTCGATGCCCGCGTCCGACGCGTACAGCTCTTCGTCGGCGTCCTCGCCGGCGCCTTCGTCCGTGGCGACCAGCCGGCCCGCGCGGACGTCGCCGACCTCGTCGTCCACGAGCTCGCCGTCGGTGTCGTCGCTGTCGCCGAGGCCGTCGCCGTCCTCGTCCGACGACAGGTCCGGTACTTCACGCGCCAGCCGCGCTTCCCAGCTCTCGCCTTCCGCCGTCTCGCGGGCGGTGGTGCCCCAGCCTTCGGTCGCCTGCGCGCGTTCCGGCGGGGAGTAGCCCTCGGCCAGTTCGTCGCGGTCGTCCAAGGTGTCCTCGGGGTCGAGGATGCCGTCGTCGGCGCGGTCTTCGGAGTCGTCCATGCCGTCCATCCTCGCGCAACTCCTTGGCCGCGCCGAGCCTGGGTGATATCACCGTGCGAGCCGCCGCACGGGCGGCACTGGTGGGAAAGGTGATCCCCATGCCGATGAGACGCAGGGTGCTGGCCGCGGGGCTGGCCGGGGTGTTCGGTACCGCGCTGACCGGGCGGACGGCGCAGGCGGCGACCCCGCCGGTGCGCCTCGACCAGCTGAACCTGGTCAGCCTCTCGCACGTCAACGACCCGGCGACGACCAACGTCTTCCCCGGCGACCCGGCCTTCGAACTGGAAACCATCGCCACGATCCCCGACGACGGCTACTACCTGCAGTTCGTCCGCGAAGGCGAGCACACCGGCACGCACTGGGGCGCGCCCGGCCACTTCAACACCGGCGAGCCGCTGGCCGACGACATGGACCCCGGGGATCTATTCCGGCCCGCCGTCAAGATCGACGTGAGAGCGAAGGCGGCGCACAACCCGGACTACGCGGTGACGATCGACGACCTCAAGGCGTGGGAGCGGCGCAACGGCCGCATCCCCGACGAGAGCGTCGTGGTGCTGTGGACCGGCTGGGACGCCAAGTGGGGTACCCCGGCCTACCCGAACACCGGCGCGGACGGCGTGCTGCACCAGCCCGGCTTCTCGATCCCCGCGGTCCGCTGGCTGATCGACACCGGACGGCTGGGCCGCCGCGGCGGCACCGGCACCGACACGTTCAGCCCGGACGTCGGCACCGACGAGACGTACACGGTGTCGAAGCTGGTCTACCGGCGGCACCGGATCAGCCTGGAGATCCTGGCGAACCTGAAAGCGCTGCCCACGACGGGGGCGTGGGTACTGGCGGGCGGCCCGATCAACCGCCGGGGCGCGGGCTCGACGGCGACGATCTTCGGGGTGCTGCCGCCGGAGGTGAAGGCGGGCTGACCCCGGCCGGCTGCGACGTCATGAACGACTCTTTCCTGGCGTTGGACGCAGTGAACGACTCTTTCATGACGTTGCCGCGCACCCCGGACCTCAGCCCGCGGTGAGCGGGGCGGCCGAGAGCCGTAGCGAGGACAGCGGGGCCGGGTGGCCGAACCGGTAGCCCTGGGCGGTGGGGCAGCCCGCCCGGGTGACCAGTTCGGCCTGCTCGGCCGTCTCGATGCCCTCCGCGACCACCGCCACGTCGAGGTCGCGGCACAGCGCGACCAGCGAGCGGCACAGTGCCGCGTCGCGCTCGGGCTGGATGCCGGTCGTCAGCGCGCGGTCCAGCTTGATCTGGTCGACCGGCAGTGCGTGCAGCACGGTCAGCGAGCTGTACCCGGCCCCGAAGTCGTCGAGCGCCACCCGGACACCGAGGGCCTGCAGGCGGCGGATCGCGGCGGCGCCGGCGGCGAGGTCCGGGACCGGGACCGTCTCGGTGATCTCCACGATGAGCCGCTCCGCGGGCAGGCCGTAGCGGGCGAGGCTCGCCGCGACGCTCTGCTCCAGCGCCTCGGCGCCGAGGCGGCTGGCGCACACGTTGACGTGCACCGTCAGGTCGACGCCGGCCGCGGTGATCTCGCGGCAGGCCAGGTCCAGCACCAGCGCGTCCAGTTCCGCGCCCATCCCGGCGCCTTCGGCGGCGCGGACGAACGTCTCGGGCGAGACCGACGTCCCGTCGCGCGTGGTCCAGCGGGCCAGCGCCTCGACCGCCACCGGGGTCGCGTCCGGCAGCCGGACGATCGGCTGGAACACCAGGCCGAAGCCCGCCGGGATGCCGCCGTCCGCGCGGCGCAGGGCCGACGGGAAGTCGGGCGGGCCGTCTTCGGAGGGGCGGTACACCACCGTGGTGTCCTTGCCGAGCCGCTTGCCCGCGTACATCGACGTGTCGGCGCGGCCGAGCAGCACGTCCGACGTGATCAGCGGTTCGGCCGGGTCCGGCACCACCAGGCCCATGCTCGCCCGGACCGGGACCAGCGTGCCGTGCACCGCGAACGGGCGCCGCAGCACGCCCTGGATCCGGTCGGCGACGGCCTGCGGCGCGTCCACCTCGCCCTCCAGGAGGATCGCGAACTCGTCGCCGCCGAGCCGCGCCACCGTGTCGCTCGCGCGGACGCAGCTCAGCAGCCGCTGGGCGACCGCGTGCAGCAGGATGTCGCCGCCCGCGTGCCCGAAGCGGTCGTTGACCTCCTTGAAGTCGTCGAGGTCGACGAAGATCAGCACCAGCGGCCGCGGCCCGCTCTCGACGGCGCGGTCCAGCCGGTCGGCGAACAGCGCGCGGTTGGCCAGCCCGGTCAGCGGGTCGTGGTAGGCCTGGTGGGTCAGCTGCTGCTGGCCTTCGTACACGCGGCGCAGCAGCAACCGGTTGTCCAGCAGGGAAAGCAGCTGCCGGGCGAGCACGAGGAACACCACGAGCACGCCGACGCAGACCTCGACGGCGTCCGGGCCCGCACCGGCCACCACCTGCACGGTGATCAGCAGCGCGACCGCGGTGACCGGCACGTACGGCAGCGCCAGCTGCCACCAGTCGATCCCGACCGGCTGGTTCGCGTCGTCGCGCCGCCGGCTGCCCGGCGTGGCCAGCAGCGCGTACGCGATGAACAGCGGGCCGAGCACGAACCCGCCGTCCGACCACGGCTTCATGCTCTCCGCGCCGATGCTGACGAGGTAGGCGAACACGCTGTCGGACGCGGCGAGCGCGACGATCCCGACCGCGGCCAGCAGCAGGTTCGCGCGATAGGGCCGGTCCACCCGGTCGAACACGACCAGCAGCACCGCGACGACCACGATCACCAGGTCCGAAAGCGGGTAGGAGATCGCGACCGCCCAGGTCAGCTTGTCCGGCGCGGTGGCGCGGACCAGCTGGGCGAGCGCGGCGGTCCAGGTGAGGATGAACAGCGAGCCGGTGACGATCAGGCCGTCGAGCACCAGCGCGACGCCGAAGTGCGCCGTCCACTGCGCGGGCTGCCAGCGTTCGCGGTCCGGCCGGACCCGCGCCCTGGCCAGCACGAACAGGGCGGCGAGCGCGAACACCGGGAAGCTCAGGTAGCCGACGTCGGCCAGCGACGGCGACGGCAGCCCGCGCCCGTCGATCAGCTGGTACCAGGACCAGACGCACTGCCCGAGCGACCAGCCGGCCATGCCGATCGCGACCAGGACCCGCCACCAGCGCTGGTGCCCGCGGAACCGGCGGGCGACGACGATGCCGCAGACGACCGCGGCCAGCCCGGCGCCGAGCTGCATGGCGTCGTCGATCCACAACGCGAAGGCGTCGCCCCAGAACGCGAACCCGTTGACCACGACCACGACCGCCGTGACGACGACGAGCAGGATCGCGACCGGGTACCGCCGCACTGTCATCGCACCTCACGTGGGGTCACGCCTGCCGGTCGGACCGGGAAACACTACACCGCGCGTGACCGGGTACAAGCGCACCGCACCGGGCGCTCAGGCGATGTCACGCCGGTGCAGCAGCCACCCGCCGAGGACGCCGAAACCGACGACGTACGCGGCCAGCACGACGGCGGCCTGCCCGGACCCGACGATCGGCCCGACCCCCGGTGCGCTCGCCCCGAACGCGGCGGCCAGCGCGCCCGCGTTCGGCCCCGGCAGCCCCTTCTGCAGCTGCGCGACCCAGTCCAGCAGCGGCGCGGCGATCGACGCCAGGAGGTTCTGCACGGCCAGCAGCCAGACCAGGCCGAGCCCGATCGGCAGCGCGACCGAGCGCAGGCCGATCGCGAGCAGCACGCCGAGCGCGCCCCACATCGTCGTGACCAGCCAGCCGGCGCCGAGGCCGCGGACGACGTCGAAGACCGGCGGCCAGGTCAGCGGCTGGTCCCGCAGCGCCGCGACGAGCGCGCTCGCGCCCGCCGTCGCCGCGAACAGCGCGAGCACGACGGCCAGCGCGGCGAGCGCGACGGTGACCAGCTTCGCGCCGTAGACCGCGATCCGCGACGGGTGCTGCACCAGCACCGTTTTCCACGTGCCGTAGCCGTACTCGCTGCCGGCGACCAGCACGCCGAAGATCAGCGCGAGTGCACCGACGAAGATCGGCAGCCCGCCCAGCGCGCTGCCGATGAAGGCGTCCGGCAGCATCGCCGCCAGCCCGCGGTTCGAGCCGGGTGGCCCGGACGTGGCCCCGCTCAGCCCGGCGTACGGGATGGCGTAGCCGAAGGTCAGGCTCAGCACGACAGCGACGGCCAGCAGCAGCCAGCTCGCCGGGCGGCGGGTCTGCTTGAGCAGCTCGGCGCGGATGTCAAGCAGCATCGGGGGTGCCTCCGGTCAGGGCGAGGAAGGTCTGTTCCAGGTCGGGTTCGTGCCAGCGCAGCTCGCTGACGACGCAGCCGGCGCCGACGAGCCCGGCGTTCACGCGGCCGGCTTCGCCCGCGTCGACGTCGAGTTCGAGCGCCCGTCCGTCGGCGCGGACGTGGCCGTAACGCCGCCGCAGGTGGTCGCGGGCCTGCTCGAGGGGTTCGGCGACGACGCGCAGCGCGCCGCCCGCCCGCAGGTCCGCGACGGTGGTCTCGATGACGAGCCGCCCGTGGTCGAGCACGCCGACGCGGTCGCAGATCTGCTCGACCTCGGCCAGCAGGTGGCTGGACAGCAGCACGGTGCAACCGTCCGCGGCGAGCTTGCGCAGGGTGACCCGCATGTCGGCCATGCCGGCCGGGTCGAGGCCGTTGGTCGGCTCGTCCAGGACGATCAGCTCGGGGTCCTTCAGCAGCGCCGCGGCGAGGCCGAGCCGCTGCTTCATGCCGAGCGAGTACGTCGAGTACCGGTCCTTGGCGCGGTCGGTGAGGCTGACGACGTCGAGCACGGCGTCGACGCGGGTCCGCCGCACCCCGGCGTGGTCGGCGAGGATCCGCAGGTTCGCCCGGCCGGACAGGTACGGGTAGAACGCGGGACCTTCGATGAGCGCGCCGACGCGGGTGAGGCTGCCCGGGCCGGGCGCGGCGCCGAGCACCCGGACGCTCCCCGAGGTCGGCCGGATCAGGCCGAGCAGCATCCGCAGCGTCGTCGTCTTGCCGGCGCCGTTGGGGCCGAGGAAGCCGTACACCTCACCGGCGGGCACCGAGAGGTTCAGGTCCTCGACGGCGGCGGCCGGTCCGTAGCGCTTGGTCAGCGCGGTCGTTTCCACGGGCTGGGTCACGGGACTCCTTCCGGACGCGGCCCCACGGCTTGAAGACCGCGAGGACGCTGGCGAACAGCAACAGGCAGGGGGCGACGACCACGGGGTAGAGCAGTCCCTCGGGCCGCTCGGTGGCCTGGTCGACGCCGGAGCGCAGCGCGAAGAGGATCAGCAGCGCCATCAGGACGTTGATCGAGAGCTTGACGGCCACCCACCAGTAGCGGACCAGGCCGTACTTCGAGCCGAGGCCGAGCACGGCGCCCGTGCCGAGGGCGAGGAGCGCGGCGGTCAGCATCGGCCACACGGCGAACAGCTTGAGCGCCTGGAGAGCGGTGGCGCTGACGGCGGCGTCGCCGGTGAGCAGCGCGGTGCAGACCAGGATGCCCAGCACGGCGTCGATTCCGATCCACGCGCCGGCCGAGACGATGTGCCCCACCAGCCACCACTTCCGGGCCCGGGCCTTGAGCGTCATGGTGCCTCCTTTTCGACGCCTCCCATCCTCGGGACCGGGGCCCTCGGGGTCGTCCGCCGTGGTACGGCTCTTGCGGCTACGCCGGGGTGCGTACGCGGGTACGTTCGGTGTCGTGGTGATCCGCATCCGGGGCTACGCCTTGCCGCACGGCGAGTACGCCGACCTCTACGCCGACGGCGACCGCTGGACCACCGACCCGGTCCCGGGCGCGACCCTCGTGGGCGAGGGCTGGCTCGTGCCGGGCCTGGTCGACGCGCACACGCACCCCGGCGCGACCGAGCCGGGGCAGCCGATGGACGACGAGGTGCTGCGGGCGCAGCTGCACCAGCACGTCGACGCCGGCGTCACGCTGATCCGCTCGCCGGGCCTGCCGGGCGAGCCACCGCCGTGGTTCGGCGAGGACCCGGACGTGCCGCGCGCCCGGCACGCGGGGCCGTGGCTGGCCCAGCACGGCCAGTTCTTCGACGGCTGGGGCCGCCGCGCGGACCACGCCGAGCTGCCCGCACTGGCGGCGGCGCAGGCCGCGCGGACCGGCTGGGCGAAGATCATCGCGGACTGGCGCGTCGGCGACTCCGCGGTCCCGGCCGACGTGCTGACGGCGGTCGTGCGCGAGGTCCACGCGGTCGGCGGGCGGGTGGCGGTGCACAGCCAGCACCCGGAAGGCGGCACGGCGGCGGTCGCGGCGGGCGTCGATTCGCTGGAGCACGGCATGTGCCTCGACCCGGACCTGCTGGCGCGGATGGCTTCGCGGGGAACGGCGCTGACGCCGACGTTGTCGGCCGTCAACGCCGGGCTGGCGCGCCGGGAACAGGCCCCGGACAGTCCACAGCGGACTTGGTACCTCAGCGGCGCGCGCGTCCACGCGTCGCTGACGGCGGCCGCGGCCGAAGCCGGGGTGCGGGTGCTGGCGGGCACGGATTCCCTGCCGCACGGCGGGATCCTGGCGGAGATCCGCGCGCTGGCGGCCGCGGGCGTCCGGCCGCACGACGCGCTGGCGGCGGCGTCGTGGAGCGCGCGCGAATACCTGGGTTTGCGCGGTCTGGAGCCGGGCGCGCCCGCCGATGCCGTGGTCTACGACCGCGACCCGCGGGAGGACCTCGACAGTCTGGCCGCGCCGGTGGCGGTCGTGCTGCGCGGCCGGTGCGTGCGGCGCCGCTGAATGTCACAACCGCACCCCGAAGCTCGTCAAGGGGTCATGACCACTGCGATCGTGCACGAGCGGCGGCAGCTGACCGGCCTCGCCTACCGGCTGCTCGGCTCGCTCGCCGACGCCGAAGACGTCGTCCAGGAAGCCTTCGGGCGGTGGTACGCGCTGTCCGCGCCGCAGCGCGAAGCGATCGAGTCCCCGGGTGCGTGGCTGACGACCGTCGCCAGCCGCATCTGCCTCGACCTGCTCGGGTCGGCGCGGGTCCGGCGGGAGCGGTACGTCGGCGAGTGGCTGCCCGAGCCGGTGCCCGAAGACCCGCTCGGGGATCCCGCCGACCGCGTCGCGCTGGCCGAGTCGGTCACCGTGGCGTTCCTCGTCGTGCTGGACGCGATGACGCCGGCCGAGCGGGTGGCGTTCGTCCTGCACGACGTGTTCGGCTACCCGTTCGCCGAGGTCGCGGTGGTCCTCGACCGGTCGGCGGCCGCGTGCCGCCAGCTCGCCTCCACCGCGCGGCGGCGGGTCCGGCCGGTCCCGCCGCCGTCGCGGGGGAGTGCCGCGGTCGTGCGGGCCTTCAAGGAGGCTTGGGAGGCCAAGGACATCGACGGCCTGCTCGGCCTCCTCGACCCCGAAGCCACGGTGACGGCCGACGGCGGGGGCCTGGCGGCCGCGGTGCTGCACCCGATCGAGGGCGGCGAGCGGGTCGCGCGCTACGCCGTGGGCCTCGCGAGCCGCGTGTCCGGGATGACGCTCACCGAGACCGCGGTCAACGGCCGGCCGGGGCTCGTCGCCCGCCAGGAGGGCGTGGTCGTGGCCGTCATCGCGTTCGACGTCGCCGGGGACGCGATCCGGCGCGTGTGGGCGGTGCGGAACCCCGAGAAGCTGCGCCGCTGGTAGCGGGCTAGCCGGACGCCCCCATGCCACCCGGCCCGCGCGGTGCGGGCACGACGAAGGCGATCACCCCGGCCGCCGGCCCGACGACCACGGAGAGGTGCTCCGCGGTCGGGACGGCGCTGATCAGGAACAGCCGCAGCGACCCCGAAATCAGCAGCCGCCACATCCTCGGGCTCATGATCGACGAATACCCGGCCCCGCCGGGCGCCAACCCGGCCGCACCGGCCACGATCAGGTGTAGAGCGCCGGGTCGCCCCAGCCGAGTTCGGGCAGGCCGTTGGACAGCCCGCCCGCCATCCGCGCGCCGGCGAGCATCGGGTGGACCGTAGTGTCGGTGCGGTAGGCCACGAGCCGCAGCCGGAGCACTTCGGAGACGTCGACGCCGAGGTGCGCCGGCGACCCGAGCTTCACGGTGGCCCCGGGGTGGGCGACGCCGTCGAGGAAGACCTCGAAGTAGCCGGTCTGCTGGGCGTCGCTCGCGTCGTCGAGGACGCCGACCGTCGCCTCGAACTTCTTGTACTTCCGCCCGAGGGTGTATTCGACGACGCCGCGGGGTTCGCTGCAGAACATCGAGCAGCGGTAGGCGATGCCGTTGCCGTAGTGCGTGCCGTCGATGCCGACCGCGCCGAGCCGGACGTCCGGCCCCTTCGAAACCGGCTTCAATTCGGTGGTCAGCAACAGTTTCCGGCGCCGCGCGAGCGGGACGAAACCGGGAACGGCGAACTCCCCCGGCTCGCTGCCGGGCCTGGGGTGTTCGGCCTGGCCGGCGATCGCCCGGATCAGGCTCTGCACGCCGGGATCGTCCAGCTGGAACTGCTGGATCTTGTAGTGCGACGCGGAATAGGGCGTGAGGAAGCCGGGGATCTCCTCGATCGCCCGGCCGGGCAGCACGACCGGGAGGATCCGCGCGGTGTACTCGTCGATGTCGCTGCTGAGCTGGTTGCGCAGGATGGCGCCCTCGAACTGGGCGCCCCAGCCGATCTGCGGCGGCTCGTCGCCGTCGAGCCGCCGCCGGTAGACCGGGGACGCGATCGCGAGCGTGAAGTCGGACTGCTGCAGCTGGCGCGCCGCCCACTTCGCCCAGTCGATGCGGTACCCGTCCGCCCACTGGTCCAGGTGCACCTCGAGACCCACGTGCCGGTGCAGGAACTCGGCGAACCGGCGCACGAGTGTCTTGTGGGTCTCGTCGTCGTGCGAATACGACACGAAAACCCGGGGGCGGCGCGTCACCATCGTTCTCCGTCCGCTCGGGGGCGCCACCAGAGTCGGTGTCCCGTGGGTTCTCGTTACGCGTGCCGGGTGCGGGCTTCGCCGATGACGACGGGGTCGAGGTCGGGGTGGATCTCGTCGGCTTGGGCCCAGAACCCGGCGGCCTCCTCGCGTGAACCGCTGGCGGCCGCCACGTTGCCGAGGCCCGTGTACGCGCGTGCCGCCTCATGACTGCTGTCGCAGGCTTCCGCCCGCGCCGCCGCTTCGCGGTAGGCCGCGGACGCGAGATCGTGCTCGCCGGTGTGGAAACGCGCCCAGCCCAGGCAGTTCAACGCCATCGCGGCGTCGAAGTCCAGGTCCAGCCGGTCGAACACGGCCAGCGTGCCGGTCGCGAGCTCCGCGGCTTCGGCCGCCTCGCCGAGGCCGACGAGCACCAGGGCGATGCCGCGGTTCGTGATGGCGGCGTTGCGCTCGCTGCCCGTCTGCTCGTAGAACTCCAGCGCCGTCCGCAACGCCCGCAGCGCGGCCGCGTGCTCGCCGCGGTAGTGGTCGGCCCAGGCGTGGTGCGCGAGCGCCGTCGCCTCGCCGTGGCGGTCGCCGATCGCGCGGTACTCCCGCAGGGCTTCGCGGTAGCACTCGGACGCGCCGTCGAGGTCGCCGCGGTCGACCAGTGCGACGCCGAGGTTGGCCGTCGTGGTGGCCAGCGCCCACCGGTCGCCCGCCGCTTCGGCCGCCGCGCGGGCCCAGCGGTGCGTCGCGATCCACGGGTCCCACAGCTTCGCCAGGAAGAAGTAGCCGCGCAGGAAGAACGCGAGCTGCCAGCACCGGTCGTGTTCGCCCAGCTCGCCTGCCCGGCGGCAGAGCGCCACCAGGTTCGGCCACTCGGCGCGGAACCACGTGACGGCGTCGACCGCCGGTGGCTCGGGGAGGCCGGCGGGGTAGCCGATGTCCGGGCGGTAGCGCTGCGGGGCCAGTTCCCGGTCGGCCCGCTCGGCCTCCCGGACGGCGAACGCGGCCAGCCTGCCGAACGCCCGTTCCCGCTCGCCCCGTTCGTCGTCCAGGCTCCCGGCGGCGAACTCGCGCAGGAGGTCGTGGAAGCCGTAGCGGTCGGCCGCGGGCTGGGTGACCAGGTACGCCTCGTGCAGCCGGTCGAGCAGCCGGTCGGTCTCCCGCGGCGGGAGCCCGGCCAGCGCGCTCGCCGCGAGGACGTCGAAGTCGCTGCCAGGGTGCAGGGCCAGCAGCCCGAACAGCCGGGCCTCCGCGGCGCCGAGCTGCCTGGCCGACACCGAGAAGACCGCGGACAGGTTGCGTTCGCCGTCGTCGAGCTGGCCGAGCCGGCCGGCTTCGCTCGCCAGCCGGCGGTCGAGTTCGGCCAGGTCCCACGCCGGGTGCGCGCGCAGCCGGGCCGCGGCGATCCGGATGGCCAGCGGCAGCCGGCCGCACCGCTCCGCGACCCGGGCGGCGTCCACCTCGCCGGCGCCGGTCAGCGCGGAGACCAGCTCCGTCGCGGCGGCGGCGGGCAGCACGTCGAGCGAGACGTGCCGGACGTCGTCGAGCGCGCTCAGCCGCGAGCGGGTCGTGACCAGGACGCGGCACTTCGGTTCGGCCGGCAGCAGCGGGCGGACCTGCGCGGCGCTGCCCGCGTTGTCCAGCACAAGCAGCAGGCTGCGGCCGCGCAGCCGCGAACGGTAGAGGGCGGCGCGGTCGTCGGGGTCGGCCGGGATCTGCTCCGCCGGCACGCCCAGCACGCGCAGCAGGCGGTCGTGCACCGCGGCGGCGGGCACCGGGGTGTCGCCCTGGCCGCGGAGGTCGACGAACAGGCAGCCGTCGGCGAACGCCGCTTCGAGCCGGTGGGCGCAGCGGACCGCGAGCGCGGTCTTGCCGACGCCACCCATGCCGGAAACGACGCAGACGCCGGCGTCGGCTTCGAGCGCGTCGCGGACCGCCTGCAGTTCGGCGGCCCGGCCGGTGAAGTCCGCGGTCGCCGGCGGCAGCCCCGACGGGCGGACGTCGGGCCGGGTGCGCCGGCGGGCCGGTTCCCGCGGGAGCAGCGCGGTGAGCGCCCCTGGCGCGCCGAGTTCGGCCTCGCACAGGGCGGCGAGCGCCGCGTTGGGCGTCGTGAGCCCGGTTTCGACCTTGCTCAGGTAGCCCTTGCTGTAGTGGACGCGGTCCGCCAGTTCCGTGAGGGAGAGGCCGGCGGCACGGCGCAGGCGGCGCAGCTCGGCGCCGAACGTCGCTCGTTCGCTCATCAGCACCCACCCTCGTCGAAGGACAAGTATGGCCATGGAGACGGTGCCGGGACACCGTCCGGGAAGGCCGGCCGGGGCGGCGGCCCCGGCCGGCTCGTGGTCGTGTCGCATGCCGGCCTCAGCCGAACACGACGGTCAGCAGGGCCAGGACGAGCCCGATGGCGTGGGTCTGCATCGTTACCGCACCTCCTCTCCGTACGCGGCGACCACCGGGGTGAGCTGCTGCGGCGCGGTGGCGGGGACCGGCTGGTGGCTCAGCACGACCCCGGCCACCAGCGCCGCCGCGATCAGCCGAAAAGCCAGCCGCAGGAGCAGCGAAAACGAACAGACGACCTTCATTTCGACTCCTTCGACTGGGCGCACGCGGGCGCCACTCGGGCACCCGGGAACATCCCGTGGTCTTGTGGTTTATCGCCGCGGAATCGGTGCGGCCCTTGAAGAATGCGGCCGATCGGAACGGTCCGACAAGGAGTTTCCTGTTTCCGCTAACGAGAGGAAAGGAAACCCCGGCATAACGATCCGTTCGTCCCGCCATGATCGACTGGACACCGGCCGCGGGGGTGACGATTATTGATCCCCGTGCGTGGGACGGGCAGGGGAGGAACGGTGGACCTGAGTGCGGCGGACGTGGTCGGTGAGCTGAAGATTCTCCGCAAGGGGAGGGCAATTTTCACCACACCGCTCGGCGATCGGGTCGGCCCGGCGTTGCGCCGCACATGTGGCATTTTGGAAGATGACGACACCGTGGAGATCCGGCGTAAACTCGCGAATCGCTTGCGTCCGCTCGTCGAGACGCTGCCGGAGGACCTGAAGATCGCCCTGCTGGCGGCGTTCGCGCTGGACGAAGCCGCCCGGAAGCCGTTCTACCAGGAGCGGGTGCACTGGGCGGCGATCACGCTGGACCGCGACGACCGCACCGTCCGGCGGCGCATCGACGACGGCATCGAGCAGATCGCGGCAATGGCAGTGGCGGCGGGCAGGCAGCAGTCTCCGTCGCCCTACCCGAGCCGCAGTTGGCACACCGAAGAACTGCGCGTCTCACTGGCGCTGGACCAGCCGGTGGCGGAGGTGTTCGAAATCCGGCGGGTGGTCGCGGACGCGGACGAAATCAGTGAACTCGATCTCGCGCTGACGCTCACGACGCTGGCCAATTCCGGGGATTCGGTGAGTGCGGCGGATCTCGAGGTCGACGTGTTCCACGGCGGTGTGCTCACCAAGCGCGAGATGGAGTCGAGCGACCGCGTCGGCCTCGCGTTGCGATTGCCGGTGCCGTTGCAGCGCGGTCAGCAGCACGAGATCGCACTGCGGTTCCGGGCGCGGCTGCGGGAACCGCATTACGTGTGCGTCCCGCGGCACCCGTGCGAGTTGTTCGACCTGCACGTCCGCTTCCGCGACGAGGTGCCGGACCGGATCGTGCGGCTGGAGCGGGCGTTCCAGAACGACACGCGCGACCGGTTCCCGCGGGGCACGGCGCTGACCGCCGACGACGCCGGCGAGGTGCACGTCCAGTTCCGGCACCTGGCCCCGGGCTTCGCCTACGGCATCCGCTGGCAACCCGGCACCGAACTGCCTCGTGAGTGAGAAACAGTTTTCTGACCCTGTTTCTCACTCACGAGGTCGGGATCAGCCGGTCGGGGCCAGGGACGTCGGCACCTCGCCGGGTACGCCGAGCAGCTTGGCCTCGCCGAGGTTCAGGTAGTTGTTCGTGTCCCCGCAGGTCTGCCCGGCCTTGATCGGCTGCCAGCCGATCTTCAGCCGCAGCACACCGGTGACGTCGAGGTCGACCGCCGTGAGCTTGTTCAGTTCGAGGGTCGCCGAGAGCAGCTTTTTGCCGTCGCCGAAGACCTCGAGCTGCACCTTCAGCGAAGAGTCCGCGGAGTTGTCGTCGAGGCCGGCCGAAGCGGTGAACTTCCGGTAGCCCTTCGAGATGTTCCACTCCACCGAACCCGCGTCCGCGCATTCCCGGATCTGCTTGGCCACGGTGTGCAGGTAGGGCTTGCCCGCGATGTTGCCGGTCTGGTGGCTGCCGTCGAAGGACCCGTCGACCGGGCTCACTTCGTCGAGGTACTGCTCGACCGTCGCTTCCCCGGCGGAACCGGAGGCGGAGGCGGGGACGGCCGAGGCGGACGTCGTGCTCGCGCTGGTGGGGGCGGCGGTCACCGTGGCGGTGGGCGGCGCCTGCGTGACCGTCACCGGCGCGGGTGCCGCCGACGGGGTGCCGCCCGAACTCGCCAGCGCCACCGTCGTGACGCCGGCCGCGGCCAGCACCACCGCCGCGGCCGCGAAGGGGATCCACTTCTTCCGCTTCTTCGGGGGTGGGCTGTACAACTGCTCGCCGAACATGTCGTCTCCGATCGGGAAGGGTGGCGGGGCCGCGTGGCTCCGCGCGGTTTCGGTGGGCGGTGGCCGGTCGAGGCGCGGCCCGACGGGGGCCCCGACGAGGTCCGGCAGCATCGCGGTGAGCACGGTCGCGACCTGGCCCGCCCGCGGCCGCAGCGACGGCTCGACGGCCAGCAGCAGGCGCAGCAGGTCCCACAGCGGCGCCGGGATTTCCCCGGGACGGCCCGGGCCCTCGCCCGCGTCGCGGACGAACCCGCCGGCGAACGGCGCGACCCCGCAGTAGAGCTCGTAGAGCACGACGCCCAGCGAGTAGAGGTCGGCGGCGGGCCCCGGCCGCTCGCCGCGCACGACCTCGGGTGCCGCGTACTTCGACGCGGTCGCCAGCGACGTGTGCGTCCGCTGCGGGGCCAGGAGCGCGACGCCGGTGTCGGTCAGCTTCGGCACCCGCACCGCACCCGTGTCGTCCATCAGCACGTTCGACGGCTTGACGTCGCCGTGCACGACCCCGGCGTCGTGCACCACCTGCAGCGCCGCCGCGATCCCGGCGCCGATCCGGGCGAGCTCGGCGGGCAGCAGCGTCCCCGACGCGCTCAGCCGTTCGCGCAGGGAGCCACCCGGCACCCGGTCCACGACCAGCGCGACCACGTCGCCCTCGACGACGATGTCGTGCAGGGTCACCAGGTGCTCGTGCACCAGCCCGACGAGCGGGGACTGCGCGCGCAGGAACCCTTCGACGGCGTCCCGGTTCCCGGTCAGGCGCGCGTCGAGGAGCTTGACGGCGTACTCGCGGCCGTCGGGGCCGGTGCCGGTGAAGACTTCGCCCGCCGGTCCGCGACCGAGGGGAGGGCCGAGCCGGTAGCGGTCGGCCAGCTGACGTTCCATGGTTATTCGCCTTTCTCGCGGCCCGGCCAGATCAGCCGTTCGACGGTGAACAGCGCGGACACGAACGGCCGCGGTAGCCGCACGACGCGCTTCGCGGCCTGTGCCTTGGCCGACAGTTCGGTGGCCGCACCCAGCGCGTCGACGAGGTCGCGGGCGGCGCCGTCGACCAGCTCGGTCGCCCGCGCGCGCGGGCCGCGGCCGCTCAGCGCCAGTGCGATCCCCAGGTCGAGCCGGGTCTCGACGGTTTCCGGATGGGTGCGCCCCAGCAGCCGGATCTGCGGTTCGAGGATGTCTTCGAGCAGTTCGGCCTGGCGGCCGAATTCGCGCAGCTGGGCGTGCGCCAGGCCCATGCCGTGCCGGATCCGGTAGCGCAGCGGGTGGTCCGCGCCGAGCACCCGCAGCACGACCTGCTCGGTGGCGGACAGCACGGCCAGCGCCCGCTTCGGCTGGCCGAGCGCCAGCAGGGCGCGGTCGGCGAACACGGCGGCGGTCAAGGTCAGCGGGTTCTCGGAGCCGTACCGCTTCGCGTAGTTCCCCTCGAGCTCCCGCAGCTCGGCCGCCGAACGCTCCCAGTCCGCCGGGGTGGCGCGCAGGTCGCGCAGGTCGAGCGCCAGCATCGCGTCGGCGCGCACGAGCTCGGCTTCGACGCAGCGGGCGTGCCGCTCCCGGCCGCTCGCGTGGTACTCGTCGACGACTTCGCCGGCGACCTCCCGCGCCCGCCGGGGCCGCCCGGCCAGCTGGAGGCTCCGCGCGTACTCGAGGCGGGTGGCCGGCGCGAGCTCGTCGCGGACCGGGCCCGGTGGCGCGTCCCGCAGCTCCGCGAGCAGGGGGTCGAGGAGTGCGACGGCGTCCCGCGGCCGTCCGCGCAGCCGCCGGGCGACGGCCACGGCGAGCGCGGCCCGGTAGCGCTCTTCGCCCTCGGCCGGGAGGTCGTCGCCGTGCCGCGCCCAGAACGTCCGGTCGGCGCCGGCGTAGTCGCCCTGGCAGTCGAGGGCCTGCGCTTCGGTGAGACCGGCGGCGTACCGCTCGGCCTCGTCGCCGGCGCGCGCCAGCGCCGCCCGCGCGTGGCCGGCGGCTTCCGCGTACAGCCCGCAGGCGATCTCGACGCGGGCCGCCGCGGTGAAGTCGCCCGAGGTGGCATCGCCCGTCGCGAGGATGACCGCGTGGACCTCGCCCGCCGTGCCCGGGTCGCCCTGCGCCTCGTACGCCGCGGCCACCGGGCGGAGCAGCCGGACCCGGTGGCCCGGGGCGTGCTCGGCCAGCGCGCGGGCGTGCTGGAGCAGGAAGTCGCGGTCGCCGGGGAGCCGGTCGAGGAGCGCCTCGGCCGCCCGCGTCGCGAACTCGGCGGGGGCGGGTTCGGTGCGCGCGACCTCGACGACGAGGGCCTGCAGCCGCAGTTCGCCGTCGGTCAGGACGGCGAACCCCCGCGTGACGAGGTCGTCGACGGCCGCGGTCAGCTCCGGCGCGCCGACCGGGCCGAGCACCGCGCACGCCAGGTCCGCCGGGAACGGCACCGGCGCCAGCACGGTGCCCAGCCGGACGACGTCGCGGGCCAGCGGGCCGAGTTCGGCGAGCAGGTCGCGGATCGCCTGCGGCGCGGTGTCCGGCAGCGCGGCGAGGACGTCGTCGGTGAGCGGCCCCGGCCGGTGCCGGACCGCGAACGCGGTGGCCCGCAACGTGACCGGGTGCCCGCCGCAGCGGTCGGCGAAGCGGAGCACGGCCTCGCGTTCGGCGTCGTCGGCCGGCGCCCGGAACTCCGAGAAGAGCCGCAGGCCCTCCTCCGGCGTGAGGCCGGGGAGCTCGATCGTCGCCGCGTCCCACGGCGCGTGCCCGTACCGGCTGGTGATCAGCGTGTGCACCCGGTCGCTCGGCAGCAGCAGCCGGTCGAGGACGGCGGGCGGCAGGCCCGCCGGGACGTCGTCGACGAGCACCAGCACCCGGTCGCCCGCCGCGTCGAGCCGGTCGGCGAGCAGCTCGCGCAGGCGGTCGAGGTCCAGCCCGGACACGTCCGTGCCGAGGCGGTCCGCGGCGGCCCGGGCGAGGGCGAGCGGGAACTGGGCGAGGAAGTCGTCCGGTTCGTGGTGCCCGAACGGGCCCAGCCGGATCACCCCGCCGCCGAACGCGTCGTGGAACAGGTAGGCGTACTGCTCGGCCAGCGCCGTCTTGCCCGCGCCCGGCAGGCCGCGCAGCACGGCCACCGGCCGCGAATACGCTGTGGCGCAAGGGAAAGCGGCCGCGTTCAGTGCACTGTGGACGGACCACAGTTCCGGGTACCGGCCGGCGAGCCGCGGTGGCGGCCGCCGGCCCGGCGGGGCCGTCCGCCCGGTGGGTGCGCCGAGCGGGACGCGGGTGCGCTCCACCTTCCGCCGCACCCGGCCGACCAGCTCCGGCAGCGCGCCGTCGGTCACCGGGCCGGTGCAGAACTTCGCGTCGGCCAGCTCGACCGGTGCGAGGTGGTCGGTCCCCGGTTCCGGGTTGATCACCAGCACGCGGTCCGCCGGGTCGCCGTGGCGCCGCGCGGCGACGAACGCGGCCGTCAATTCCCACTGGCACGCGTACCGGGACGGCAGGATCCGCGAATAGTAGACGAGCAGCACGCGCGAACCGGCGATTGCGTCCGCGAGTTCACGGGTGATCGGTTCGAAAAGGCCGATCCCGGAGTCGCGGAACACGCGAAGCCCGGCGGCGCGCAGCGCTTCTTCGATCCGGTCGACCGCGATCGCGCCGTCGGGGTCGGCCCGGGTGAAACACAGGAACACGTCGAATCGGTCCGCCGTGCGGGTGCCGGACAGACCGGGATCGGGATCCGTCATCGGGGAACACTCTCCGGTGGCGTCAAGTGGGGGCATTTCAGTGGGTGATCATGATGGGGTCCTGGTGGTCGGCGGCGGTACGGGCGGAGGATCGGTGCCGGGCTCGTTTTCGCTACCGCTCTTCGCGCGCCGGCGGGAATTGTCAAGAATTTGACCTGTAGTCCGGTGGTGTCCGCCGGGGCCGCCGAACAGGCGGTTTCTGGTTAACGGACAACTTGTGGACAAGAAGTGCGGCCGTGCAACGCCCCAGGTCAGCGCCTCGATAACCGAATTGTTCGGAGTGCGAATCGTAGGAGCGGACATGGAATGCGCGGATGATCCACAGTGGCCGGTGAGGCGGGCGGAGCCGTGACCCTCCTCGTCATCCTGCTCGTGGTCGTCGCGGGCGGCTACCTGTGGTCGGCCGCGACCACCTGTTCGCTGACCGGGTTCGCCCCCGGCGCCACCGTGGTCAGCCAGGTGATGGGGCCGGGGGCGCACGCCGATTTCGCGGCGGCCCTCGCCGCCGTGCCCGGCGTGCGGGTGCTCGAACGGGCCGACGACGCCGTGCTGGTGTCGGCGATGCCGGTGCCCGGGTCGCTGGAGCGCGGGCTGGGGCTGTTCGCCGTCGCGCGGCGCACCGAGGACGACGGGATCGTGCTGCTCGGCCGCGGCAGGCTGCCCGTGGCGCCCGGGCTCGAAGCCGCGCTGCGGCAACTGGAACGCGACGTGCGGATGCGGGTCTCGGAGGACCCGCGGTCCGGCGGCGATCGATGACGCCCCTGGTGGCGGACGCGAGGAGGGACCCGTGGAAACCGTGATCTCGGCGCCGGCGGCGCCGGAAGCACTGGACGGCTATTCCGTGCCGGCGGACTTGCCGCGGCCGGAGGGCAAGCTGGGGAAGGAGGAGCTCGACCCCGTCGTGGCGGCCGCGCGGGCCGGGGACCCGGAGGCCGTGCAGACGCTGCTGCGGCTGGTCAAGCCGACCGTCGTGCGGTACTGCCGCGCGCGGATCGGCGGGCGCGACCTCTCCTACCTCTCCGCCGACGACGTCGCGCAGGAGGTGTGCCTGGCCGTGCTCAAGGTGCTGCCCGGCTACCAGGACCGCGGGGGCTCGTTCCTGTACCTCGTGCGGGCCATCGCCGCGAACAAGGTCGCCGACGCCTTCCGGTCGGTGGCGCGCGACCGGTCGAAGCCGGTGCCGGAGCTGCCGGACCGCCCGCTCGGCGGCAACGAGCCCGAGAGCCACGTGCTCGACCTCGACCTCGGTGCCCGGCTGGGCAAGCTGCTCGCGCTGCTGCCGCCGCTGCACCGGGAGATCCTGTCGATGCGGATCGTGGTCGGGCTGTCGGCGAACGAGACCGCGGAAGCGCTCGGCATCTCGCCGGGCAACGTCCGGATCACGCAGTACCGCGCGCTGACGAAGCTGCGCGGCATGATCGGCGAACGCGGGCTCTGAGCGTCACTCCGGCCGTGAGCTGAAGGGGACCTTCAGCTCACGGCGCGGGACCTTGCCCGCTCAGCCCGCCACGGCTTTGCGCAGCTGGCTCAGCGCCCGGTGCTGGGCGACGCGCACCGCACCCGGCGTCGACCCGACCGCCTCCGCCGTCTCCTCCGCGGACAGGCCGACGGCGACGCGCAGCACCAGGATTTCCCGCTGCTTCTCCGGCAGGACCCGGAGCAGCTTCGCCATGCGCTCGCCGAGTTCGCGCTGCAGCGCGTGGTGCTCGGGGTCGAGCGCCGCGTCGACCTCGTCCGGCAGCTCGGCGACCGGTTCGGCCCACTGCCGCGCGGCGGCCTTGCGGGCGGCCTCGACCTGGTGGCGCGCGATCCCGCAGACGAACGCCGGGAAGGACCGCTCCGGCCGCCGCCCGGGCAGGGCCTTCAGCACCGCGAGGCAGACCTCCTGCACGACGTCGTCGGGATCCTGCCCGGTGCCGAGCCGGGCCCGGCAGTAGCGCACCACGAGCGGCCGCACCGCGGCCAGCAACCGGTCCGGGCCGCCCGGTTCCCGGGCAGCGCTGCTCGCCATGACGTCCTCTCCCCATCGCCCACGCCGGCGGATCGCGCACCGGCAGGGGGGACTACCCGTTTTCCGGACGGCCCGACCCGCGCCCGCGGAATTCCCCGCTCTGTCCGGGCAAGCCGCGCCGCGGACGGCGATCCCTCGATCAAGTCACCGGATGACCATCGGCGGCTCGGGCCCGCGCGATGCGAGCCGACGCCGAGCGCGGATCCTGGAGGTCGCGCGCGCGGCACCGAAGGCGTCCAGTGCCGAGCCGGCGTTGCTGCCGGGCGTCGTGAAGCCGCCGGCCTAGGGCTCCTGCTGCCGGAACGCGTCCAGCACGCGACGCTCCCTTTTGGTCGGCCGCCCCGCGCCGCGGTCCCGGCGGGCGACCGGGATCGCCGTCTCCGGCGGGGGTTTCGGGGTGCGGTCGACGTAGCACGTCGCCGCGTCCGGGGCGCCGACGCGCTTCTGGATCACGCGGACCACGTCGAGGACCTTGGTCGTGCCGGCGATGCGCAGGCGCACTTCGTCGCCCGGGACGACGGTCGTCGCGGGCTTCGCGGGTTTGTCGTTGACGCGCACGTGCCCGCCGCGGCACGCCGCCGCGGCGTCCGGTCGGGTCTTCGTCAGCCGGACCGCCCACAGCCAGCGGTCCACACGGGTCGACTCCACAGTCGTCCATCATGGCCCATTCAGCGGAACTCCCGCACAACCCGGCGATGTTACTCGTGGGTATATGTCGACTTGTCTGCACCACTGAGCTATAACCTGTTCTAATATACCTCAACGGTGAGGACTATCACATGCGCGACGAATCCATGTGGAGTACAGCTTCTGGGGGAGTTTCCCGCCGTCTCTTCATCGCAGGAACCGGTTCTATCTTGGCGGGTGCCGCGCTGGCCGGCCGAGCGTCGGCCACGACCGCCGGAGCGGCCACCAAGGCCGCCATCCCCGACGGCGCCTCGGTCTCCGCGCTGGTGATCGGCACCGGCTACGGCGGCTCGGTCGCCGCGCTCCGGCTCGCGGAGGCCGGCGTCGACGTGCACATGGTCGAAATGGGCATGGCCTGGGACACGCCCGGCTCGGACGGCAAGATCTTCGCCAACACGACCACCCCCGACCAGCGCTCGTTCTGGTTGCGCACCAAGACGAAGCAGCCGCTGTCCAACTTCCTCGGGTTCCCCATCGACCGGGACATCCCGCGCTACACCGGCATCCTCGACGCCGAGGAGTTCAGCGGCATCACCGTCTACCAGGGCCGCGGGGTCGGCGGCGGCTCGCTCGTCAACGGCGGCATGGCCGTCACGCCCAAGCGGGAGAACTTCGGCGCGATCCTCCCGACGGTCAACGCGGACGAGATGTACAACACCTACTACCCGCGCGCCAACGCCGGGCTCGGCGTCGCCACCATCCGCCCGGCCTGGTTCGACACCACCGACGCCTACCAGTACGCCCGCGTGGGCCGGAAACAGGCGCAGCGGTCCGGGTTCCCGTTCGTGTTCGTGCCGGACGTGTACGACTGGAACTACATGGAGCAGGAAGCCGCGGGCACCGTGCCGAAGTCGGCGCTGGCCGGGGAAATCCTGTACGGCAACAACTACGGCAAGAAGTCCCTGCAGAAGACCTACCTCCCGCGGATCGCCGCGACCGGCCGCGTCACCATCTCCCCGCTGCACCGCGTGACGCAGGTGGTGCCCGCGTCCGGCGGCGGCTACACGGTGACGATCGAGCAGCTGACCACCGCCGGCGCGGTGGCCACCACCAAGACCGTGACCGCGGCCAAGGTGTTCTTCGCCGCCGGCAGCGTCGGGACGAGCAAGCTGCTGGTGAAGCTGAAGGCGACCGGCGCGCTGCCCAACCTGAACGGCGAGGTCGGCAAGGGCTGGGGCGACAACGGGAACGTGATGTGCGGGCGTGCCAACCACATCTGGGACCCGACGGGCAGCCTCCAGTCGTCCATCCCGTGCGGTGGCATCGACAACTGGAACGCGGGCGGTGCCTTCGCGGAGGTCGCGCCGCTGCCGACCGGGATCGAGACGTGGGCGTCGTTCTACCTGTCGATCACGAAGAACCCGAACCGCGCGCAGTTCACCTGGAACCCCACCACGCGCGCGGTCGAGCTGAACTGGCAGACGGCGTGGAAGCAGCCGTCGATCGACATGGCGAAGACCATCTTCGACAAGATCAACTCGACGGAGGGGACGATCTACCGGACCGACCTCTTCGGCGTGTACAAGATCTGGGGCGACCATCTCACCTACCACCCGCTCGGCGGCGCGGTGCTCGGCAAGGCGACCGACAACTACGGCAGGCTCGCCGGCCACCCGGGCCTGTACGCGATCGACGGCTCGCTGATCCCGGGCAACACCAGCGTCAACCCGTTCGTCACGATCACGGCGCTGGCCGAGCGCAACATCGAAAAGATCATCGCGACCGACTTCTAGCCCCACCCGGGTCGTGAGTGGTCCGGGCGGTCAGGACCGCCCGGACCACTCACGACCGGTGGGACGGCAGGACGCAGACGACGTCGAGACCCAGGACGTGGTTGAGGCGCCCGAAAGCCAGCCACGCGCCGAGGCTCATGCTGAGCTCGACGATCTCCTGCTGGCTGTAGCAGGCGGACATCCGCTTCCAGAACTCGTCGTCCAGGTTGTGGTGGTCGAGGGTGTACCGCTCGGCGTACTCGGCCGCGAGGCGCGTGCGCTCGTCGAAGCGGTCCGTCGTGCGCCAATCGAGAACGGCGTCCGCGAACTCCTCCTCGACCTTCTGCCCGTCGCGTTCGGTCCGCCAGTCCAGGCAGAAGACGCAGCCGTTGAGCTGCGCGATCCGCAGCCGCGCGGCCTCGAACTCCCGCAGCCCCAGCGTGGTGTGCTCGTACACCGCGAGCGAGAACTGCGAAGCGGCGATCCCGATGCCGGGCACCAGCTCGCCCCACACGTACCCGATCGGGTCCTTGCCCTCGGGGATGTCGATGTTCACGAGCGCCTCCTTCCGAGCTTGCCGGCTGCCGGGCGCAGCGGGACGTCGAGTGCGTCGTAGAGACCGGGTTCCGCGCCGGCCAGCCAGTCGATGGCGCCGACGAGCCGGCCGACGGCGGTCGCGTTGCCGCCCGCGGACCGGTTTTCGCCTTCGTCGGAAGCTTCGACGCTGACCTCGATGCGCGGCCGGCCTTCGATGATCACGCGGTGCGCGCCGTCCCCGCTCGGCGGCGTCGGCCAGTCCGGCGCGCACGACGGGTGGATGCGGGTGACGTGCTCGACGACGATCCGCGGCTCGCCGTCGACGATCCCCTGGACCTCGAACCGCACCGCGCCCTGCGTGCCCTTTTCGAACTCGCCCATGGTCCGCGTGGACACGGTCTCCTCCAGGGGCCGCCGGTCGAGCGTCTCGCGCAGCTCGGCCACCTCGACGCCGAGGCCGCGCGCGATCAGCCGCACCTGCCCGCCCCACACCATCGACGGCACGCCGGTCATCAGCATCGGCGGGTCGTAGTCCATCGGCTGGCCCATGCCGACCAGGTACCGGACGGAGTCGGGCTGCTCGTAGGTCGAGTAGTCGAAGATCTCCTGGCAGCGGATGACGTCGACGTCGGTGCCGAGCCCGCTGATCAGCAGCGGCAGCACGTCGTTGCCCCAGCCGGGGTCGACGCCGGAGACGAACAGCGAGCCGCCGCCCTCGTCGATCGCCTTCAGCACCGGGTCGCGCAGCTCCGGCGGCGCGTTGCGCTGGTCGTAGAGCGGGTAGAGGGCCGGCGTCACGACGACCGCGCCCGCCCGGACGGCCCGCACGATGTCGGCGAACGCGCCGTCGAACCGGACGTCACCGGAAGCGGCGTAGACCACGGCCCCCGGGCTCGCCGCGAGCACCGTCTCGACGTCGTCGGTCGCTTCGACCCCCAGCTCGACGTCGAGCCCGGCCAGCGCGCCCGCGTCCTTGCCGACCTTCGCCGGGTCGTGGACGAGCACCGCGGTGAGCTTCAGCGCCGGATGGGCGTCGACGGCCCGGATTGCCGCACGGCCGACGTTGCCCGTGCCCCACACCACTGTGGCGATCATGGCCCGAGTTTTCGCCCGTACGCGACGGTCCGGGAAGGGATTCGTTCCGCCCAGCGGACCGTCCGGACGTTGGTAGCATGCAGTTCGTCCGGACGTCGTATCGGAGGCCCACGATGACGATCGACCCCAAGCCCCGCAGCCGCACGGTGACCGACGGGATCGAGGCGGCACCCGCCCGCGGCATGCTCCGCGCCGTCGGGATGGGGGACGGCGACTGGCGCAAGCCGATCATCGGCGTCGCCAGTTCCTGGAACGAGATCACGCCGTGCAACCTGTCGCTGGACCGGCTGGCGCAGGCGTCGAAGGAAGGCGTGCACGCGGCCGGCGGCTACCCGCTGCAGTTCGGCACGATCTCGGTGTCCGACGGCATCTCCATGGGCCACGACGGCATGCACTTCTCGCTGGTTTCGCGCGAGGTCATCGCGGACTCCGTCGAGACGGTCATGCAGGCCGAGCGGCTCGACGGCTCGATCCTGCTGGCCGGCTGCGACAAGTCGCTGCCCGGCATGCTGATGGCCGCGGCGCGCCTCGACCTGGCGTCGGTGTTCCTCTATGCGGGCTCGATCGCCCCCGGCTGGGTGAAGCTCACCGACGGCACCGAGAAGGACGTCACGCTGATCGACGCCTTCGAGGCCGTCGGCGCGTGCCGGGCCGGGCGGCTGAAGACCGACGACCTGGACCGCATCGAACGCGCCATCTGCCCCGGTGAGGGCGCCTGCGGCGGCATGTACACGGCGAACACGATGGCTTCGGCCGCCGAGGCGATGGGCATGAGCATGCCCGGCTCGGCCGCGCCGCCGTCCGCGGACCGCCGTCGCGACCACTACGCGCACCTTTCGGGTGAAGCCGTGGTCGGCCTGCTCGAGAAGGGCATCACCGCGCGGGACATCCTCACGCGCGAGGCGTTCGAGAACGCGATCACCGTCATCATGGCCCTCGGCGGCTCGACCAACGCCGTGCTGCACCTGCTGGCCATCGCGCACGAGGCGAAGGTCGAGCTCACCCTCGACGACTTCAACCGCGTCGGCGACCGCGTGCCGCACCTGGGCGACCTGAAGCCGTTCGGCAAGTACGTCATGAACGACATCGACCGCCACGGCGGCATCCCGGTGCTGATGAAGGCGCTGCTCGACGAGGGATTGCTCCACGGCGACGCGCTGACCGTCACCGGCCGCACGGTCGCGGAGAACCTCGCCGAGCTGGACCCCGAGCCGATCGACGGCGAGGTCCTGCGCCGGCTGGACAACCCGCTGCACCCGACCGGCGGCATCACCATCCTGCGCGGCTCGCTCGCCCCCGAGGGCGCCGTGGTGAAGTCCGCGGGCTTCGACACCGCCAACTTCGAGGGCCCGGCGCGCGTGTTCGAACGCGAGCAGGAGGCGATGGCGGCGCTGAACGAAGGCCGCATCGAGGCCGGCGACGTCGTCATCATCCGCTACGAGGGCCCCAAGGGCGGCCCGGGCATGCGGGAGATGCTGGCGATCACGGCGGCGATCAAGGGCGCCGGCCTCGGCCGCGACGTCCTGCTGCTGACCGACGGCCGCTTCTCCGGCGGCACCACCGGCCTGTGCATCGGCCACGTAGCCCCGGAGGCGGTCGACGGCGGCCCGATCGCCTTCGTCCGCACCGGCGACCGGATCGCCGTGGACATCAAGGCGCGCAGCATCGACCTGCTGGTCGACGCGGCCGAGCTGGCGCGGCGGCGCGAGGGCTGGGAGCCGCTGCCGAACAAGTTCCCGGAGGGCGTGCTCGGCAAGTACGCGAAGCTGGTCCGCTCGTCGTCCTACGGAGCGGTCACGAGCTGAACGAGGGCGCGCTTGTCGACCTTGCCGACTTCCGTGAGGGGCAGCGCGTCGAGGAAGTCCACGCCGGCGGGTACGTAGTGTTCCCGGCCGAAGGCGGCCCTGGTGTGGGCCCGGACCTCTTCGGCGGTGACCTCCCCGGCGGCGGCGAGGGCGTGCAGCAGCTGGCCGGACCGCCGCGGCCCCCCTCACGAGCTGAACGCGGCTCGCAGCGCGCGTTTGTCGACCTTCCCGACTTCCGTGAGCGGCAGCGCGTCGAGGAAGTCCACGCCGGCCGGAACGTAGTGCTCCCGGCCGAAGGCGGCCCTCACGTGGGCCCGGACCTCCTCGGCGGTGACCTCCCCAGCGGCGACGACGACGGCGTGCAGCAGCTGGCCGTCCAGGCCCGGCACGCCGAAGACGGCCGCGGTCGTGATCGACGGGTGGGTCGCGATGGCGTGCTCCACCACGGTCGTGGGGACCTTCGTGCCGTGCTCGCCGACCACGACGACGTCGTCCGCGCGGTCGAGCAGGGAGAGGTAGCCATCGGCGTCGAAGCGGCCGAGGTCGCCGGTGCGGAGCCAGCCGGGGCCGATCTCCGGGCCGCCGAGGTAACCGTCCATCATGGACAGTCCGCGGACCTCGACCTCGCCGTCGGGGGTGAGGCGGGCTTCCATGCCGGGCACGATCCGCCCGACCGAGCCCAGCCGCTCCGGGCGGTCGATCAGCTCGGCCGCGGAGATGCTCGCGATCATCGGGGCCTCGGTGAGGCCGTAGCCCTGGCCGACGACCGGCCCGAACACCTCGAGCGCCTGCGCGAGCCGGTGCGGTGGCAGCGGGGCGGCCCCGAGCGACAGCGACCGGACGCTGCTCAGGTCGGTGGCCGGCCGCGCGGGGTGGTCGAGGATCGCCGCCAGCCGCGGTGGGGTCAGCGAGAGCGTGTCGATCCGGTGCTCCTGGATCGCGGCGAGGACCGCGCCCGCGTCGAAGCCGTCGTGCACCACGACGGTGTCGCGCCGCAGCAGCGCGCCGAGCACGGTGGCGTTGCCGGTCATGTGCGTCATCGGGGCGACGAGCAGCGTGCGGCCCGGGCCGTCCGGCGACGGCGCGAAGATGTGCGCCATGCCGTCGTAGATGCCGCTGTGGCGGATGAGCTTCGGGGTGCCGGTGGTGCCGCCGGTGGGGAAGAGGAGACGGACCGTTTCCGGCGGGTCGAGCGGCTCCGGCTCGCCGTCGAGCTCGGGGAGCGTCCGGACGTCGGTGCCCGGCCAGTGCTGCGGGCGGTCGGTGACGACGGTGGTCACGCCCGCCCGTTCGTAGCGCTCGCCGTCCGGTGCGGACGCCGGGACCAGCAGGACGGTCGCCCCGCGCAGCAGGGCGGCGACCTGGACCAGGACCGTCTCCGGGCGGTTGCGGAGGTCGACCGCGACGACGCCGGTGCCGCCGAGGCCCGCGTGCAGCCGGCGGAGGCGGGCGCGGGCCTGGTGGTAGGTCGTGACGCCGCCGGAGATGAACAGGGGGCGGTCGCCGCCGTCGTCGAGCGCGGCGAGGACCTTCGTCAGGAAGAAGCTCACCCGGCGACGGTACTCAGTCCTGGTAGGAGAGCTTTTCGAGTTCGGTGTCGAAGTCGAACCAGTCGCTTTCGCTGCCGGCCGGGACGACGTCGTAGGTCCGGTCGAGGAACGCCGCGATCTCCTTCGCGGGCGCTTCGAGCACGGCGGCGCCGTCGGGGGAGTTCAGCTCCACGACGACGAGGGCGGGGTCGCCGGCCGGCCCGATGCGGACGTCGCCGTCGCCACAGCGCGCGAGGAGGCCGTCGGCCAGCAGGTCGCGGCCGAAGAGCCAGCGGACCGCGCTCGGGCCGGCGTGCAGCACCACGGCGACCGCGTACGGGTCACGGGTGTCGTAGGCCAGCTCGGCGGGCACCGGCCGCGGACCGGCCCCGAAGGTGCGCAGGGCGAAGTCGATGCTGGCGCTGGTCTGGCTGTGCGGGTCGGTCATCGGACCGCCTTTGCTACTCGTCGGTTAACTTCGGCTGGTTCCACAGATAACGCATAGTGAGTTCAACGCCCAGCGTTCCGAAAAACTTTCACACTTCGGGGTGATCAAGAAGTGTCGGAGGTTACCGCCGGCGTGGCCGAACGGGCACTTTCTCACGCACCGTGACGCGCCCCGGGAACTTCGCGTCCCGAGTTTTCGGAGCTGCCCGGGTGCCGGATGGGTCGGCGCCCCGGAGTTGGGCCTTCCGGGTGGGAAGGACCACTGCGCACCAGTCCGCGCCGCTGTCCAGCCGCGAACCCCTGTCGAGGCCGGAGGGCGTGGTGGGTGACGTGGAGGTTGCCGGACATGGGTGAACGTGGACGGCTACGGCTGCATCCGGGTGAGGTGCCGGTGCCCGCGCCGGGTGCCGAAGAACTGCTCGGGCGGGTGGCGGTGGGGGACGAGATGGCGTTCTCGGCGCTCTACGACCTGATCGCCGGCCCGGTGCTCGGGCTGGTGACGCGCGTGCTGCGCAACCACGCGCAAGCCGAGGAAGTGGCTCAGGAGGTTCTGGTGGAGGTGTGGCGCAAGGCCGCGAGGTACGTCCCGGAGCGCGGGAGCGCGCTTTCGTGGGTGCTGACGATCGCGCACCGCCGGGCCGTGGACCGCGTGCGTTCGCACCAGGCCGTGCTCGACCGCGAGGACCGGGCGGGCCGGATGGACGTGCGGCGGCCGTTCGACGAGGTCACCGAGTCCACTTTGGCCGGTCTGGACCAGCAGCGGGTGCGGCAGTGCCTGTCCGCGCTCACCGACCTGCAGCGCGAGTCGATCGTGCTCGCCTACTACAACGGCTACACCTACCCCGAAGTCGCCGAGGTGCTGAAGGTGGCGCCGGGAACCGTGAAGACCCGGATCCGCGACGGCCTGATCCGGCTGCGTGACTGCCTGGGGGTGGACCGATGACCGCCGAGCTGCACACGCTGACCGGGGCCTACGCGCTCGACGCCGTGTCCGATGTGGACCGGGCCGAGTTCGAACGGCACCTCGGGGAGTGCCCGGCCTGCCGCCAGGAGGTCGAGGAACTGCGCGCGACCGGCGCCCGCCTCGGCGCGGCCGCCGCAGTGACGCCGCCGCCGGAGCTGAAGCTGGTCGTGCTCGCCGACGTGGCCCGCACCCGCCAGCTGCCGCCGCGGGTGCCGGTGGTCCGCAAGCTCAGCCGCGCCAAGACGTGGCAGCTGCGCATCGCGCTGTTCGGCGCCGCGGCGGCGGCCGTGGTGGCGGTGATCGTGGCCGGCGTGCAGACCACGACCACGGTCCCGCAGCAGAAGGCCGACCCGGTGCTGGCCGCCCCGGACGCCACGGCGATCCAGGGCTCCGGCCAGGGCAGCGCGACGCTCGTGGTGTCCCGCAGCCGGAAGCAGGCGGTCCTGCTCGCGTCCGGGCTGCCGGCCCTCGACGCGGCCCACGTCTACCAGGTCTGGCTCATCGGCAAGGGCGGCGCGCACTCGGCCGGCCTGATGCAGCCGGAGTCCCCGGACCGCATGCGCCCCATGCGGGCGGAGCTGCCCCCGGGCGTCGACCGCATCGGGATCACGGTCGAGCCCGCGGGCGGTTCCCCGGGCCCGACGACCCCGGCGGTCACCCGGATCGACCTGACCTGACGACCGCGCGAGCGCCCCGAGATGGCCTTGGTCGCGTCTGCCGCACCGAAGGCCGCCTTGGGGCGCACCCGCGACCCCAGAACCCTGACCAGGAACAGCATGAGCACCTCGACGCTGGAGCCGCCGGTGGCCGCCGAACCGCGCCTGCGGCGGTGGCTCGCCGCGGCGCTGGGCGTCGTGGCGCTCCTCGCCGCACTCGCCGCCGGCCACCTCGTCGCCGGGTTCGTCGGCGTCAACGCGTCGCCGTACCTCGCGGTCGGCAACGGCGCCATCGACCTGACCCCGGTGCAGCTCAAGGACTTCGCGGTCCGCACCTTCGGCACCTACGACAAGCTCGTGCTGCTGTCCGGGATGGCCGTCGTCATGGTGGTCGTCTCGGCGGTGGCGGGCCTGCTTTCCCGCCGCTCGCCGTGGCCGGGCACCGTCGTGATCGCCGGGTTCGGCCTGGTCGGGCTCGTTGCGGTGTACGCCCGGCCCGACCTCGACACCGTCGCGTTGCTCGCCCCGCCGGCGAGCCTGGTCGCCGGGGTCGCCGCGTTCACCTGGCTGTACCGGCTGGCCCGGCGCGACGCCGCACCGGAACCGGCCGGAGGTTCCTCGCGCCGGACGGTCCTGCTGGCCGGCGCCGGGGTGGTCGCCGGGGCCGGGGTGGCCGGCGTCGGCGGGCAGCTGCTCGCCGTCGCGGGAGGCGGTCGGGCGCCTGGTCCCGGCGCGCACCGCGCCGATGATCCCGGCCGACGCCGACTTCGCGAAGCTCGGGACGCCGGCGTTCGTCACCCGCAACGCCGACTTCTACCGCGTGGACACCGCGCTGTCCGTCCCGCAGGTGCGCACCGAGGACTGGAGCCTGCGCCTGCACGGCATGGTCGACCGCGAGGTCCGCTACCGCTACGGCGACATCCGCAACCGGCCGCTCGTCGAACGCACCATCACCATGACCTGCGTGTCCAACGAGGTCGGCGGCACGTACGTGTCCACCGCGAACTTCATCGGCGTCGACCTGGCGGACCTGCTCGAAGAGGCCGGCGTGCGCCCCGGCGCCGAGCAGCTCTATTCGTCCAGTGTGGACGGCTGGACGTCGGGCAGCCCGGTCGCCGCCGCGATGGACCGCGGGCGCGGCGCCATGCTCGCCATCGGGATGAACGGCGAGCCGCTGCCGATCGAACACGGTTTCCCGGCCCGCCTGGTCATTCCGGGATTGTACGGCTACGTGTCGGCCACGAAATGGGTGACCGACCTCGAAGTGACGACGTGGAAGGCGCGGCAAGCCTATTGGCTGAAACGCGGCTGGGGCCGGGAAGCGCCGATCAAGACGGAATCGCGGATCGACACGCCGAAGGGTTTCGAAACCGCCCCTTCGGGGAAGGTCCGCGTGGCCGGGATCGCCTGGGCGCAGCACCGGGGTCGCCCGGGTCGAGCTGCGGATGGACGACGGCCCGTGGCGGGAAGCCATCCTGTCCCAGGAAGTCAACCAGAACACCTGGCGCATGTGGTGGCTCGAGTTCGACGTCGCGCCCGGCGGGCACCAGGTCGTCTGCCGGACGACCGACAAAAGCGGGTACGCGCAGACCGAAATGCGCGCGGGAACCGTGCCCGACGGCGCGACCGGGTGGCATAGCATCGCTTTCACCGCCTGGTGACCCAGGTCACCCGATCGGGTACCAATCCGATTTCCCAGTAGTTCCGAATACCCGGCAAGAAGAAGTTCTCAGCTGATTGTGGGAGTGATTTTCGTGACCAAGCTTCGTGTCGCCGGAATCGGCGTCGCCGCTGTCGCCGCCCTTTCGCTGGCCGCGTGCAGCAGCAGCGACACCGCTTCGTCGGGCAGCTCCAGCAGCTCGATGGCGCCGTCGTCGTCGATGGCGGCGCCGTCGTCCAGCGCGGCCTCCGCGGACGGCGTGACCACCAACGCCGACGTGTTCGGCCCCGCGTGCAGCCAGCTGCCGCAGGGTTCCGCCCCCGGTTCACTGGACTCGATGGGCCCGCAGCCGGTCGCCTCGGCCGCGTCGACGAACCCGCTGCTGACCAAGCTCGTGGCCGCCGTCAAGGCCACCAACCTGGTCGACACGCTCAACAGCCAGCAGGCCATCACCGTGTTCGCGCCGGCCGACCCGGCGTTCGCCGCGCTGGGCGACGCCAAGTTCGCCGAGCTGGCGGGCAAGCCGGCCGAGCTGGCGCCGATCCTGCAGTACCACGTCGTCGGCAAGCGCTACGACGCCAAGGGCCTCGCGTCCGCGGGCTCGCTCGACACGCTGAACACCGCCGGCGGCCCGCTGAAGATCGAGGGCTCGGGCGAGAACATGACCGTCAACGGCGCGAAGATCCTGTGCGGCAACATCCCGACGAAGAACGCCACCGTCTTCGTGATCGACAAGGTGCTGACCCCGGGCACCAACAAGTAAGCGGTCAGGAACTCCGGCCCAGCGCCGGGCCGAGGCGTTCCGCGATGTCGGTGAGGATCTGCACGTAGTCTTCGTGGTCGAAGGTGAACGGCAGGGCGAAAGCCACCTCGTCGACTTCGCGGAACGCCTCGTGCGCGTCGAGCCGGTCGGCGATTTCGGCCGACGTGCCCACGAAGTCGGGGGAGAAGAGCATCCGCGCCGGGCCTTGTGGTCCGGCCGTGCGCGGCAGCCGTTTCCGGGCGTAGTCCTCGTACTTCGCGCGCTGCTCGGCGGTGGCGCTGTCGGTCGGGATCACGACCAGGCCCTGCGAGACCCGGGCGGCCTCGCCGTCCGGGTGGTGCGCGCGGAACGCCTTGATGTGCGACAGCTGGATTTCCGCGAAGTCCGTGCTGTCGCTTTCGGCCTTGACCACGCTGCTGGTCAGGAAGTTCATCGCGTGCTTGCCCGCCCACGCGGCCGAGCGCAGGCTCGCACCGCCGTACCACATCCGGTCGCCGAGCCCGGGTGCTTGCGGCTGCACCCGGTCGGAGAACACCTCGAAGCCCTGGGTCCCGCTGAACCCGGTGGCCGGCTTGCCGCGCACGAAGCCGAGCAGCCGTTCCACGCGGTCGTAGGAGAAGTCCTCGACGTCGGCGGTGTCCGGGTAGAGGGCGCCTTTGACGTCGTCCCAGCGCATCGGCGGCCCCACGCTGAGCCCCGGGTTGAGCCGCCCGCCGGAGAGCAGGTCGACGGTGGCGAGGTCCTCGGCGAGCCGCAGCGGGTTTTCCCAGCCGAGCGGGATGACGGCGGTGCCGAGGTGGATCCGGCTGGTCCGCTGCGTCGCGGCGGCGAGCACGGCGACCGGCGACGAGATGCCGTACTGCAGGTGCCGGTGCCGCACCCACGCGCTGTCGAACCCGAGCCGCTCACCCAGTTCGATGATCTCGAGGGTCGACTCGTGCCCCCGGCGCGGGTCGGCCGCGTCGAAGAGGCCGATGGTCAGGAAGCCGAGCTTCCGCAGAGGTCGTGCCACCCCGCCGATTCTGCTCCGGTGCTCCGGGGTGTCCCACGTGATGGACTACCGCGCCCGGTCCAGCCCGTCGAGGATCAGGTCCAGGCCGAATTCGAACTCCGCCTGGTCGTCGCACCAGCCCAGCGTCGAATCCGGGTCGTCGTGGGCGATCTCGCTCAGCATGGCCACCAGGTTCGGCAGCTGCGCGGCCACTTCCGCCGGGACCTCGGCCGACGCGTCCGGGCCGGGGTCGAACGGCTCCTGGCTGAACCCCAGCGCCCGGCTGCCGAGCGCGTGCAGCGCGTGGTGGATCCGGTCGTGCGAGAACCCGCCCTCGCGCATCAGGCCGACCAGGTTGTCGTAGTACTTCAGCACCGCCACGCTGGTCGAGGACCGCGTCCCGAACAGCGCCGGCGCCCAGCGGTGGCGGAGCAGCACCGCACGCGCGGCGAGGATGCGCCGACGGGCCGTGTCCTTCCAGTCCGGGCCGGCGTCCAGGCGTGCGACGGCCTCGTTGATCTCCTGGGCCACGACGTCGACGATCCCGGCGAGCACGTCTTCCTTCTTGGCCACGTGGTAGTAGAGCGACATCGCTTCGGCGCCGAGCTCCTCCGCGAGCCGGCGCATCGTCACCGCGGCCAGGCCTTGCTCGTCGGCGAGCGCGACGGCCGTGCGCAGGACGCGCTCGCGGCTCAGCGGGATCCGGGCTTCGGTGGTCACGCACAAGATCGTACAGCGTAAGTCTTCCTTGACGCGGCGTCGCGCCCGGAGCTACCTTACGACGTAAGACTTACAACGTAAGGGAGACGTCATGAAGGCCCTCGTCCAGCGTGTGTACGGCCCGCCCGACAGCCTGAACTGGGAAGACGTGCCCGATCCGGTGCCGGGCGAAGGCGAAGTGCTGGTCCGCGTGCACGCCACTTCGGTCAACCCGTACGACTGGCACTTCCTCAGAGGCGAGCCCTACGCGGCGCGCCTGATGACCGGCGGCTTCGGGCTGCGCCGCCCGCCGGTGGGCGTCCTCGGCTGCGACCTCGCGGGCCGGGTCGAGACCGCCGGGACGGAGTTCGGCCCCGGCGACGACGTCTACGCGCTGCTGCCCGGGGGTGCGCACGCCGAGTACGTCTGCGTGCCGGAGAGCCTGCTGGCGCGGATGCCGGCGAACCTCTCCCCCGAGCAGGCCGCGACGCTGCCGATGGCGGGCGTCACGGCGCTGCTCGCCCTGCGCGGGGTGCGGCCCGGGCACCGGGTCCTGGTCAACGGCGCTTCCGGCGGTGTCGGCACCTTCGCCGTCCAGCTGGCCAAGGCGCTCGGCGCGCACGTCGACGCCGTGTGCGGCGCGGCCAACGCCGATCTGGTGCGTTCGCTCGGCGCCGGGCACGTCGTCGACTACCGGACCGAGGACTTCACCCGCGTCGGCCGCCGCTACGACTTCGTGCTGGACATCGCCGGCGGCCGGTCGGTGTTCGCCTGCCGCCGGATCCTCGAGCACGGCGGGACGTTCGTCGCCGTCGGCGGCCCGGCCGGACGCTGGCTGCAGCCCGCCGGGCACGTCTTCGCCGCGCTGGCCGCCGGGCCGTTCGCGCGGCGGCGGGTCGTGCTCGCCGACGCGGTGGGCTGTCCGGACAAGAAGGCGGTCCTGGGTGAGCTGGCGGCGTTCGCCGAGCGCGGCGAGCTCACCCCGGTCCTCGACCGGACCTACCCGTTCGACGACCTGCGGGCCGCGTTTGCCCACCAGGAAGCCGGGCACGCCCGGGGAAAGGTCGCCGTCACCCGCGCAGCGCGGTGATCGCGGCGAGCTCTTCGGGGCTCAGGACGAGGTCCTGCGCGGCGAGGTTCTCCCGCACGTGCGCGAGCGACGTCGTCCCGGGGATCGGCAGGACGGCGGGCGAGCGGTCGAGCAGCCAGGCGAGCGCGACCTGGGAGACGGTGGCGCCGTGGCGTGCGGCGATCGGTTCGAGGACGCCGCGGACCGCCGCCGGGCCTTCGGTGTCGGTCGGCGCGCCCGGCGTGCTGAGCGAGACCGGCTGCCAGGGGACGAAGACCGCGCCGGCCTCGGCGGCGGCGTCGAGCAACGGCTGTTCGTGGCGGTCCACCAGGTTGTAGTGCGCGGTGACGGCGGTGATCTCGACGATCTCCCGCGCGGCCTTCAGCTGCTCCAGCGTCACGTTGGACAGGCCGATGTGCCGGATCACGCCCTCCTGGCGCAGCTCGGCGAGCGTGCCGACCTGGTCTTCGAAGGACGCGTCCTGCGCGTAGCCGCTGTGCAGGTAGTAGAGGTCGATCCGCTCGACGCCGAGGCGCCGCGCGCTCAGCATCGCGGACTGCCGCAGGTACTGCCGCTGCCCGATCGCGGCGATCGTCGAGATCTCCGGGCCGCTGCGGACGAAGCCGCCCTTGGTCGCGAGCAGCAGGTGCTCGGGGTAGGGGTGGAGGGCTTCGCGGATCAGCTGTTCGTTGGTGTGCGGGCCGTAGACGTCGGCGGTGTCGATCAGCGTCACACCGGCGTCGACGACCCGGCGCAGCAGCTCGAGGCCCGCGGCCCGGTCGGGGTAGTCGCCCCAGTGGCCGGGGCCGGTGAGCCGCATCGCGCCGTAGCCGATCCGGCCGGTCGTCAGGTCGCCGAGGGAGAGGGTGGTTCGTTCGGTCATGGCTCCACCGTCGCCCGGTCCGCCGGTGGGGGCCAGGGAGGGAACTGCCTATGCAGCCTGGTACCAGGCACGCGGCGGGCGATCTTGCGACACTGGGGGCATGGCTGCCACCGATCTGGGCGAGTTCCTGCGGGCTCGCCGCGCCGCGCTCGACCCGCGACGGGCCGGGCTGCCCGACGACGGCCGGCTCCGGCGCGTCCCCGGCCTGCGCCGGGAGGAGCTGGCCCAGCTCGCGCACATCAGCATCGACTACGTGGTCCGGCTGGAGCAGGGCCGCACGCGCCGGGTGTCCCGGCCGGTCCTCGACGCGCTCGCGGACGCGTTGCAGCTGGCCCCGGACGAACGCGCGTACCTGTTCACCCTGGCCGACGTCGCCCCGGAGACCCGGGTGCCGGCCGGGGACCACGTCGCCGGCCCGCTGCGGCAGCTGCTCGACGGCATGCCGGACGTGCCGGCGATGGTGCTGAACCGCCGTCAGGACGTGCTGGCCTGGAACCGCGCGGCGGTCGCGCTGCTGGGCGACTTCGGCGCGCGGCCGCCCGCCGAGCGCAACCTGATCCGGCTGACGTTCCTCGACGAGGACTACCGCGCCCGGTACGCGGACTGGCCGCGGGCGGCGGGCGCGTGCGTCGAGGTGCTGCGGATGGAGTCGGGCCGCGACCCGGCCGACCCGGTGCTCGCCGCCCTCGTGCGCGAGCTGCTGGAGAAGGACGCGGACTTCCGGACGTGGTGGGAGCGCCACCAGGTGCGCGGGGCCCGGGAGCTGACCAAGACCTACCGCCACCCGGTGGCCGGCCCGGTCACCCTGGACGTCCAGCAGTTCGCCGTCGAGACGCACCCGGGTCAGCGGCTGGTGGCCTACACCGCCGAACCCGGGTCGCCGTCGGAAGAAGCGCTGCGGTTCCTGCTGCAGTGGTCCGCCGAGCCCGCGCAACGCTGACCGCGGGCCCGGCGGGCCGGGTGTCAGCCGTTGTGCGGGCAGTTGCCCCGGTAGTCCGAAATGGACAGGCTGGTGCCCGGGATCGGGCAGAGGAACTGCTCGTAGCGGGTGTCGTTGTCGATGAACCGCTTGAGCCAGGACAGCGTGTACTTCGCGATCGTCGTGTTCGACGAGTTCGGCGCGAAGTGGCTGGCACCGCGCAGTTCCAGGTACGCCTTGTCCAAAGAGGACGGCAGGCTGGTGTAGAACGGGATCGAGTGCGTCGCCACCGGCGCGATGGTGTCCGCTTCGGCCCCGACGACCAGCGTCGGCACGCGCACCGTCGACCAGCTCTTCGTCAGGTTCCAGCCGGTCAGCGGCACCGCGGCCTGCAGCGACGGCCGTGAGCGCGCCGCTTCGAGCGTGCCGCCGCCGCCCATCGAGTGCCCGACGACGCCGAGCCTGCTGCTGTCGATGCGGGACCGCACCGAGCTCTGCTGGGTGAGGTAGTCGAGCGAGGCCAGCAGCTGCCTGCCCCGGCTGTCGGGCTGGTCGCTGGTGGTCAGGGTGTCGATGGTGAACACCACGAAGCCTTGGGACGCCAGGCGCGGGCCGAGCCACGCCATGCTCGACTGCGTGGCGGTGAAGCCGGGGGCGATGGAGATCGCGCCGAAGGTGCCGGCGGTGGTGGTCGTCGGGTAGTAGATGGTGCCGCCGCCGAAGCCGGAGACGGACAGCCGCGAAACGGTGGCGGTGCTGGTCGCGAAGCTGCCCCGGCTGGCCTCGATGCTGGCCGTGGTCGGGGCGGGCCCGCGTTCGTAGGGGTTGTCGGCGGCGGGTGCCGGCGAGGCGACCGCGGTGGTCACCGCCAGCGCGGCGGCGATGACCCCGGCGGCCTTGGCGCGCCACGGTCGGCGGCGGGAAATTTTCTCACCCGGGCCAGACGACGTCGGCGGGCTGGTGAGTAAGGACATGGATCGCTCTCTTTCCCCGGGCAGGCGAAAGCGGGCCCGGACACGGACGGGCGGACCGATGGAACCGTTGCACGGCAACGAAGAGCGTGCCGTCACCCCGGGTGCGGGGAACCGCTTCCCGGTCGCCCTATGAAACACTTCGTCGAAATGTTCCACAACGGCCGAACGGGTGAGTGGTTGACAGACTGGGCGGTCGCTCAGTGGGTCGGGGAGGCGCGGCACTCACGCGCGTGACAAAGGTGGGCGCTCAGCGCGGCCGGTCCGGCGGCCCGCAATGTCATGAACGAGTCGTTCACCGCGTCTGGCGAGGTGAAAGGGTCGTTCATGACGTTGCGGGCCTGGGATCACGGCGAAACGCCCAGCCGGCCCGGCGGCATTGCCGCGCCCCCTGACCCGGAGGCGGCACTTTCACGTGAAAGTGCGGGCTCAGGGGGTGGCGCTCGGCTCCAGCGCGCCGCGGACGAGCGTGTCCAGCAGGGTCGTGGCCACCGTCAGGTCGACCGTGCGCGCGGCCAGCACGTCCGAGTACAGGAACGACTCCCCGAGCCGCACCACCGCGAACGCGAGATCCGGCAGCCCCACCAGCGGCGTCAGCCCGGCCGCTTCGGCGTCGGCGCGGAAGAGCTCCACGTGCTCGTCGACCAACGCCGGCTGGACCGCGCCGCGCGGATCGGTCAGCACCCGCAGGGCGACCGTCGACTCCGCCTCGATCAGCTTGCGCATGCCGTCGCTGGCGGCGACCTCGCGGCGGTACTCCTCCATGACCCACAGGCAGCGCAACCGGCCCTCCGGCGTGCGGACCGCGTCGCCGTGCGTGGTGCGCCAGCCGTCGAGCGCGCGCTGCCAGGTGCGGTCGGACAGCAGCCGCAGCCCGGCGCCCATGAGGTCGTCGCGGTTGCCGACGCGGCGGAAGAACGTCGTGCGCGAGATCCCCAGTTCGGCGGCCATCCGGCCGAGGTCGAGGCGGGTGCCGGTGACCAGCAGGCGGGCGGCGTGCCGGACGATGTCGTCGGTCGAGACGGTCACCGGGCCAACCCTATCCCGCAGGTCGCGGACAGTTACCTTGAAGTGCGCGGGGCCCGGTCGGTTAGCGTGGACGTCGTGCGCGTAGACATCTGGTCCGATCTGGTCTGTCCCTGGTGCTATCTCGGCAAACGCCGCTTCGAGCAGGCGGTCGCCGAACTCGGGGTCGACGTCGAGGTGGTGCACCACTCGTTCCAGCTCGACCCGTCGTTCCCGCGCGGGACTTCCCGGCCGACGCGCGAGGTGCTGTCCGAGAAGTACGGCCGGACACTGGAAGAAGCCGACGCGATGGAAGCGCAGATGGAAGAGCGCGCGGCCACCGACGGGCTCGAGTACCACCTGGACGGTGTCCACATGGGCAACACCGTCGACGGCCACCGCCTGGTCCACCTCGCCACCGACCGCGGCGTGGCCGACGCCGTCGTCGATCGCTTCTACCGCGCGCACTTCACCGAGCGCCGGTCGCTGTTCGACCGCGATTCACTGGTGGAGCTGGCCGCCGAAGCGGGCCTGGACGCGGCGGAAGCGCGGGCCGTGCTCGAATCCGACGCCTACGAAGCCGAAGTCGCGGCGGACGGCGAGCAGGCCCGCGCCCTCGGCGCGTCCGGCGTCCCGTTCTTCGTGGTCGACCAGCGCTTCGGGGTCGCCGGAGCCCAGTCGCCCGAGGTGTTCGCGCAGGTGCTGACGCGCGCGGCGGAGGTCAGCGGCGCCGCCGCCGGCTGAACCGCGACCGGTCGGTGGCGACGCCGGCCAGGTGCAAGGCGACGCACAGCAACCCGGCGGTGGTCAGCGTGCCGGTCGTGACGACCGGACCGAGCCCGAACCCGGCCAGCTCCATCAACAGGGCGAGCCCGAAGAGCACGGCGGCGAGAATGGCGAGCATGAGACCCTCGTTTCGGTGGGGATGACGCCGAATGGTCCACACCATTACGACGTTCGCGGTACCGGTGGTCCCGGCTTGGCTGGCCGGTAATGCCCCGGCTTCCGCGCGGTGAAACGAGAACTTCCGCGTGGCTGCCGCCCCCGGTTTCCACGCTACCGGCCGGCACCGACAATTCCGCTGGGGGAGCCGAGCCGGACTCCGCGTCGCGTCAGGACGGGGGAGGCGCGGTGCTGGAGCGCAGGACCAGTTCCGTCGGGACGCTCACCGGTTCCCCCACCTCCGCGCCTGTCTCGATCTCCGTCAGCAGCGCCGCCACCGCGTAGCTGCCCACCGCCTCGAACGACTGGCGGATCGTCGTCAGCGGTGGCCAGAAGTGCGCCGACTCCTCCATGTCGTCGAACCCCACCACGCTCACCTCGCCCGGCACCGCCCGGCCCGCCTCGTGCAGCGCCCGCAGCAACCCCAGCGCCATCTGGTCGTTGGCCGCGAACACCGCCGTCACCGTGGGATCCGCCGCCAGCGTCAACCCCGCCTCGTACCCCGACGACGGCGACCAGTCACCGGTCAGCACCGGGGGCACGAACGCGCCCGCGAGCTCCAAAGTGGACCGCCACGACTTCCGCCGCCGTTCGGCCGAATAGGACTGCGGGGGTCCCGCGATGTGCCACACCGTCTCGTGCCCCAGTGAAAGCAGGTGCCGGGTCGCTGTCGCGGCGCCGTCGGCCTGGTCCGTGTCGACGACCGGGTAGTCGTAGCGCGCGCTGGAGTCGATCACCACCACCGGGAGCCCGTGCGGGAGCTCGATCGAGCTCTGGTCGAGCTGGTGCTGCTCGATCAGGATGATCACGCCGTCGACCGCCTGCTCGTTGAGCTTGCTGAACGCGCCGGTCACCTCGCCCTGCGTCGGGCGCGTCACCGGCATCAGGATGATCGAAAACCCTTGGGCGACGACCGCCGCCGCGATGGCGTCCAGGGTGCGGCTGTTGCCGAACGTCGGGAGCGCCGAAATGATCACGCCGATGCTGCGGAACTTGCCGTTGCGCAGTGCGCGGGCCGCGCTGTTGGGGCGGTAGCCGATCCGGCGCATCGCGGCGAGGACCCGGTCGCGCGTGGCGTCGTCGACGTTCGTCTTGCCGTTCGCGACCCGGGACACGGTCTGGCCGGAGACCCCAGCCTCGCGCGCGACGTCCGCCATCGACGGTCCACGGCGCGGGGAAGCAGTCGGCACGGGTGGCTCCTCGAAGTGTCCTGGACATGTTTACGTCAACACGTTACCCTCCGACCGTCCATGTTGACGTAAACATCTGCACGAACACCGGAGGGACGATGACGTCCACAGCGGCACCGCCGGTCGCGGCACCGGCCCGCCCGGCGCCGCCGGCCCGTCGCCGGCGGCGCAACTGGCGCGGCTGGCTCTTCGTCGCCCCCTTCATGCTGGTGTTCGCGCTGACGTTCATCGCGCCCGTCGTCTACGCCTTCGTCCTCAGCCTCTTCCGGGACCAGGCCTTCTTCGGTGGCACGGTGTTCGTCGGCGCCGACAACTACGCGCAGGTGCTCGCCGACCCGAAGTTCTGGGAGTCCTTCCAGCGGGTGCTGGTGTTCCTCGCCGTGCAGGTGCCGATCATGCTGCTGCTCGCGCTGGTCGCGGCGCTCGCGATCGACAGCGCCCGGCTGCACGCCGCCGGGTTCTTCCGGATCGTGATCTTCCTGCCCTACGCGGTGCCCGCCGTGGTCGCCGCGCTGATGTGGGGCTTCATCTACGGTGACCACTTCGGACTCGCCGCGGACCTCAACCACCTGCTCGGCACCGATGCCGTGAAACCGCTGTCCCAGAACTGGCTGCTCACGTCGATCGGCAACGTCGTCACGTGGGAGTTCGTCGGCTACAACATGCTCATCTTCTACTCGGCCCTGAAGGTGATCCCGAAGGAGCTGTTCGAAGCCGCCGCGATCGACGGCGCCGGCGCGTTCCGCACGATCGTCTCCGTCAAGCTCCCCGCGATCCGCGGCGCGATCGTGATCGCGACGATCTTCTCGATCATCGGCAGCTTCCAGCTGTTCAACGAACCCAACATCATGCGCAACCTGGTGCCGAACGTGATCGGCACCTTCTACACACCGAACATGTACGCCTACAACCTCTCCTTCGCCGGCCAGCAGTACAACTACTCCGCCACGGTCGCGATCGTGATGGGCGTGATCACCGCGGTCATCGCCTACGTCGTGCAGCTGCGCGGCACCCGGAAGGGGATGTGACGTGGCCACGCTCTCGGTGACGCGCCCCAAGAAGTCGCGCACGCTCACCGCCGTCATGGCGCTGTACCTGCTCTACACCCTGGTTCCCCTGATGTGGCTGGTGATCAACGCGACCAAGACGCAGGCGTCCCTGTTCTCGACGTCGGGCCTGTCCTTCGGCGGCCCGTTCGCGCTGTTCGACAACATCGCCCAGACGTTCACCTACAACAACGGGATCTTCTTCCGCTGGCTCGGCAACACCCTGCTCTACGTCGTGGTCGGCGCCGGCGGGGCGACCATCCTCGCCACGGCGGCGGGGTACGGACTGGCCAAGTACCGCTTCCCGGGCCGCCGCGCGGTGTTCGCCGTCGTGCTCGGTGCGGTGGCCGTGCCCGCCACCGCGCTCGCCGTGCCGACGTTCCTGATGTTCAGCAAGCTCGGGCTGACCAACACCCCGCTGGCCATCATCATCCCGTCGCTGATCAGCCCGTTCGGCCTCTACCTGATCTGGGTCTACGCCGCCGATGCCATCCCCGACGAGCTGCTGGAAGCGGCGCGGATCGACGGCGCGGGCGAGTTCCGGATCTTCCTCACCGTCACGCTGCGCCAGCTCGTGCCCGGGATCGTCACCGTCGCGCTGTTCACCGTGGTGCAGACGTGGAACAACTACTTCCTGCCGCTGATCATGCTCAGCGAGCCCAAGTGGTACCCGCTGACCGTCGGGCTGAACCAGTGGAGCGCGCAGGCCAACGGCGCCGGCGCGCAGCCGATCTTCAACCTGGTGCTCACCGGTTCGCTGCTCACCATCATCCCCCTCGTCCTCGCTTTCCTGCTCATGCAACGGTTCTGGCAGTCCGGGCTGAGCGCGGGCAGCGTCAAGCAATAGCCGTCACACCGTCGTGAAGGGACATTCGATGTCACGCATCCGCAGTCGCGCCAAGGCGTTCGCCGCCGTGGCGCTGGCCGCCGCACTGGCGGCCGGTTGCTCGTCCGGGAGCTCGTCCGGGCCCGCCGCCGCCACCGGCACCCAGGACTCGGTCGACGCCGCGCTCAAGGCGGGCGGGGAGATCACCTACTGGAGCTGGACGCCGTCGGCCAAAGACCAGGTCGCCGCGTTCGAGAAGGAATACCCGAACGTCAAGGTCAACTACGTCAACGCCGGGACGAACAAGGACGAGTACACCAAGCTGCAGAACGCGATCAAGGCCGGCTCCGGCGCCCCGGACGTCGCGCAGATCGAGTACTACGCCCTCCCGCAGTTCGCGCTGACCGATTCACTCGCCGACCTGAACCAGTTCGGCTTCGGCTCGTTCGAAAAGGACTACAGCGCCTCGACGTGGGCGCAGGTCAAGAACGGCAACGGGATCTACGGCCTGCCGCAGGACTCCGGGCCGATGGCGTTGTTCTACAACAAGGAAGTCTTCGACAAGAACGCCATCGCGGTGCCGAAGACGTGGGACGAGTACATCGCCGCGGCGAAGAAGCTGCACGCCGCCGACCCCACCAAGTACATCACCTCGGACACCGGTGACCCGGGCTTCGTGCTGAGCATGATCTGGCAGGCGGGCGGGCGCCCCTTCGCCGTCGACGGCCGGAACGTGAAGGTCAACCTCGCCGACGCGGGCACCAAGAAGTGGACCGCGATGTGGGACCAGCTGATCCAGGGCAAGCAGCTCGCCCCGGTCAAGGAGTGGTCCGACGACTGGTTCCGCGCCCTCGGCGACGGCACCATCTCCTCGCTGGTCACCGGCGCCTGGATGCCGGGCAACTTCATCTCCTCGGTGCCCGGCGGGGCCGGCAAGTGGGCGGTCGCGCCGATGCCGACCTACGACGGTAAGCCGGTGACCTCGGAAAACGGTGGTAGCACGCAGTCGGTGCTCAAGCAGAGCAAGAACCCGGCGCTGGCCGCGGCGTTCGTGCGCTGGCTCAACCACGGCGGCGGTGTCCAGCCGTTCATCAAGAGCGGCGGCTTCCCGTCCACGACGGCGGACCTGGGCGCGCCCGCGTTCGTCGACCAGGCCGTGCCGTACTTCGGCGGCCAGAAGGTCAACGAGGTGCTGACCCAGGCGTCGAAGGACGTCGCACCGGGCTGGACCTACCTGCCGTACCAGACCTACGCCAACAGCGTCTTCAGCGACACCGCGGGCAAGGCCTACCTCAACGGCACCGGGCTCGACGCCGGGTTGGCGGCCTGGCAGCAGGCCATTGTGGACTACGGCAACCAGCAGGGCTTCACGGTCAGCGCGGGATGACCGTCCACATCGAAGGTGACGCGGGCCAGGTCGTCGGCCCGGTCCCGCGTCGCCTCTTCGGCTCGTTCGTCGAGCACATGGGCCGTTCCGTGTACACCGGGTTGTACGAGCCCGGACACTCCACTTCGGACGAACGCGGGTTCCGCGGCGACGTCCTGGAGCTGGTGCGCGAGCTCGGCCCGACCGTGCTCCGGTACCCCGGCGGCAACTTCGTCTCCGGGTACCGCTGGGAGGACGGCGTCGGCCCGGACCGGCCCGTCCGGCTCGACCCGGCCTGGCACAGCGTGGAATCCAACCGCTTCGGCCTGCACGAGTTCGTCGCGTGGGCCGAAGCCGCGGGTGCCGAGGTGATGTACGCGGTCAACCTCGGCACCCGCGGCATCCAGGAAGCCGTCGACGTCCTGGAGTACTGCAACCACACCGGCGGCACGGCGCTGAGCGAGCGGCGGCGCGCTAACGGCGCCGACCACCCGTTCGGCTTCAAGCTGTGGTGCCTGGGCAACGAGATGGACGGCCCGTGGCAGATCGGCCACAAGACGGCCGACGAATACGGGCGCCTGGCCGCCGAAACCGCGCGGGTCATGCGGATGATCGACCCGGCCGTCGAACTGGTCGTCGCGGGCAGCTCGCACGCGGACATGCCGACGTTCGGCGAGTGGGAACGCACGGTGCTGCGCCACACGGCCGGGCTGGTCGACCACATCTCGCTGCACGCCTACTACCAGGAACTGCACGGCGACACCGACAGCTACCTGGCCAGCGGGGCCGCGCTCGACGCCTACATCGGCAAGGTCGCCGGGATCATCGACGAGCTCGGGCTCGGCGGCCGCGTCGGGATCAGCGTCGACGAGTGGAACGTCTGGGACCTGCGCCGCTGGAACGAAGTCGACCAGGCGCGCTTGGCCGAAGGCGGCTGGCGGGAGCACCCGCGAATCATCGAGGACGACTACACCGTCACCGATGCCGTCGTCGTCGGCTCGCTGCTGAGTTCGCTGCTGCGCAACGTCGACCACGTCACCATGGCGAACCAGGCGCAGCTGGTCAACGTCATCGCGCCGATCCGCACCGAGCCCGGCGGCCCGGCCTGGCGGCAGTCGACCTTCCACCCGTTCCGGCAGGTCGCCGCGCTGGCCGGCGGGTCGAGCCTGCGCCTGACCGTCGACGGCCCGCGGCTGCGCACCGCGCAGCACGGCGAAGTCGACCTCGTCGACGTCGCCGCGACGGCCGAGGAGTCCGGGCGCGGCGCGGTGTTCCTGACCAACCGCGCCACGGCGTCGCCGACCGAGGTCCGCATCCGGCTCCGCGGCGCCGGGTTCGGCGTGTACGCCGCCGAAACGCTGACTGCGCCGGAGGGCGAAACCCGGCACGCCGTCAACACCGCTGTCTCGCAACCGGTCCGGCCGGTGCCGCTCCCCGGCACCGCCGTGACGTCCGACCCAGGGGGGACCACCATCACCGCGACACTGCCACCGCTGTCCTGGACCGTGCTCCAGCTGAGCCCGGAGGCGGGCCGGCATGCCTGAGTTCGCCGTCGGGGACACCGACTTCCTGCTGGACGGCCGCCCGTTCCGGATCCTTTCCGGTGCCCTGCACTACTTCCGGGTGCACCCGGACCTGTGGGCCGACCGGATCGACAAGGCCCGGCGGATGGGCCTCAACACCATCGAGACGTACGTGCCGTGGAACGCGCACGCGCCCGAGCCCGGCGTCTTCGACCTCACCGGCGGGCTCGACCTGGACCGCTTCCTGCGGCTCGTCGCCGACGCCGGGATGTACGCGATCGTGCGGCCCGGCCCGTACATCTGCGCCGAATGGGACAACGGCGGCCTGCCGGCGTGGCTGTTCCGCGACCCGGACGTGGGGGTGCGGCGCTTCGAACCGCGCTACCTCGCCGCCGTGCGCGAATACCTCACGCGCGTCTACGAAGTCGTGGTGCCGCACCAGGTCGACCGCGGCGGGCCGGTGCTGCTGGTCCAGGTCGAGAACGAGTACGGCGCGTTCGGCGACGACAAGCGCTACCTGAAAGCGCTTGCCGAGCACACGCGCGCGTCGGGGATCACCGTGCCGCTGACCACAGTGGACCAGCCGACGCCGGAGATGCTCGAGGCCGGCAGCCTGGACGGGGTGCACCGCACCGCTTCCTTCGGCTCCGGCGCGGTGGAGCGGCTGGCGATCCTGCGGGCGCACCAGCCGACCGGGCCGTTGATGTGCAGCGAGTTCTGGAACGGCTGGTTCGACAACTGGGGCGCGCACCACCACACGACGTCCGCCGCGGATTCGGCGGCCGAGCTCGACGCACTCCTCGCGGCCGGCGCGTCGGTCAACCTGTACATGTTCCACGGCGGCACCAACTTCGGGTGCACCAACGGCGCCAACGACAAGGGCGTCTACCAGCCGATCGTGACGTCGTACGACTACGACGCGCCGCTCGACGAAGCCGGTGACCCGACGCCGAAGTACCACGCCTTCCGCGACGTGATCGCCCGCTACCACAAGGTTCCCGACACCGTCCCGCCGCCGGCGCGCCCGGCACCGACCCCGCACGGCGTCCTGCGCGACCCGATCCGCCTCCTCGACGCCCCGGACCGCTGGGGCACCTGGGAGTTCCACGAAGAGCTGCCCGCGTTCGACGACCTGACGCCGATGCCGCGGGTGGCGTTGCTGCGCTGCGCCGTCGAGGGGGACCGGCCCGGCGTGCTGACCTTCGGCGAGGTGCGCGACCGCGCGACGGTGTTCTTCGACGGCGACCCGGTGGGCACGCTCTCGCGGGAGCACCACGACCGCGCGATCGCGCTGCCGCGGGCGGCGGGCGAGCTGCTGGTGCTGGTCGAGGACCAGGGCCGCGTCGACTACGGCCCGCGGATCGGCGAGGCCAAGGGGATCGTCGGCGGCGCGGAACTGCACGGCGAGCCGCTGACCGGCTGGGACGTCCTGCCGCTCGACCTGACCGAGGTGCCTTCGCTGCGGTCCGCGACCAAGGCCGTGGTTTCGGGCCCGGTGGCGGGGCCGGTCCTGCTGCGCGCCGACATCGATGTCGACGCGCCCGCCGACCTCTTCCTCGACACCGGGGAGTGGGGCAAGGGCCTGGCGTGGTTCAACGGCTTCCCGCTCGGCCGGTACTGGCGGCGCGGGCCGCAGCGGACGTTGTACGTGCCGCGCCCGGTGGCCCGGGCCGGCGGCAACGAACTCGTCGTGCTCGAACTGGGCACGATGCTCGACCCCGCGGCCCGGTTCACGCCGCGGCCGCTGCTGGGCCACACGGAGGCCTGAGAGAAGTCCCCACCGCTCCGAAGGGCAGTTCGACGATGAACCGCAGGCGTTTGCTCACCGTCCTTTGTGTACCTCTGATCGGCGCCGCGGTGGTCGCGGCACCGGCGGCGGCGGCCACCGCCGTCACGGTGAAACCCGACCCGACCTACCGGCAGCAGTCGTTCGACGGCTGGGGCGCCAGCCTGGCCTGGATGGCCGAGGCGACCGGCGGCTACCCCGACGCGATCCGCAACCGGCTGGCCGACCTGGTCTTCGGCGCCGACGGGCTGAACCTGAACATCGCCCGGTTCAACGTCGGCGGCGGCAACGCCCCCGACGTCCCGCCGTACCTGCGCGCGGGCGGCGCCGTCCCGGGCTGGTGGAAGGCGCCGGCGGGCACCACGCGCGCGGACAAGGACTGGTGGACCCCCGGCGACCCGGCCGAGTTCGACACCGCCGCGGACCCGAACCAGCGCTGGTGGGTCGACAGGATCAAGCAGCGCGTCACGAAGTGGGAGGCGTTCAGCAACTCGCCGCCGTACTTCCAGACCGTCTCGGGATACGTCTCGGGCGGCTTCACCGCCACCGACGAGCAGCTGCGCCCGGACAAGATCGGCGACTTCACCGCGTACCTGGCGCAGGCGGTGCGCACGCTCGAACGCGCGCACGGCATCAAGTTCACCTCGGTGAACCCGCTGAACGAGCCCAACACGAACTACTGGAAGACCACCCTCGGCGCCGACGGCAACCCGACCGGCGGGCGGCAGGAAGGCGCGCACATCGGCCCGTCGGTCCAGGCACAGCTGATCCCCGCGATGGCGGCCGCGCTGGCCGGGTCGAAGACGATCGTCTCCGCGCCCGACGAGACCAATCCGGACATCTTCGCCGCGGACTGGTCCGGCTGGTCGGACGCGGCCCGCGCGGCGGCGGGCCGGCTCAACGTGCACACCTACGGCACCGGCAACCGGCCGATCCCGCGGGACCTGGCCAAGGGCGCGTCGAAGCCGCTGTGGATGAGCGAGGTCGGCGGGAGCTGGCTGGACCGGCAGGACTTCACGTCGATGGACCCCGGCCTCGGGATGGCCGAGCAGATCACCGACGACCTGCGCCTGCTGGAGCCGAGCGCGTGGGTGAGCTGGCAGCCGATCGAGGACTACAACAACATGAAGCCCGGTGGGGAGTCCGCGGCCGGGATGAACTGGGGCGAGATCCAGGTCCCCTTCGACTGCCCGGCCTCGGCCACGCCGCAGACGTGCCGGATCCGGACCAACACGAAGTTCGACACGATGCGGAACTTCACCCACTACATCCGGCCGGGTGACCGGCTGACCGGGGTGGACGACCCGGCGTCGACGGCCGCCATGCGCGGCGAGGACCTGGCGACGGTCGTGCACACGAACGCGGGCACGGACGCCCAGGACGTCACCCTCGACCTGTCCGGCTTCCGCGGCATCCGCCCGGGTGCCTCCGTGACGCCGGTCGTCACCGACGTCACGGGTGCGTTGAAGCGGGGCAAGCCGGTGAAGGTGACGTCGGCGCACGCCACGCTGCGGGTGCCCGCGCGCTCGGTGACGAGCTTCCTGGTCGACGGCGTGTCCGCGACGGCGGCCGGCACGGGCCTGGGCTCGGGCAAGCCGTTCGCCTTCACCGGCGTGCAGAGCGGCAAGACGCTGTCGGCGGAGAACGGCACCCTGGTCCAGCGCACGACCGACGTCTCGGCGCCGGCCCAGCGCTGGACGCTGGCCGACCGCACCGGCCGCTACGGCAACCGCGACCGGTTCACGATCACCAACACGGGCACCGGCCAGGTGCTGGCCACGGCCGGCGGCGCGGTGACCCTGGCCCCGGCGGGCACGTGCGACCCGGCCGCCCAGTGGACGCTCTCCACGACCGGCGACGGCACGTGGACGTTCGTCAACGCGGCGACCGGGCAACTGCTGGACGTGCCGGGCGAGTCCCGCGACGACGGCGCCCGGATCGGCCTGTACCGGCCGACCAACGGCCCGAACCAGCGCTGGCAGGCCGTGGCCCGCTGACCGCGGTCCGTCGTCGGCGGCCCACCGGCGCGGCCCTCGCCGGACCGGGGGCCCTGGGCCGGTAGAGTTCACCCGGACCCGTTGAAACGCCAGCGGTGGTCTTGGTTGACGCTGCTGGCGAGCTCATCCCCGTGCTCGCCGCTTGACGCATGGGAGGGGTGGGCCTTGCCGACCACTGGCGACGGCATGGCGGAGCGGGTCGACGAGCTGAACGCCGTACTGGCCGATCTCGTCGGGGTCCTCGAATCGGTGTCCGACACACCCGGGCTGCTCGACGCGGTCTGCGGCGAGGCGGTCCGCGTGGTGCCGGACGCGGACCTGGCCAGCATCATGGTGGTCCGCGACGGCGTGACGCAGACGGCGGCCTTCACCGACGAGCGCGCCCGGCGCATCGACGACGTGCAGTACGCGGCGGGCGACGGCCCCGGCCTGCTCGCGGCATTGACGGGCGAGGTCGTGCGGGTGACGGTCGGCGAGACGGACGAGCAGTGGCCCGAGTTCGTGGCCGCGGCGAAGGAGATCGGCGTCGGCAGCTACCTGGCGGTCCCGCTGCGCGTGGACGACACCCTGGTCGGTGCGGTCACGCTGTTCGGCTTCGGCGCCCACGGCTACCACGAGTTCGACACGAAGGTGCTGCGCCTGTTCACGTTGTGCGTGGAGACTGTCCTGCGCCTGACCCGCCGCTACCGCGAAGCCCGGCGCCTGGCCGACGAGCTGCGCAACGCGATGGAGACGCGCGCGGTGATCGAGCAGGCCAAGGGCATGCTGATGCTGATCCACCGGGTCAACGAGGACGCCGCGATGCAACGCCTGATCGTGGAGTCCCAGCACACGAACATCAAGCTCCGCGACGTCGCGGCCCGCTTCACGAGGAGGATGAGCTCGGCCGACGGCGGCCCGCCGCGCCACTGAACAACGTCCCGAGACCGTCCTGGACCGGCTCCGCACCGAGCCGGTCCAGCGCGTCCCAGACGGTGACGGCGGTGGCGGTCAGCACCGGTTTGCCGAGCCGCGCTTCCAGCTCACCGAGCAGCGGCGTGGTGTGCAGGGCGGTCTCGGGCAGGAGCACGGCTTCGGCGTCGTCGTGCGCGCCGGCTTCGGCCAGTCCGGTGATCCGCGCCGGGCTCCAAGTGGCCAGGTCCCGGTCTCGGCCGGCGCCGGCCGAGACCGCGTGCACCGTCTCGACGCCCGCCTCGGCGAGGAACGCGGAGAGCCGGGCGGTCAGCTCCGGGTGGTAGACGGAAGCGAGTGCGACGCGCCCGGCGCCCAGCCGCTCGAGCGCGGCGAGGTAGGCGAGTGAAGTGCTGCTCGCGGGCACCCCGAGGTGCGCGGCGAGCGCGCCGGCCTGGGCGCGGGCGCCGTCGAGCCCGCGGGTGAAACTGCAGCTCGAGCAGGCCCAGCTGACGACGTCCGGGGTGGTGGCGAACGCGTCGGCGGCCCGGGTGAGGCGCTCGGGCGCGCCGATCTCGCGCACGGCCGCGGTCTGGCCTGCCGCGTCCGACCGGCCGGCGGCCGGGCCCTACTCCGGATGGGCGAAGCCGACGCCGATGGCCGGGTCGAGCCGCCGGCACAGCTCGGCGAAGTCGTCCTCGCCGCGGTCGCGGGCCGGGTACAGCAGTCCGAGTTCCATGCCCCCGGGCTACCCGGATTTGGCGGACGGGCGCCGGTGCAGGAGGTCGAACCGCGACCACATGGCCTCCGCCGCCTCGATCGACTCGCTCGTGCGGGCCGGGTCGACCGCCGCCAGCTGGGCGACGATCGCCTGGACCAGGGCCATGCCCGCGGTCAGGGACGGGAAGAACGTCACGCCCTCGGCGGGCACCATCAGCACGTGCTCGGCCGCGCCCGCGAGCGCCGGGCTGGCGGCGTCGGTGATGGCGAAGACGCGCGCGCCGCGGCTCTTCGCCTCGTTCGCCGCCAGGACCGTGCTCTCGTAGAGGCGCCAGAAGCTGATGGCGACCAGGACGTCGTCGCCGGTCAGCTTCGCCGTCTGGTTGGCGAGCTCCGCGTCGCCCGCCGTCACGGCGTGGACGTCGTAACCGGCCAGGCGCGCGTTGTGCGCCATCGCGATCCCGACCGCCGCGTAGCTGCCGTCGGCGATGACCAGCGTGCGGCGGGCCGCGCCGATCGCGCGGGCGACTTCGCGCAGCACCTCCTCGTCGAACCGGCGGTTGAGCAGGGCCAGGCCGTCGAGGTCGCGGCGCAGGGACGCCGAGCCCGGCGAGTCGACACCGCGGTGCTCCTCGGCGACCTGCGGCGCGCTCAGCGACGACATGTACCGCGCCCGCAGCTCCTGCTGCAGCGCCGGCCACCCGGCGAAGCCCAGCGCCTGCGCCGTGCGCGTCACGGTCGCGACGTTGACGCCGGCGAGCTGCGCCAGCTCGGCCGTCGACCCGAACGACGCCCGCCGCGGCTGGGAGACCAGCACCTCCAGCACGGCGGCCGACTTCGGCCGCAGGCCCCGCGCGGGCAGCCGGTCGCGCAGCCACGTCTCGAAACCGTCGTCGGTCTCCGCCACTTCGGTGCCTCCCCTCATCCGCGTAGACCGTAACGCAGCGAGTTCGTCTTGCAATGAACGTTGCAAATTCCGAGAAACGCAGTATACGTTGTCCGCACTCCCCGACGCCCGGACACGGAAGGCGTTCCCCATGACCCTGCTGGCGCGACTGGACCGGCTCCCGCTGAGCCGGCCCCACTACAAACTGCTGCTCATCGGCGGGCTCGGCTACACCTTCGACGGCATGGACTCGGCGGTCGTGGCCTTCCTGCTGCCCAGCGCCAAGGCCGCGTGGGGGCTCGACAACGGCCAGCTCGGGCTGATCGGCTCCGCGACGCCGTTCGGCTTCCTCTTCGGCGCGATCGCGGCCGGCCTGCTCGGCGACCGCATCGGCCGCAAGAAGGTCATGATGTACGCGCTGGCCTTCTACGCGCTGTTCTCGGTCATCGCGTCCTTCTCGCCCAACTACGAAGTCTTCCTCGGTGCCCGCGTGCTGGCCGGCGCCGGTGCGGGCGCGGAAAGCGCGATCATCGCGCCGTTCCTGTCCGAGTTCGTCCCGGCCAAGCGGCGCGGCTGGTTCGTCGGCGCGCTCGCCGGGTTCTTCTCCTTCGGCTTCGTCGCGGCCGCGCTGATCGGGCGGTTCGTGGTGCCGTCGTTCGACGAAGGCTGGCGCGTCGCGCAGCTCGTCACCGCGCTGCCGATCGTGATGCTGCTGTGGTGGCGCCGGTCCCTGCCCGAGTCGCCGCGGTTCCTGCTGGCGCAAGGGCGGTCGGCCGAAGCCGAGAACGTCGTCGCGAAGCTGGAGCGTGACGTCGAACGGGCGACCGGCGCGGTCCTGCCGCCGGTGCCGCCGTCCGGCGCGCAGCCCGCGACCGAGACGCCGAAGGTCAACCTGTTCAGCGCCCTGAAGTTCCTGTGGAGCCCCGCGATGCGGCGCCGGACGGCGGTGATCTGGACCGTCTGGTTCGTGATCACGTTCTCCTACTACGGTTTCTTCTCCTGGATCCCGACGCTGCTCGTGGAGCGCGGCATCACGGTGACGAAGAGCTTCGAGTTCTCGATCATCATCTACCTGGCCCAGGTGCCCGGGTACTTCTCGGCCGCGTGGCTGTCCGAGCGGCTCGACCGCAAGCACACGATCGCGCTGTACCTCGCGGGTTCGGCGGTGAGCGCGTTCTGGCTGAGCCAGACGAGCGCGCCGTGGTCGATCACCCTCGCCGGCGCGGTGCTGTCGTTCTTCCTCAACGGCACGTACGCCGGGGTGTACTCCTACACGCCCGAGGTGTTCCCGACCTGGATCCGCGCCAGCGGCACCGGCCTGTCCAGCGCGTTCGGCCGCGTCGGCAGCATCCTGGCCCCGACGATCATCGGCCTGTCCGCGGCGAGCCTCGGCTTCGCCGGCGTCTTCGGCCTGACGACGGCGGTGCTGGCCGCCGGCGTGCTCTGCGTGCTCGTCTTCGGCCTGTCCACCGCGGGCCGTTCCCTGGAAGAACTGACCGAACACGGCGCCCCGAAGGCGGTCGCGAAGGAGATGACGAAGTGACACTGTCCACAGTGGAAGAACGGGTGCGGACCGAGCTGGGCGTGCGGTTGTTCACGGTCCTCGCGTGGATCCCGGAGCGCGGGGCGTTGCGGCGCGTGCACAGCAGCCACCCGGCGGAGTACCCGGTGGGCGGGGAGAAGACGGTGGAGGTCGCGGCCGGCTGGCTGGACCGCTGCATCACCGCGCGGGAGCCGTACTTCGGCCCGGACCGCGCGGCGGTGCGCGAGATCTTCGCCGACCACGAGCTGATCGAATCCCTCGGCTGCGGCTCGATCATCAACGTGCCGGTGGTGTCCGGCGGCCGCACGCTCGGGGTGCTGAACATCCTCGACGCGGAAGGCGCGTACGACGAGAAGTCGGTCGCACTGGCCGAATCCCTGGCCCCGCTCGCGGTGCCGGCCCTGCTGGAGGTGACCTGGTGAACCTGGTGCTGCGCAACGCCCGTCTGCTCGACCCGCGCTCCGGCGAATACACCGAGGGCGACCTGCGGTGCGCCGACGGCCGCATCGTGGAAACGGGCCCCGGGCTCACCGCGCCCGACGTGCCTTCCCTCGACCTCCGCGGCGCGGTCGTGCTGCCGGGACTGGTGGACGCGCACGTCCACGTCACGGCGTCGACGGCGGACCTGGGGTCGCTCCCGTCGACGTCACCGTCCTACGTGACCGCCCACAGCGCCCGCACGATGAGCCGCATGCTGGACCGCGGCTTCACGACGGTCCGCGACGCGTCGGGCGCTGACTACGGCCTGGCGGACGCCCAGTCGGAGGGCCTGTTCCGCGGCCCCCGCCTGCTGTTCTGCGGCCGCGCGCTGAGCCAGACGGGCGGCCACGGCGACAGCCGGACCAGGGGAGCCCACGCGAAGGACGACCACCCGTGCTGCGCGGGTCTCGGCCGCGTGGCGGACGGCGTCGACGCGGTCCGCGCGGCCGCCCGCGACGAGCTGAGGAAAGGCGCCCACCACATCAAGGTGATGGCCTCGGGCGGCGTCGCCTCCCCGACGGACCGCATCGATTCGACCCAGTATTCGGCCGACGAACTGCGCGCGATCGTCGAGGAGGCATCGGCGGCCAACCGTTACGTGGCGGCCCACGCGTACACGGCTCGGGCGATCAACCGCGCCCTGGAACTGGGCATCCGGTCGATCGAGCACGGCAACCTGCTGGACGAGCGGAGCGTTTCGCTGTTCCTGGAGCACGACGCGTACCTGGTGCCGACGCTGGTGACGTACTGGGCGCTGAAGGAGGAAGGCCGCGAGCACGGCCTCCCGGAGTCGAGCTGGCGCAAGGTGGACGACGTCCTGGGCGCGGGGTTGTCAGCCCTGGAGCGCGCGGCCCGCGGCGGGGTGAAGATCGTCTACGGGACGGATCTGCTGGGCGGGATGCACCGGCACCAGAACCACGAGTTCCGCCTGCGCGGGGAGGTCCAGACGCCGTTGGAGGTCATCCGTTCGGCCACGTCGACGGCGGCGGACCTGGTGAACCTGACGGGGGAGATCGGCACGCTGGCGGTGGGTGCGCACGCGGACCTGCTGGTGGTGGCGGGGGATCCGCTGGCGGACATCGGGGTTTTGGCGGAGCCGAAGAACTTCACCCACATCGTGCAGGGCGGGGAAGTGGTCGGGGGAACGGCCGCCTGAGCCGCTGGTGCCCTGGACGTGCGTCCGGGGCACCAGACGTGCTCCGCCGTCACCAGTTCCGGACCGCCGGTGCGTAGCCCGCCGGCTTGGTGCCCACCTTCAAGCCCGGGCTCACGATCCAGTTCTGGTACTCCGCCGTGAACATCCGGTACACCGACGCCGGCGCGACCGCGCTCGCCTCGTCCAGCAGCTTCCGCTGCTCGGCCGGGAGCTCGAAGTCCAACGCGGCCATGCTCTTGCCCAGCTGCTCGGCACTGCTGGCGCCCACGATCGCCGACGCGATGCCCGGCTGGGTGGCCACCCAGTTGATCGCCACCTGGGCCATCGTCACGCCCAGCTGGGCCGCCACCTGCTCCAGCGGCTTCAGCAGCTGCCAATCGCGGTCGGTCCACTGGTTGTCCGCGTCACTGAAGCGGCCCGCGCCGCCGTTGCGGTACTTGCCCGTCAGGAAGCCGCCGGCCAGGGGGCTCCAGGCCGTGACGCCCAGGCCCAGTTCCTGGCCCATCGGGACGTGCTCGGTCTCGATCTCGCGCTGCACCAGGGAATACGGCAGCTGGAGGTTGATCATCGGGGCCAGCGAATGGGCCTCGGCGTACGTCTGGGCGCGGGCCGCGTACCAGCTCGGGACGTCGGACAGACCCGGGTAGCGGATCTTGCCCGCGCGGACGAGGTCGTCGAACGTGCGGACGACCTCCTCCACCGGGGTGATGCGGTCCCACGTGTGCAGCAGGAACAGGTCGACGTAGTCGGTGCCCAGCCGGCGCAGCGACGCCTCCAGGGCGCGGATCATGTGCTTGCGCCCGTTGCCGCCCGCGTTGGGGTCGGCCGGGTCGACGCTGTTGGTGAACTTGGTGGTCAGGACCACCCGGTCGCGCGTGCCCGTCTCGGCGATCAGCTTGCCGAGGATCGTTTCGCTTTCGCCCGCCGTGTAGAAGTCCGCCGTGTCGAGGAAGTTGCCGCCTTCGTCGAGGTACTTGCGGAAGATCGGGCGGACCTCGTCCTCGGTCTTCCCGTAGGCCGCGTGGAAGCCGCCGGTGCCGAAGTTCATCGTGCCGAGGGCGAGCCTGCTCACGCGCAGACCGGAGCGGCCGAGGAGGTAGTACTGGTCGAGAGGCATGGGAAGTGCTCCTGGGAAAGGGAAATCCGTTGACTTCTCCACCGTGCCCGCACATTTTTGGACCCGCAAGTCCACTAGTGGTGGCCGCCACCCGGGGGCACCACGAAGCTCACCGTCTTGCTGTCCAGCACCTTGTGGGCGGGGTCGGCGAGCCCGATCCACAGCCGGTGCGGACCCGGCGGCAGCGCCTGGATGATGAGCGGCTCGCCACTGGCGTCGGCCCAGTGCCACGGCGCGTCGTCGACCGTCACGTGGATGTGGCCGACGCGCGGGGAGACGTCGAGGGCCGCGGGGCCGTAGACCGGGACGATCCGCAGGTTCTCCGCGCGGTAGCCGGAGCACGACGAGCCCCATGGCGAGCTGCTCGGGCAGCGGCGCGTCGACGACGAGCGCGGGCGGCGGCTGTGAGGGGAGCGGGACGACCTGCGCCGGGGCCCAGCCGGCCGGGGTGGCGGGTGGTGCGGGCGGCGCCGCGCTCGCCTAACAGGCGGCGGCGAGCGCGACGACGGCGGTCAGAACGGCTCCGCGGATCAGGTGCGGCATGCCTTCGACGCCAGGTTCTCGATGATCGGCTTCGCGCCCGCCGGACGACGCTGCCGGCGTACGTCGCCGGGCAGGCGCCCCGATGCGGTGGGGCCGGCCGCATCGGGGCGCGTGGACTCAGCGGCAGCGGTAGCTCGCCGCCGTGGCCGGGTCGCCGTGGCCGGTGTAGCGCGAGACCTTCGGGTACGCGCACAGGTCACGGGTCGCGCCGCTCGCGGTCGCCGCCGCGAGGGTGGCCGGGGCCTTGCCGTGCTCGACCCAGTCGACCAGCGCGCCCAGCGGGTTCGACGGCTGCGGGCCGATGCCGCCGCCGCAGTGCTCGACGCCCGGGGCCAGGAACAGCCGGTAGAAGTCGTTCACCCGCTGCGGGCCGCCCAGTGCGCGCTCGACCTGCTGGCGGTAGTACAGCGCGCCGCCGGGCGGGATGAGCTGGTCGCTCGTGCCGACGTAGGTCAGCAGCTTGCCGCCGGAGCGGCGGAACGCCGACAGGTCGGGGTCCGACGTGCCGATCACGCCGTCGTACTCGCGCACCGACTGCCGGAAGACGTCCCGGTACTGCGCGTACGTCAGCTTCGAGGTGTCGAAGCCCGGCTGCTTCTCGAGGAACGACTGCACCCACAGGACGGCCACCGGGAAGCCCGGCGCGGTCAGCGTGCCGTCGGGTCCGGCCTGCGTGCCCGCGACCCACGTGTAGTCCGCGCCCTTCGGCAGCCCGGCCCACAGCTTGCGGCCGCGCTCGTCGGTCGGCCCGGCCCAGATCTTGCGCATGACCTCGGCGTCGGCCGCGGTCACGGTGAACTCGTGGCCGTCGCAGACGACCTTCGTGCCGACCAGGCTGCGGGGGTCGTAGCTGCACTCGTCCGGGTGATCGATGATGCCGTCGGTGACGCCGTCACGCGCGTCGCACGTCTGCACCGCGGCCTTCTGGAACGCCGAAAGCACGCAGTTGCTGGGGAAATCGTGCTCGTTGTTCATCACGACCTGCGGCCAGAGCGTCGCGACCGCGAACTGCGACCACTCGACGGCCGGGGCGTTCGCGAGGATGCCGTCGAAGTCGCCGGCGTGGTTCTGGGCCTCCGAGTAGCCTTGGCGGCCGCCGGTGGAGCAGCCGGTCCAGTAGGAGAACGTGATCGGCCGCTGGTAGTGGCGTTCCGTGACGGCCTTGCCGAGCACGGCCTCTTCGTGGGCCGACCGGGTGGCGAAGTTCGTCAGCAGGGTGCGGTCGACCTTGCCGCCGGCGGTCAGCGCCCACGACGTGTCGAGCGGGTTCGCGGACACCCCGGCGTCGGTCGTCACGGCGCTGTAGCCGTCCTTGACCGCCTGGGTGAACGGCGCCCCGGACTCGCCGGCGGCGTAGGCGCTGCCGCCGAGGGCCTGCAGGCGCCCGGTCCAGCCGGATTCGGGCAGCCCGACGACGACCTTGACGTGGTCGTGGCCGTCGTGGGTGAGGGTCACGGTGATCTGGCAGAACGCGGGCGCGTCGGTCTTGCGCTCCGCCGACACGGATTCGACCTTCGCGCCGGGCGGGGCCGGCACCGCGACGGCGGCGCACGCCGGCGCGGCCGAAGCCGAGGCGGCGGGTGCGAGCTGCGTGACGGTGGTCAGCAGGAGCGGCACGGCGGCCGCGAGGAGTATGCGTCTCATCGGTCTCTCTGATCGCTTGCGTCTTTCATCCGCTGCGAAAGCTAGGTGCCGGCCCGGGGGCGCCGCGCCCGTCGGGTGACGCTGTCGATGTACGTCACTCGGCGCTGAACTGCGAAAACGTGCGTTGGGTAAGGTCGTTTCCATGGTGCTGCGTGGCCGGGAAACCGAGCTGAAGGAGCTGGGCGAGCTCGTCGACGGCCCGGAAGACCGGGCCGGGGTGCTCATCCGCGGCGAAGCGGGCATCGGCAAGTCCGCGCTGGTGACGGAGACGGCGGCCGCGGCGTCGGTCGCCGGGCTGCGGGTGCTGCGCACGACCGGCGCCGAGGGCGAGCAGAACCTCGCGTACGCCGGGCTGCACCAGCTGCTGTACCCGGTCCGTGGCGGGGCGGCCGCGCTGCCGGCGCCGCAGCGTGACGCCCTGCGGACGGCGCTGGGGCTGGCGGACGGCGCTGAGCCGAGCGCCTACCTGGTGGGGCTCGCGGCGCTGACGTTGCTGGCCGAGGAGGCCGTGGCGAAGCCGTTGCTGCTGGTTGCGGAGGACGTGCACTGGCTGGACCGCGCGAGCGCGGACGTTCTGGCGTTCGTCGCGCGGCGGATCGAGACCGAGCCGGTAGTACTGGTCGCCACGCTGCGCGAGGGGGCGGAGTCACCGCTGCTCGACGCGGGTCTGGCGCCGATGCCGCTGGATCGGCTGGCGGCCGACGACGCGGCGGAGCTGCTGGACTCGGTGGCGCCGCGGCTGGCCCCGGCGGTCCGGACGCGGTTGCTGGCCGAGGCGGCGGGCCACCCGCTGGCGTTGACGGAGCTGCCGGCGGCGGTGGCCGAGCTGGACGGGCTGGACCCGGTGCTGCCGTTGACGGAGCGGCTGGAGCGCACGTTCACGGCCCGGGTGGCGGCGTTGCCGGCGGCGACGCGGACGGCGTTGCTGGTGGCGGCGCTGAACGAGACGACTTCACTGGCGGAGACGCTGACGGCGACCAGCACACTGCTCGCGGACGACGCGCCCGCGACCGGCGCCGGGCAAGGTGCGGCGGCCGACTCTCCCACCACCAGCGCCGATCCCGGAATCCTCGCCCCCGCCGTCGAGGCTCGGCTGATCGAACTCACCGCCGGCGTTCTCACCTTCCGCCACCCCCTCATGCGCTCCGCCATCCCGGCCGCCGCCAACGCTCTCGACCGGCGCCGGGCCCACCTCGCCCTCGTCGAAGCCCTTCAAGACCAACCCGACCGCCGCGCCTGGCACCAGGCCGCCGCCACCGCCGGGCCCGACGAAGCCGTCGCCGAAGAACTCGAGCGCACGGCCGAACGCGCCCGGTACCGGGGCGGAGCCGCCGCCGCGATCGCCGCGCTCGAACAGGCCGCTCGGCTCAGCTGTGCGCCCGGGCCGCGGGCCGATCGGCTGCTCAAGGCCGCCGAACTGGCCGTCGAATCGGGACGGCGGGAGACCGCCGAACGGCTGGTCCGCGAAGCCCGGCCCGCCGACCCTCGACGCCGGGCCACCGCGAGCCGGCTGCTCAGCGAGTTCGAAGACGGCGTCCGCGAAGATCCCGCGCGCGTCGCCGAGCTGGCCGAGGTCGCGCGGGCCGTCGCGGCCGACGGGGAGCGCGACGCCGCCATGCGGATCCTCTGGAGCGCCGCCATGCGCTGCTTCTGGACCGAGCCCGGGGCCGCCGCGAGGCAAGCGCTGCTCGACGTCGCCGACCTGCTGCCCGTCCCGGCCGACGACCCGCGGATCGTGGCCGTCACCGCGTACGTCGCGCCGTTCGAGCGGGGCGAGGCCGTCCTCGGGCACCTTCGGGCGCTGGTCGCGCGGACCGGGGCCGATCCCGAGGTCGACCGGTACCTCGGCAGCGCCGCGCTGCAGGTCGGCGCCTTCGACCTCGCCGCCCGGTTCTCCGCGGCCGCCGCGCCCGGCCTGCGCGCGCAGGGGCGGCTCGGGCTGCTGCCGCGCGCGCTCGCCGTGCTCGCCTGGAGCCGCGTGCGGCTCGGGGACCTGGCCGGCGCCGTGCCCGCCGCGGCGGAGGCGGCTCGGTTCGCGCAGGAGACCGGGCAGCCGTTCATGGCCGGGCTGGCCACCGCCGTCCAGGCCGAGATCGCGGCGCTGCGGGGTGACCACCGGCAGGCCGGGGCGCTGGCCGCGGAGGCCGAACGCGCCGGGCTCGCCGCCGGGGCGCGGCCGGTGCTCGCCACCGTCCAGCTCACGCGTGGTCTCGTCAACCTCGGCGAAGGGCGCTTCGAGGACGCCTTCGCCGACCTTCGCCGGCTGCTCGATCCCGCCGACCCCGCGTACCAGCTGGCGTTGCGCGCCTACTGCGTCGCCGAGCTGACCGAAGCCGCCGTCCGGGCCGGGCAGACCGACGCGGTGCGGGACATCCTGGCCGAGCTGGAGCGCCTCGGCTCGCCGTCACCCGCGCTGCACATCGGGCTGCGGTACGCGCGCGCCGTGCTCGACCCGTGCGACGAGCGGTTCGCCGAAGCGCTGCAGGCCGACCTGGCCGGCTGGCCCGCCGAACGCGGCCGCGTCCACCTGGCGTTCGGCGAGTGGCTGCGGCGGCAGCGGCGGGTCGTCGAATCGCGGACGCACCTGCGCACCGCCCGCGAGACGTTCGACGCGCTCGGCATGACGACGTGGGCCGAGCGGGCCCGGCGCGAGCTGCGCGGCGCGGGCGAGTCGAGCCCGAACCGCGGTCCGGACGCCCGGGACAAGCTCACCCCGCACGAGCTGAGCATCGCGCAGCTGGCCGCGGAGGGGCTGACGAACCGGGAGATCGGGCAGCGGCTGTACCTTTCGCACCGGACCGTCGGCACGCACCTGCACCGGATCTTCCCCAAGCTCGGCGTGAGTTCGCGCGCCGACCTCGCCGGGACGCTGAAGGCCCTGGAAGGGTGACTTACACCCGCTGCGTCACCTGACGGGCGCGCAGCTCACCGGACACTCCCTAACGTCGTGAAAGTCCCACAGTCTTTCGCGCAGGAGTCACGATGATCAGCAGGAGAAGGTTCGGGCAGGCGTTCGCGGCGGGACTGGCGGCGACCTCCTTGGCGGCCTGCTCGTCCCCGGCCGCCCCCGCCGCGTCCACGGCACCCGACCTGCGGGCCGGGTCCGGCGAGCACACCTCGCTCGGCGAGGTCAAGCACGTCGGCGCCGGGGTGCTGGACATGGCGTACTTCGAGGCCGGCCCGGCGACCGGGCAGCCGGTGGTGCTGCTGCACGGCTGGCCGTACGACCCGTACAGCTACGTCGACGTCGCGCCGATCCTGGCCGCGGCCGGCTACCGGGTGATCATCCCGTTCCTGCGCGGCTACGGGCCGACGGTCTTCAAGTCGGCGGCGACCGTCCGCAACGGGCAGCAGGCCGCGGTGGCGCTCGACGTCGTCGCGCTGATGGACGCGCTCAAGATCGACAAGGCCGTCCTGGGCGGCTACGACTGGGGCGCGCGGACGGTCGACATCATCGCGGCGCTGTTCCCGGAGCGATGCAAGGCGGTCGTCGCGGTGAGCGGGTACATCGTCACGAACCTGGTGGCCAACCAGAAACCCCTGGCGCCGCAGGCGGAACTCGGCTGGTGGTACCAGTACTACTTCGCGACCGAGCGCGGCCGCGCGGGCTACGCGGCGAACCGTCACGACTTCAACAAGCTGATCTGGAAGACGGCGTCCCCGGCGTGGCACTTCGACGACGCGACGTACGACCGCAGCGCGGCGGCGTTCGACAACCCGGACCACGTGGCCATCGTCGTCCACAACTACCGCTGGCGCCTGAGCCTCGCCCCGGGCGAGCCGCAGTACGACGCCTACGAGCAGAAGCTGGCCACCGGCCCGGCGATCACGGTCCCGTCGATCACGATCGGCAGCGACTTCGACGCGGCGGCCAAGGACGGTAAGGCGTACCGCGCGAAGTTCACGGGCAAGTACGAACACCGGGTCCTCGACGGGATCGGCCACAACGTGCCGCAGGAGGCCCCCAAGCCGTTCGCCCAGGCCATTGTGGACGCCGACCGGATGTGACGTGGCCGGTCGTGAGTGTGCAGGCGGGTTCTAACCCTCCTGAACACTCACGACCGGCACTCAGCGGGACGCGCGGTGGATCACGTCGACGACGGCGTCGGGAGCCGCCGACGCGATCGCGTGCGGGGAGGGCACCTCGGTGATCGACGCGTGGGCGCGCCGGGCCTCGAAGCGTTCCGCCGCCGGGGGAATCGCCTGGTCGCGCGTCGCAACCAGTGCGTACTTCGCAATCCCCGAAGGGGCCGTGGAGAGCACCTTCTCGTCGAACGCCGCCGCCAGGATCGGGCGCTGGCCCGCTGCGGCGACCGCGGTGTCCAGGGCCGGCAGGCCCGCGGCGAACAGCGAGGGGTAGCTCGCCGCGTTCACGAACAGGTCCGGGCCGACCGCGTGCGTCGTCGACGGGCCGATCAGCGAGCCCGGGAACCGGGCGTTCAGCTGACCCGCCGTCTCGCCCGCCTCCGGGATGAACGCCGCCGCGTAGACCAGCGCCTTCACCTCGGACGTCGAGCCCGCCAGCTCGCTGATCAGCAGCCCGCCGTACGAGTGCCCGACGAGGATCTTCGGGCCCGGCACGGAATCCAGGACCCCTTGCAGCGAAGCCACATCCGCCGCGACGCCGCGCAGCGGGACCGCCGGCGCGAGCACCGGGTAGTGCTCGGCCAGCAGCCGGCGGGTGACCGGGGTCCACGCCGACGCGTCCTCGAACGCGCCGTGGACCAGCACGACCGTCGGCTTCGGGTGCGACGTCACGGCGGCGCCGGGGGTGGCGGCGGTGAGCACGCCCGCCCCGACGACCGCCGCGACGCCCAGGACGCCGAGCGCGCGTTTCATCACGCGACCGTCGCGTCGAGGGTGACCTCGATGTTGCCGCGCGTCGCCTTCGAGTACGGGCACACCTGGTGCGCGCCGTTGACGAGCTCGTCGGCGGTGGCCTGGTCGATACCGGTCGCCTCCAGGTGCAGCACGGCGCTGAGCTGGAACTCGCCCGCTTCGGTGTCGTGGTGGAGGGTGACCTCCGCGACGACGGCGAGGTCGTTCAGCGGCACCTTCTTCACGCTCGCGACGCGGCGCACCGCACCGACGAAGCAGGACGCCCAGCCCGCCGCGAACAGCTGCTCCGGGTTGGTGCCGTCGCCCGCGCCGCCGAAGGCTTTCGGGACGGCGAGGGTGACGTCGAGGGCGCCGTCGTCGGAGGTCGCGCGGCCGCCGTTGCGGCCCTCCGCGGTGGAGGTGGCGACGGCGGTGTAGGTGACTTCGGACATCGTGTTCCTTTCAGCGGGTGATGGCACCACGCTAGGAATCCGGGCACCCCCGCGGCGACCGTCGTGCGACGTCACCCGTGTAAGTCACCGTTTTCCAGGCGCAGCCACCGGTCGACGCCGATCGCGTCGAGGAACCGTTCGTCGTGGCTGACGACGACGAACGCGCCCCGGAACGCCGCCAGTGCGCTCTCCAGCTGTCCGGTGCTCACCAGGTCGAGGTTGTTCGTCGGCTCGTCGAGCAGCAGCAGCTGCGGCGCCGGTTCGGCGAACAGGACGCAGGCCAGCGTGGCGCGCAGCCGTTCCCCGCCGGAGAGCACGCCGACCGGCAGGTGCACACGCGAGCCGCGGAACAGGAAGCGGGCCAGCAGGTTCATCCGCTGCGCCGTCGGCAACGCGGGGGCGGCCGCGGCCAGGTTCTCGGCCACCGAGCGGTCCTCGTCCAGCAGGTCCAGCCGCTGGGAGAGGAACGCGATCCGGCCGTCGGCGCGGGACACCGCACCGCCGCCGGGCTCGAGGTCGCCCCGCAGGATCCGCAGCAGGGTCGACTTCCCGGCGCCGTTGGGGCCGGTGAGCGCGATCCGCTCGGGGCCGCGGATGGCGAGGTCGACGCCGGTGCCGAAGAGGTCGCGCACGCGCAGGCCCTCGCCGAGGAACAGCGTCCGGCCCGCCGGGACCACCGTCTGCGGCAGCTCCAGGCTGATCTTCTGCTCGGTGCGCAGCTCGCGCTCGGCCTGGTCGAGCTTGGCCTTCGCGGCGCCGACCCGCGCGGTGTGCGTGCCATCCGCCTTGCCCGCCGACTCCTGGGCGTTGCGCTTCATGGTGCCGGCGAAGATCTTCGGCAGCCCGGCGTTGCCGAGGTTGCGCGACGCGGTGCTCGCCCGGCGCGCGGCGCGTTCCCGCGCCTGCTGCAGTTCCCGCTTCTCGCGCTTGACTTCCTGTTCGGCACTGCGGATGTTCTTCTCCGCGACCTCACGCGCGGCTCGGACGGCCGTTTCGTACGACGTGAAGTTCCCGCCGTGGAACCGGATTTCCCCGCGGTCGAGCTCGGCGATCCGGTCCATCCGGTCGAGCAGCGCGCGGTCGTGGCTGACGACGAGCAGGCAGCCGGACCAGTCGTCGAGCACGGCGTGGAGCTTGCGCCGCGCGTCGAGGTCGAGGTTGTTCGTGGGTTCGTCGAGCAGCAGCACGTCGGGGCGCTTCAGCAGCTGCGCGGCCAGTCCCAGCGAGACGATCTGGCCGCCGCTGAGGGAGCCGAGCGTGCGCTCGAGCGCGACGTCGCCGAGCCCGAGCCGGTCGAGCTGGGCGCGGCTGCGTTCCTCGACGTCCCAATCGGTGCCGATGGTGGTGAAGTGCTCCTCGGCGGCGTCCCCGGATTCGACGGCGGCGAGCGCACGCAGAACCGGCGCCACGCCGAGGATTTCGGCGACGGACGGCTCCCCGCTCAACGGCAGGTCCTGCGGGAGGTAGCCGAGCACGCCGTCGGTGACGACGCTGCCGGCCGACGGGGTCAGGGTGCCGGCGACGAGCTTCAGGAGCGTCGTCTTGCCGGCGCCGTTGGGCGCGACGAGCCCGGTGCGCCCGCCGGGGAAGGTGGCGGAGAGGCGGTCGAAGACGGGGGTGTCGTCCGGCCAGGAGAAGGACAGGCCGGACAGAATGATTTCGGACACGGTGAAGACCTTTGTGGAGGGTGGCGGAAAAGGTGGTCGACAAGGGCGGCCCGCACCGGCGCTGCCGGGGGCCTGCCTGCTCCGGAGCTATCCGGAGATGTCGACGTCACCTGCCACGCTTCCGAAGATAGCAGGGTTGACCGCCGGGGTGCGGGGTAGCCGCCGTGCATGCGCGTAGCCGTCACCGGAGCAACCGGCAACATCGGGACGGGCGTGGTCGCCGCCTTGCGCGCCGACCCGCAGGTCGGCACGGTCGCCGGGCTGGCCAGGCGGCCGGCGGAGGGGGTCGTCACGGCCGACGTCGAGCGCGACGACCTCGTGCCGCACTTTCGCGGCGCCGACGTGGTCGTGCACCTGGCGTGGCTGTTCCAGCCGGCCCGCAGTCCCGAACGGACGTGGCGTGCGAACGTCCTCGGCTCGATGCGGGTGTTCGACGCGATGGCGGCCGCCGGCGTGCCCAAACTCGTGTACACGTCTTCGATCGGGGCGTACTCCCCGCGGACGGACGACGAGCCGGTCACCGAGGACTGGCCGACGCACGGCTGGCCAGGAGCGGCCTGCACGCGGGAAAAGCTTATCCGGAGCGGTACCTGGACGCGTTCGAGGCCCGGCACCCGGAACCGGCCGTCGTCCGCCTGCGGCCGGGGTTCGTGTTCCAGCGCGCCGCGGCGACCGAACAGCGGCGGCTCTTCGCCGGGCCCTTCGTCCCGGGCTCGCTGGTGCGTCCGAGCTTGCTCCCGGTGGTGCCGGACGTCCGCGGGCTGCGTGCGCAGATCGTGCACACAGCGGATCTCGCGGACGCCGTTCGCCGGGCGGTGACCCGGCCGGTGCGAGGGGCGTTCAACATCGCGACCGGTCCGGTGGTGGACGCGCGGTTCGCCGCGGACCTGCTGGGCGCCCGCACGATCCCGGTGCCGGCGGCCGTGGTCCGGGCCGCGGTGGCCGCGGCCTGGCGCCTGCACGCCGTCCCGGCGACACCGGGGCTGTTCGACGCCGTGCCGCGGCTGCCGTTGCTCGACACGAGCCGCGCACAGTCCGAATTGGACTGGCAGCCGCGCCACGATGCCGCGGGCACGCTGAAGGAGTTCCTCGCCGGGCTGCGTGCGGGTGCCGGGGCGGACACCGCGCCGCTGGCCCCGGACCGCCACCGCCTGCACGAGATCGCCACCGGGGTGGGCCGGAAGCCGTGAGGCAGCCGCTCGACGGAGCCCTGCTGAGGTCGACCACGCAGAAGCGGTTGCCGTCCGGGCCGGCGAGCACGACGAAGTCCGGGACGGCCGGGTAGCGGTCCCACGCCACCTCGGACGCCCCGAGCCGCAGGAGCCGGGCCACTTCGGCCTCGTGCTCCTCGGTCGTGTCGACGAGCAGGTCGAGGTGGATCCGCGGGTACGGTTCGGGCACCGATTCGCTGGACATCAGCCCGAGGGCGCGCCCGGAGCCGTCGGCGTGCTCGAGGGTGCGCCAGCCCTCGCTCGCCCACTCGTCGGTGGCGACGAGGTTCAGCGCCGCCGTCCAGAAGGCGGTGGCGCGCGGGACGTCGGAGACGCCGATCACCGGGAAGCCGAGCCGGAGCACCTCAGCGGCCCTGCTTCTCCGGCTCCGGGTACTGCCCCCGCGCACGATCCGCCGCGGCCGTCGCGATGCCGGTGGCGATCATCGCCACTCCGAGACCCAGGTGCAGCCAGTCGTCGGCGTTGTCCATCGGGAGGAAGTTCGCCGCGCTGTCGTGGTCCATCGCCAGGCCGAACACCCACAGCAGCACGTAAACCCCGCCACCGATCATCAGGAACGCCCGCGAACTCCCGTTGGCGCGCGAGGCCGGCACGCCGAGCACACCGAACAGCAGGTGGACCAGGTTGTGCACCTTAGTCCGCGGTGATCCCGGGGACGAACCCCAGCACCCCCACCGCCAGGAACGCGATCCCGAACAGTGCCGCGGCGGTCCGGGCGGTACTGCGTCGAACTCGCACATCCGTCATGGGCCCGGGCTACCCGGCGGCCGCGCCGGCAAACGGACCCGGCGTCAGGCGAGCTCGGCCGAAACCACCGCGGGCAACGCGCGGAGCTGCTCGAGCAGACCGTCGATCTCGTCGCCGCCCAGCAGGACGGCGCAGACCATGCTGCTCTCCCGGACCCCGTCCCTGATGTCGACGGACAGCTCGTGCACCGAAGTGCCACCGAGCGCGCGGACCAGCGCCGGGATTTCCCCGGCGCCACCGGTGAAGTACGTGGCGATGCGGCGGCGCAGCAGCATGGCCGGGCGGGTGGCGAACGACGTGGGACTGGACATGGCGTGATCTCCACGGGGAAGTGCGGATGGGATCGGGGCCAGGTCCCGAAAGAGGTGCCGCGGGGAATCCGCGATCGCCGGAGCTGCGCGCCGGCGACCTGGGTTCAGCCGGCGCGCCGGACTACGAGTCGCGAGAACATCGTGGGGCGCTGCACGGCGACAGGCTAACACGCCGGGGCAAGTCCCTCAGCTCGCCCGGATGACCCCCAGGCCCAGCGGCGTGATCTCGTGGATCTGCGACTTGCCCGACCGCGCGCTCGTGATCAGCCCGCTCGCCCGCAGGATCGACGCGTGCTGGCTCGCCGTGGCCAGCGAAATCCCCGTCAGCTCCGCCAGCTCGCTGGTGTTGCAGCGCGTGATCGCGACCGTCATCAGCACCCGCGCCCGCGTGTGGCCCAGCAGCGCCGCCAGTGACGGGCCCGGCTCCGCGTCGCTGTCGAAGCGCGTGTGGCTGATCGAATAGACCAGCACCGGGGGCAGGCCCGGGTCCTTGTACGTCGTCGGCATGCCGTGCGCGAAGAACGTCGGGATCAGCCGGAGGCCGCGGCCGTCCAGGTGCAGTTCCTGCTCGATCGGGAAGCGGACGCGCAGCACCGGCGGGGTCCACGTGATGTCCGGGTGCAACGTCGACAGCAGCAGCTGCGGGCCGCCGCGGTCCAGGCCGGACTGCAGGCGGCGGCGGTCGCGGGCGACCGCGCGGCGCACCGCCGGCCAGTCCGGGGCCACGCACTGGCGGTAGTAGTCGTGCAGGGCCGTGCCCAGGCGCCGCAGTTCGGCGGGTTCGCCCTCGCCGAGGCGCCGCAGCCACGGCGGCACGCGGGTGCCCTGCGCCGCCAGCTCGGCGACGTCGGCGGCCAGCACCGGGGACGTCGTTTCGAGCACCGTCGAGACGCCTTCGCCGATGGTGCGGGCGCCGGCCGGGGTGAGGAAGTCGGGGCAGTAGCCGTACGGCGGGACCGCCGACATGAGCAGCCGGCCGGACTCGGGGACTGCGGAGCGTGATCCCCGGCGCCACCGGCCGAACAGCGGTTCGCCTTCGGGACGCCGGATCCGGTAGCTGCTCATCAGCAGCTCCCACATCGGGTCGGCGTCCTCGGCGATGGTCACCCGCGCCAGGTCCGCTTCCGTGAAGTGAATTTTCAACAACGCCGCCCGCTCCCTTCCCGGCTGAGGATAGCCCTGGTGGAGCGGGTTTTCGCTGGCACGGGCCCGACGTCACAGAGGTTCCGGAATTCGGGTCCCGAGTGGACGTTTCGGGCTGGCGCGAAACGTTTTCGAGCCGGTTGACGCTGCTCGCGCGCCGCTGGCACGTTCGGCTCGACGAGAGTGTCTTCACCCGGCCGGGGGACGACGTGGTGACGATCTGAACACTTTCCGTCACTGGGGCTGAACTTTACTGGGGAAGGCGGACGCCCGCATGACGAACGACGCACGCAGAGCGCGGTTCCTCCGGCGCGCCGGAGGACGCCGATGACGGCCGACGAAGTCTCGTACCGGTCCGTGCCGGTGCGAACCCGGCCGGCGCCCGTGCTGACGCTCCCGGCCTTCACGGACCTCAAGTACCGCCTGCTCGGGCCGGTGTCGGCGGTCGGCGTCGACGGGCCCGCCCGGCTCGGCGGCCCGAAGCAGCGGACCGTCCTGGCCGCGTTGCTGCTCAACGCCAACCAGGTCGTCTCGGAAGACCAGCTGATCGAACTGCTGTGGGAAGACCGCCCGCCGGCCAGCGCGCGCGGGCAGCTGCAGGTGCGCGTCTGGGAGCTGCGCAAACTGCTCGGCCGCGAGGTGATCGTGCGCCGCGAACCGGGGTACCTGATCGAGGTCGGGCCCGGCGAACTGGACACCGAGCTCTTCGACGACGTCGCCAAGGACGCGCGGCGGCTGATCGAGAGCGGGGAGCCGCGCCGGGGCGTCGAACGCCTGCGCGCGGTCCTGGAGCTGTGGCAGGGGCCGCCGCTGGGCGGGGTCACCGACGTGCTCGTCCGGCGCAGCGGCCAGCTCCTGGCCGAGCAGCGGATGAGCGCGCTCGAGACGCTCTTCGACGCCGAACTCACCACCGGACGGCACACGCACGTCGTGCGGGAGCTGCGCCACTTCGTCGACGAATACCCCTTCGGCGAGCGGCTGCAGGAGCAGCTGATGCTCGCGCTGCAGCGGTCCGGCCGGACGCCGGAAGCGCTGGAGGTCTACACCGCGACCCGCGAGCGCCTCGACGCCGAGCTGGGCGTCGAACCCGGCGAGCGGCTGCGGGCGATGCACCTGCAGGTGCTCAAGGGCGAGGGCGACGAGCCGCCCGAGCCGCCGGCGCCGGTGGGCGAGGTCGTCGTCCCGGCCCGGCCCGCCGAACTGCCCCGAGACGTCCGGGGCTTCGCCGGGCGGACCGAACAGCTGGCGCAGCTGGACCGCCAGCTCGCCGCGCGCGCCGGCTCCTACGCGTCGGACGTCTGGCTCGTGCACGGCATCCCCGGCGTCGGGAAGACCGCGCTCGCGCTGCACTGGGCCCACCGCGTGCGCGAGCGGTTCCCGGACGGGCAGCTGTACGTCAACCTGCGCGGGTTCGACGCCGACCGCGAGCCGATGGAGCCGGCGGTCGCGCTGGCCCAGCTGCTGCGCGCGCTCGGCGCCGACCCGCGGCGGATCCCGGAGGAGGTCGACGCGCAGGCCGGGCTCTACCGGTCGCTGCTCGCCGACCGCCAGGTGCTGCTCGTGCTCGACAACGTCCGCGACGCCGAGCAGGTCCTGCCGCTGCTGCCGCCGACCGGGACGGTGCTGGTCACCAGCCGTCACCGGCTCGGCAGGCTGGTCGCCGAGTACGGCGCGTTCTCCCTCGGCCTCGGCGCGCTGACCGAGGCCGACTCGCGGGCGTTGCTCGGCGGCGTGCTCGGCGAAGGCCGGGTGGCGGCCGAGCCGGCGGCGGCCGGGGAGCTGGCCGAGCTGTGCGGGCACCTGCCGCTGGCGCTGCGGATCGCCGCCGCGAACATCGCGACCGGCCCGGACACCACGGTCGCCGCGATGGCCGCGGACCTAGCCAAGGGCGACCGGCTCAAGCAGCTCGTCGTGGACGGGGCGGAGGAGAGCGCCGTGACGCGGGCGTTCGCCGTCTCCTACGAGGCGCTCGCCCCGGAGCTGCGGCGGCTGTTCCGGCTGCTCGGCCTGGCTTCGTGCGCCGACTTCACCGCCCGCGGCGCCGCGGCGCTCACCGGCGACCCGGTCGACACGGTGGCGCGGCAGCTGCGGCTGCTGGCCGCGGCACACCTGGTCGAACAGCACGTGGCCGGGCGCTACCGGCTGCACGACCTGCTGCGGGCGTACGCGCTGCGGCAGGCCGGGGCGCACGAAGCCCCGGCGGCGCGGGCCCGGGCGTGGCGCCGGTTCGTCGAGCTGTACCTCTCCGGCGCGGACGCGGCCGAACGGATCTTCGGCAGACGGCACGACCCGCGGCTGCCGCGCGAGCCCGCCGTGGTGCCGGCGAACCCCCTCTCCTTCGCCGACTCCGCCGAGGCCGCGGCCTGGCTCGACGCCGAGCACGAGAACCTCTGCGCCGTCGTCACGCAGGCGGTCACCGACGGGCCGTACCCGATCGCCTGGTACCTCGCCGACGCCGTGCGCTCGGCGTTCTACCACCGGGGACGGCGGGTCGAGTGGGTCGACATCGCGACCACGGTCCTGGCCGCCGCGCGCCGCCTCGACGTGCCCGCGGTGGAAGCGGTCACCGCGCAGAGCATCGGCCTGGCGTTCGTCCACCGGGAACGGCACGAGCAGGCCGTCGAGTGGATGACCGAGGCGCTGCGCGTGTTCGAGCGCGTGGACTGGCCCGAGGGCAAGGCCGCCGCGCTCAACGCGTCCGCCATCGCGCTGCGGGTCGCCGGCCGGTTCGAGGAGGCGGCTTCGCAGTTCGAGCTGGCGCTGGAGCTGCAGCGGCAGTCCGGCTACCGGCTGGGCCAGGTGAGCGTGCTGAACAACCTGGCTTCGGTGCACCGGCAGCGCTGCCTGCTCGACGCGGCCCGCGCGTGCCTCGACGAGGCGCTGGAGCTCGCGGTCGCCGAGGGCTACCAGCTGGGGGAGGCGGTGGTGCTCGTCGGGATCGGCGTCGTCCAGCGGCTGCAAGGTGACCTGCCGGGCGCGCGGCGGTCGCTGACCCGGGCGTTCGACCTGCACAAGGCGCACTCCCACCCGTACGGCCAGGGTTCGGCGCTGTGCGGGCTGAGCCTGGTGTCGATCGACCTCGGCGAGTTCGAGCAGGGCCGCGCGCAAGCCGTGCAGGGGCTGGAGATCGCGCGTCAGGAACAGAACCGCGAGACCGAAGTGGGCGCGCTCAACGCGCTGGCCAGGGCGGAGGCGGCGCTGGGGGAGACGTGCTCGGCGGTCCGCCACCAGCAGGAGGCGGTCGCGGTGGCCCGGCACTGGGGTTCGCCGTGGCACGTGGCGGAAGCGCTGAGCGGCATGGCGGCGGTCCACGGCGCCCGCGGCGACCACGCGGAGGTCCTGCTGATCGGCACGGAAGCCCTCGACCTGGCCCGCGGCGGCGGGTTGCGCCTGATCGAGGTCCGCTGCCTGCTCGCGCTGGCCCGCGCCCACGCGGGTCAGGGGCGGCGAGAGGAAGCGCGCCGCCTGTGCGGCGAAGGCCTGCGGCTGGCGGCCGGGCTCCCCGCGTTGCAGACCCGCGCCCGCGAGGTGCTCGCCCGCCTCTGAGAAGCCATGAACGACTCGTTCACCTCGCCTGACGCGATGAACGAGTCGTTCATGACGTCCGCGCCGCGCGTGCTTGCCGGGGGAAGCGGATTGGAAGCGGGCGCGCCTAGCGTCCCGACCGTCCCTTCCGGCGAGAGAACCTTCGGAGCTTTGATGAGATGGGGTAGAGCCGTCGCCGCGGTCGGTGCCGTGGTCGCGCTCGCGGTGTCGGGGGTCGCCGGTCCGGCGGCCGCCGGTGAGGCGAAGTACGTCGGGGAGCTGGCGCTCACCGAGACCGGCGTGGTCCGCGGGACCGCGGCCGCCGACCTGGTGACGTTCAAGGGCGTGCCGTACGCCGCCCCGCCGGTCGGGGCGCTGCGCTGGCGGGCACCGCAGGCCGCGAAGGCGTGGGACGGCGTCCTCGACGCCACGAACTTCCGCAGCCAGTGCGCGCAGCTCGGCGGCCTCGGCGGGATCATCGAGTCCTACGAGGAGAACTGCCTCTACCTGAACGTCTTCGCGCCGAAGACCGCCGGGGTCAAGCCGGTGGTCGTCTGGTTCTACGGCGGCGGTTTCCAGAACGGCACCAGCTCCACCTACGACGCCGCGCGCCTGGCCGCGCAGGGTGACGTCGTGGTCGTCACCGTCAACTACCGCGTCGGCGTGCTGGGCTTCCTCGCGCTGCCGTCGCTCGACGGCGAGACGCCCGGCGTGCAGTCCGGCAACTTCGGCATCCAGGACCAGCGCGCGTCGCTGAAGTGGGTGCAGCGCAACATCGCCGGCTTCGGCGGGAACCCGGGCAACATCACCATCGGCGGCCAGTCCGCCGGCGCCGGGGCCGCGTGCATCCACCTCGCCTCACCCGCCTCGGCCGGGTTGTTCCAGCGCGCCATCGGCGAGACCTACAGCTGCGGCTCGCCGCTGCTCACCAAGGACGCCGCCGAGACCATGGGCACGACCGTGGCCACGCAGTCCGGCTGCGCCGACGCCGCCACCGCCGCGAACTGCCTGCGCGGCAAGACCGACGTCAAGGCACTGATGCAGGCGTGGCCGCCGCTGCCGCAGGGGCCGGTGGCCGGGGGCAGCGAACAGCCGCTGCAGCCGATCGACGCGTTCCGGCAGGGCAGGTTCAACCGCGTGCCGATGCTGTGGGGCAACAACCGCGACGAGATGCGGCTGATCGTCAGCATCCAGTACGACGCCGCGGGCAACCCGGTCACCGCCGAGTCGTACCCGCGGATCATCCGGAACACCTTCGGCGTGGACGCCGACCGCGTGCTGGCGAAGTACCCCGCGGCCGCGTACCCGACGCCGGGTCTCGCGCTGTCGCAGGTGCTCAGCGACGCCGGGGACGACCAGCTCGCCACCTGCCAGCACGTCACGGCGTACCGCGCCGCGATCGCCGGGCAGGCCAAGCTGTTCGTCTACCAGTTCTCCGACCGCACGGCCCCGCCGGTCGTCGACATCCCCGGCTTCGACGAGGGTGCCGAGCACGGCGCGGAGCTGAACTACCTGTTCCCGAAGTTCACCGGTGCGACGCTGAACGCGCCGCAGCAAGCGCTCTCCGACCAGATGGTGAAGTACTGGTCGACGTTCGCCCGCACCGGCGACCCGAACGCTTCGGGCCTGCCCGCGTGGCCGCGCTTCAGCACGGGAACGGCGCGTGACGCGCTGTCGCTGGACCTCGCGTCCGCCGGCGGCAACCAGAAGATCGACCTGGCGACGCGCAGCCAGTGCGACTTCTGGGCGACCGTGCCGCCTCCGCCGGGAGCCTGAAACCCGTTGGTACCGAAGGGGACTGCCCGCGAGGGCAGTCCCCTTCTTCGTGTCCGGGGGGCACCACGGATCGCGTCGCTCCCGTCGCGGCCGGTGACTTTCAGGCCCGGGGAAGCCGGTGGAAGCGAAGCAGAAGCCACGCCTTCTAGGTTTTTCCAGGTACCGCAAGAAAACTGTGAGGAGGGCCCATGCCGGACGGGATCGCGATCGTCGGCCTGTCCTGCCGGCTGCCCTCGGCCGCGGACCCCGCCGGGTTCTGGGCGCTGCTGCGCGAAGGCCGCAGCGCGATCGGGGAACCGCCCGCCGGCCGCGCCGCTTCCCCCGGCGCGCCGCCGGCGGCGTACCTCGAGCGCGTCGCGGACTTCGACCCCGCGTTCTTCGGGATCTCGCCGCGGGAAGCCGCCGCGATCGACCCGCAGCAGCGGCTGATGCTCGAACTCGCCTGGGAGGCCGTGGAAAACGCCGGTCTCGTGCCGGGGCCGCGGACCGGCGTCTTCCTCGGCGCCGCCTCCGACGACTACGCCACCCTGCTCGACCGCGCCGGTGCCGACGCCGTCACGCGGCACTCCATGGCCGGGATCCGCCGCGGCCTGATCGCCAACCGCGTCTCCTACGCGCTCGGTCTGCGCGGGCCGAGCTTCACCGTCGACTCCGGACAGTCGTCGTCGCTGGTCGCGGTGCACCAGGCCGCGGAAAGCCTGCGCCGCGGGGAATGCGCGGTCGCGCTCGCCGGCGGTGTGCACCTCAACCTCGTACCGGAAGGTGCTGTCCTGGCCGAACGTTTCGGCGGGCTGTCGCCCGACGGCACCACTCACGTCTTCGACGCGCGCGCCAACGGGTTCGTGCGCGGCGAGGGCGGCGCGGTCGTCGTCCTCAAGCCCCTCGACCAGGCCCTCGCCGACGGCGACCTCGTGCACGCGGTGCTCCTCGGCGGCGCGGTCGGCAACGACGGCGGCGGCGCCGGTCTCACCGCGCCGGACGCCGACGGCCAGGCCGAAGTCCTGCGGCGGGCTTACGCGGGGGTCGACCCGCGGTCGGTCCAGTACGTCGAGCTGCACGGCACCGGCACGAAGGCCGGCGACCCGGTCGAAGCCGCCGCGCTGGGCCGGGTCCTCGGCCGTCCGGACGCGCCCCTGATCGTCGGGTCCGCGAAGGCGAACGTCGGTCACACCGAAGCCGCGGCCGGGATCACCGGCCTGGTCAAGGTGGTTCTCGCGCTGCGGCACCGGAAACTGCCGCCCACCCCCGGTTTCGAGACCTCGGCGATCCCGCTGGCGGAGCTCGGCTTGCGGGTGCAGACGTCGTTGTCGGACTGGCCCGAGCCCGGCCGCCCGCTCGTGGCCGGCGTGTCCTCGTTCGGCATGGGCGGAACGAACTGCCACCTGGTCTTGCAGGAGCCGCCCGCGCGGGAGAAGGCGGCACCGGACGTCCCGCACGCGTTGCCGTTCCTGCTGTCGGCGCGTACGCCGGAAGCCCTGCGCGATCAGGCGTCACAGCTTTCCACGATGTCCGAAATGGACACCGTGGACGTCGGTCTTTCGCTGGCCACCACGCGCAAGCACCACGAACACCGGGCCGTCGTCGTCGGCCGGGACCGCGCGGCGCTCCTGGCCGGCCTGCGCACGCTCGCCGGCGGCGGCAGCGCCCACGAGATCGTCCGGGGCCGGGTGGCGGACCGGGGCGCGCTCGCCTTCCTGTTCAGCGGGCAGGGCAGCCAGCGCGCCGGGATGGGCCGGGAGCTGGCCGAAGCCTTCCCGGCGTTCGCCTCAGCTTTCGCCGAGACGTGCGCCGCCTTCGACGGCCTGCTCGACCGGCCGCTGGCCGACGTCGTCCTCGAAGACGCCGTCGATCGGACGGAGTACACCCAGGCCGGCCTTTTCGCGTTCGAAGTGGCGCTGTTCCGGCTGTTCGAGGCCGCCGGGGTGCGGCCGGACTTCGTCGCCGGGCACTCGGTCGGCGAGCTGGCCGCCGCGCACGTCGCCGGCGTGTTCTCCCTGACCGACGCGGCCCGGCTGGTCGCCGCCCGCGGCGCGCTCATGCAGGCCCTCCCGGCCGGCGGGGCGATGGTCGCGGTGGAAGCCGCCGAGGCCGACGTACGGTTGCTGCTGGGCGAGCGCGTCTCGCTCGCCGCGGTGAACGGGCCGTCGGCGGTCGTGCTGTCCGGTGACGAAGACGCCGTCCTCACCGCCGCGGCCGAGCTGGCCGCGCGCGGGCACCGCACCAAGCGGCTGACCGTCAGCCACGCCTTCCACTCCGCGCGGATCGAGCCGATGCTGGCGGCGTTCGGCGAAGTCGCGAGTGGACTGTCCTATGCGGACGCGCGGATCCCGGTGGTGTCGAACGTGACCGGCCGGCTCGCGACGGCCGAACTGGGCACCGCCGCATACTGGGTGCGGCACGCGCGCGAGGCGGTCCGGTTCGCCGACGGCGTCCGGACGCTGGAAGCCCGCGGCGTAACGGACTTCGTCGAGATCGGCCCGGCCGGGGTGCTGACCGAGCAGGTCCGCGCGACCGTCGCGCGGGCCGCCGTCGTCCCCGCCCAGCGCGGCGCGCGGTCCGAGACCGCTGCATTACTGCGGGCGCTGGCGACCCTGCACGTCACCGGCCGCGACGTCGGCTGGGCCGCGCTTTTCGCGCCCTGGCGAGGCAACCGCGTCGAGCTGCCGACGTACCCGTTCCAGCGCGCGAGCTACTGGCTTCCGGACCGGCGGGACATCCTGACCGCCGGCCCGGTTGCCGAGCGGGTCCCCGAACGCGGGGCCGGGGACCCGCTCGTTCCCCTCGACCTGGTCCGCGCCGAGGTCGCGGCCGTCCTGGAGTACGCGTCGGCGGCCGACGTCGACCCGGCGCGGAGCTTCCGCGACCTCGGCGTCGACTCGCTGACCGGCCTCGAGCTGCGGGACCGGCTCGCCGAGGCGACCGGCCGCGCGCTGCCCGCGACGCTGCTGTTCGAGCACCCGACGCCCGAGGCCGTGGCCGCGCACCTGGCCGGTGCCGCCGAGGCCCGCGACGACTTCGCCGCCGCGTCGGGCGAACCCATCGCGATCGTGGCGATGGCCTGCCGGTTCCCCGGCGACGTCCGCACGCCGGAGGACCTCTGGCAGCTGGTCGCATCGGGCCGGGACGCGGTGTCCGCGCCGCCGTCGGACCGCGGCTGGGACAGCGACGCCGTCCGCGAGGGCGGGTTCCTGACCGGGGCGGCCGAGTTCGACCCGGCGTTCTTCGGCATCAGCCCGCGCGAGGCGCTCGCGATGGACCCGCAGCAGCGGCTGGTGTTGCAGGCGGTGTGGGAGGCCTACGAGCGCGCGGGCATCCGACCCGAGACGGTCCGCGGCCACCGCGACGGCGTCTTCCTCGGCGCGACCTCGCACGAATACGGCCCGCGGCTGCACGAAGCCGAGGACGGCCACCTGCTGACCGGGACGTCGCCGAGCCTGATCTCCGGCCGCGTCGCGCACGTCTTCGGGCTGGAAGGCCCGGCGATCACGGTGGACACGGCGTGCTCGTCGTCGCTGGTCGCACTGCACCTGGCGGTGCGGTCGCTGCGGGCGGGCGAGTGCGGGATGGCGCTCGCGGGCGGGGTCACGGTCATGTCCGGGCCCGGGATGTTCGTCGAGTTCGCCAAGCAGGGCGGCCTGTCCGCCGACGGCCGCTGCCGCGCGTTTTCGGCCGACGCGGCCGGCACCGGCTGGGCGGAAGGCGCCGGGGTGGTGCTGCTGGAGCGTCTGTCCGACGCGCGGCGCCACGGCCACCCGGTGCTGGCCCTGGTCCGCGGCACGGCGGTGAACTCCGACGGCGCGTCCAACGGCCTGACCGCTCCGAGCGGCCCGGCCCAGCGCCGGGTGATCCGGGCGGCACTGGCGGACGCGGGACTGACGGCGTCCGAGGTGGACGTCGTCGAGGCGCACGGGACGGGCACGGTCCTGGGCGACCCGATCGAGGCGTCGGCGGTGCTGGCGACCTACGGCCAGGACCGCTCGACGCCGTTGTGGCTGGGCTCGCTGAAGTCGAACATCGGTCACGCCCAGGCGGCGGCCGGCATCGGCGGCGTGCTGAAGCTGGTGCTGGCGATGCGGCACGGGATCCTGCCGAAGACGCTGCACGTCGGCGAGCCGACCCCGCACGTGGACTGGACGTCGGGCGCGGTCGAGCTGCTCACCGAGAGCCGCGCCTGGCCCGAGGTCCCGCGCCCCCGCCGGGCGGCGGTCTCGTCGTTCGGCATCAGCGGCACGAACGCCCACGCCATCCTGGAGGCACCCCCCGAGCACCCCAACGCCACATTGGGTCGCTCGGCCGCGCCGTGGGTGCTCAGTGCCAAGACTCCGGATGCGCTCCGGCGGCAAGCCCTTGACCTGCGGGAACACCTTCTCGCACACCCCTCGCTGACGTCCGGCGAGGTGGCGGCCACGCTGGCCGCGCGGAGCCGGTTCGAGTACCGCGCGGGGATTGTCGGCGGTCAGCTCGACGCGCTCGAAGCGCTGGCCGAGCACGGCACCGGCATCCATCGCACGACCCCGGGCAAGCTCGCTTTCCTCTGCACCGGACAGGGTTCCCAGCGCGCCCGCATGGCCCAGCCCCTCTACGACGCCGACCCGGTCTTCGCCGCCGCCCTCGACGAGGTTTTCGCGGCGCTCGACCCGCACCTGGACCGTCCACTCAAGACCGTCGTCTTCGCCGACGACACCACCCTCCTCGACCGCACCGCCTACACCCAGCCCGCGCTCTTCGCCGTCGAAGTGGCGTTGTTCCGGCTGTTCGAGCACCACGGCATCCGGCCGGACTTCGTGGCCGGGCACTCGATCGGCGAACTCGCTGCCGCACACGTCGCCGGGATCCTCGACCTCGCCGACGCCGCCCGGCTCGTCGCCGCCCGCGGCACGCTGATGGACGCACTCCCCGGCGGCGGGGCGATGGCCGCCATCGAAGCGACCGAGGCCGAGATCCCGCTCGGCGACGGCGTTTCCCTCGCCGCGGTCAACGGGCCCCGGTCCGTCGTCGTCGCCGGCGACGAAACCGCCGTTGCGAAGATCGAAACGCACTTCGCCGGACTCGGGCGGCGGACCCGGCGCCTCACCGTCAGCCATGCCTTCCACTCCCCGCACATGGACGGCATGCTCGACGCCTTCCGCGCGGTCGCCGGGTCGGCCACGTTCCACCCGGCGCGCATCCCGCTGGAGGTCGACGGCGATCCCGCGACGCCGGAGTTCTGGGTCCGGCACGTCCGCGGCACCGTCCGCTTCGCCGACACCGTCGCCCGCCTGGCCGACGCCGGCGTCACCACGTTCGTCGAGCTGGGGCCCGACGGCGTCCTGACCGCCATGGGCCGCGATTGCCTGCCGGACGGCGACTTCCTCCCGACCCTCCGCTCCGGCCGCGACGACGTCCAAGCCGTGTACCCGGTGCTGGCCGTGCTCGGCGAAGCGATTCCGAGTAAGTCCACAGTAGACTTGCCGACTTATCCGTTCGAGCGGCAGCGCTTCTGGCTCCCGCCACGCTCGCTGCGCGCCGACGTCGCGGCCGCGGGCCTCACCCCGACCGGCCACCCGCTGCTCGGCGGCGGCGCCGAGGTCGCCGGCACGGACGGCGCCCTGTTCACCGGCCTCCTGTCCGTGCGGACCCAGCCGTGGCTGGCCGATCACGTCGTGCTCGGCGCGAACCTCCTGCCCGGCAGTGCTTTCGTGGAACTCGCGCTGCTCGCCGCCGGGCAGGCGGGCTGCGACCGGCTCGACGAGCTCGTCCAGGAGACCCCGCTCGTCCTGCCCGCGGACGGCCGCGTCCAGCTCCAAGTTTCTCTCGGCGCACCCGACGAGTCCGGCCGCCGCGCGGTGGCCGTTTCGTCGCGGCCCGACCAGCCGTCGGTGACCGCGGGCTGGACCCGCAACGCCGCCGGGTCCGTCTCCGCCGGCGGAACCGTGCCCGCGCCGGAGCCGGTCTGGCCGCCGGAAGGCGCCGAGCCCGTCGACCTCGACGGCCGGTACGACCGCATCGCCGACGCCGGGTTCGGCTACGGCCCCGAATTCCGGTGCTTGCGCGCGGTCTGGCGGCGAGGCGACGAGCTGTTCGCCGAAGTGGCACTGCCTGAGCACCGCGTCGCCGAGGCCGCGGACTACGGCCTGCACCCCGCCTTGCTCGACGGCGCCCTGCACGTCGTCGCGTTCGGCGACCCGGAAGGCGTCGAGGCGGGCCGGATCCCGTTCTCCTGGCACGACGTCCGTCTGCACGCGGCCGGCGCGAGCACGATCCGCGTCCGCTACACCGCGGCCGCCGGAATGTCCATCGTAGACACCGCAGGTGCTCCGGTCGCCGAAGTCGGTGCCCTGTCCCTGCGGCCCGTCGCCGCGGACCAGCTGACGGCCACCGTCTCCCGCGACGACCTCTACCGCGTCGCCTGGACGCCGGTGCCCGCCCCGGTCACGACGGCGACCTGCGTGCTCACCACCGGCCTCGACCTGGCCGAGGTCCCCGACTTCGTGGCGGTGCGCCCCGAGTCCGGCACAAGCGCGGTGCCGGCCCGGGTGCGCACCGCCACGAACCACGCGCTCGGCCTCATCCGCACCTGGCTCGCCGACGCCCGCTTCGACGGCGCCCAGCTCATCTTCGTGACCAGCGAACTCGCTGACGCCGGGGTGCGCGGGCTGGTCCGCTCGGCCCAGACCGAGCATCCCGGCCGGTTCGTGCTCCTGGACACCGACACCGAGCTGACGCCGAAGGAAATCGCCGCCGTCGCGGCCACCGGCGAACCGGAACTGGCGTACCGGGACGGCGTCGTGCTCGTCCCGCGGCTGGCCCGGGCCACCGTGCCGGACGCGGTCCCGGCTCCGCACGGCACCGTGCTCATCACCGGCGCGACCGGTGGTCTCGGCCGCGCGCTGGCCCGGCGCCTCGCCGAGCAGGGCGTCCGGCACCTGCTGCTGGTCAGCCGCCGCGGTCCCGCCGCGGAAGGCGCCGGAGAACTGGTCGCGGAACTGGAGGCGCTGGGCGCGGAGGTGACCCTCGCTGCCTGCGACGTCGCCGATCGCGACGCACTGGCCGCGCTGCTGTCCGAACACCCGGTGACCGCGGTCGTCCACGCCGCCGGTGTTCTCGCCGACGGTCCGGTCGAGACGCTCACCACCGAGCAGCTCGACGACGTCCTGCGCGCGAAGGTCGATGCCGCCTGGAACCTGCACGAGCTGACCGGCGAGCTGACCGAGTTCGTGCTGTTCTCCTCCGTTTCCGGCCTGCTCGGCACGGCGGGTCAGGCCAACTACGCGGCCGCGAACGCTTTCCTCGACGCACTCGCCGGACATCGGCGTGCTCAGGGACTTCCGGCCACGGCGCTGGCGTGGGGTCTGTGGGAGACGGCGGACGGCATGGGCGGCGGGCTGGCCGCCGCGGACCGGACCCGGATGTCCCGCACCGGCGTCGGCACTTTGTCCACTGTGGACGCGCTCGACCTGTTCGACACCGCCCGCGGCGCCGCAGACGCGCTGCTCGTGCCTCTGCGCGTCGACGAAGCCGGACTGCGTGCCGCGGGGACGGTGCCGTCGCTGCTGCGAAGCGTCGTCCGCTTGCGCGCCGGCCGCGGTGCCACCAAGACCGCGATCACCGTCGAGGGGATCGCCGACGTCGTCCGTGCCGAGGTCGCGGCCGTGCTCGGGCTGGGGAACCCGGCCGCGGTGGAGCCGGGCCGGGCGTTCAAGGAGATCGGGTTCGACTCGCTCACGTCGGTCGAGCTGCGCAACCGCCTGGCCGCCGCGACCGGGCTCCGGCTGCCGGCCACGCTCCTGTTCGACCACCCGACGCCGGCCGCGGTGATCGACCGCCTGCACGCGGAACTGGGCGGCGGCGAGGAAGCCGCGGAAGCCGCCACACAGACCGCCGTCGTGGGGGACCCGGTCGCCATCGTCGGCATGGCCTGCCGCTTCCCCGGGGGCGTGACCGGCCCGGACGAGCTGTGGCAGCTGGTCGTCGACGGCCGGGACGCGATCAGCGAGTTCCCGGTCGACCGCGGCTGGGACGTCGAGGCGCTGTACGACGCCGATCCCGACCGCCCCGGCCGCACCTACACCACGCGCGGCGGGTTCCTGCACGACGCGGGCGAGTTCGACGCCGAGTTCTTCGGCATCAGCCCGCGCGAGGCCACCGCGATGGATCCGCAGCAGCGCCTCCTGCTCGAAACCTCCTGGGAGGCCTTCGAAAACGCCGGGATCGACCCGCTCGGCCTGCGCGGCAGCCGCACCGGCGTCTTCGCGGGCGCGATGTACCACGACTACACCGCGCGCCTGGCCCCGCTGCCCGAGGAAGCCGAGGGCTACTCGTTCACCGGCGGGTCCGGCAGCGTCGTTTCCGGCCGCGTCGCCTACACCTTCGGGTTCGAAGGCCCGGCCGTCACGGTCGACACCGCGTGCTCGTCGTCGCTGGTCGCGCTGCACCTCGCCGCGCAAGCCCTGCGGCAGGGCGAATGCGGCCTCGCGCTCGCGGGCGGCGTCGCGGTGATGGCCACGCCGGGCTCGTTCGTGGAGTTCAGCCGCCAGCGCGCGCTCGCCCCGGACGGCCGCTGCAAGCCGTTCGCGGCCGCCGCCGACGGCACCGCCTGGGCCGAGGGTGCCGGGATGCTGCTGCTGGAATGCCTGTCCGACGCCCGCCGCAACGGGCACCCGGTGCTCGCCGTGCTGCGCGGGTCCGCGATCAACTCCGACGGCGCGTCGAACGGCCTCACCGCCCCGAACGGCCCGTCGCAGCAACGCGTGATCCGCGCCGCGCTCGCGACCGCGGGCCTGACGACGTCCGATGTGGACACCGTCGAGGCGCACGGCACCGGCACCCCGCTCGGCGACCCGATCGAGGCGCAGGCCCTGTTGGAGACGTACGGCCAGGGCCGGGAAACGCCGCTGTGGCTGGGTTCGCTCAAGTCGAACGTCGGGCACACGCAGGCCGCCGCGGGTGTCGGCGCGGTCGTGAAGATGGTGCAGGCGATGCGGCACGGCGTGCTGCCGAAGACACTGCACGTCGACGAGCCGTCCCCGCACGTCGACTGGACGGCGGGCGCGGTCGAGCTGCTCACCGAGAACCGCGCCTGGCCCGAGGTCGCACGGCCGCGGCGCGCGGCGGTGTCGTCGTTCGGCATCAGCGGGACCAACGCGCACGTGATCCTCGAAGCCGTTCCGGAACCGGAGCCGTCCGCGACAGCGAACGAGCCGGCCCCGTGGGTGCTCTCGGCCCGCACGGAACCCGCACTGCGTGAGCAAGCCCGGCGCCTTCTGTCCCTTGTGGACGGCGATCCCGCCGGCGTCGCGCGGGCGTTGGTCGAGCGACCGGCGTTCGACCACCGCGCCGTCGTCACCGGTGACCTGAAGGCCGGGCTCACCGCGCTCGCCGAGCGGGGGACCGGCGCCGGTGTGGCGCGGCCGGGCCGCCGGGTCGTGTTCGTCTTCCCCGGTCAGGGCTCGCAGTGGGCCGGGATGGGCCGGGAACTCCTCCAGACCGAACCGGTGTTCGCCGAGCGGATGGCCGAGTGCGCGGCCGCCCTCGGCTCCTTTGTGGACTGGCACCTCCTGGACGTCCTCGGCGACGCCGAGGCGCTGCAGCGGGTCGACGTGGTCCAGCCCGCGCTGTGGGCGATGATGGTGTCGCTCGCCGCCGTCTGGCGGGCGTACGGCGTCGAACCCGCCGCCGTCGTGGGCCACTCCCAGGGTGAGATCGCCGCCGCGGTCGTCGCGGGTGGACTGTCCCTGTCGGACGGTGCCCGCGTGGTCGCGCTGCGCAGTAGGGCGTTGCTGGCGCTGTCGGGACGCGGCGGCATGGTGTCCGTGGCCGCGCCGGCCGATCGGACGCGGGAGCTCATCGCTCCTTGGCCGGGGCTCGCGGTCGCCGTGGTCAACGGCGGCGCCTCGACCGTGGTGTCCGGTGACGCCGACGCGCTCGACGAGCTGCTGGCCTCGGACGTCCCGGCCAAGCGGATCGCCGTCGACTACGCCTCCCACTCGCCGCACGTGGAAGTCCTCGAAGACGAGCTGGCCCGAGTGCTCGCCCCGGTGCGGCCGCGGTCGGGGGAGATTCCCTTCCACTCCACCGTGACCGGCGAACTCACCGACACCGCCGACCTCGGCGCCGCGTACTGGTACCGCAACCTCCGTCAGCCCGTCGAATTCGCGCGCACCACCGAAAACCTCACCGAAACGGGCCACGACGTCTTCATCGAGTGCAGCCCGCACCCGGTCCTCGTCAGCGCCCTCGCCGAGACCACCACCGCCCTCGGCACGCTCAAGCGGAACGACGGCGGTCCGGTCCGCGTGCTCGCGGCACTCGGCGAGGCGCACGTCCACGGCGTGCCGGTCGACTGGGCGCTGCCCGCGGGCACTCGCGCGGCCCTGCCGACCTACCCCTTCCAGCGCGAACGGTTCTGGCTCGACGCGGTCGAAACCCCCGCCGGCGTCGACGGGCTCGGCCTCGACGCGGCCGGGCACCCGCTGCTGGCCGCCTCGACCCGGCTCGCCGACCCGGACGTCCGGCTGTTCACCGGCCGGCTGTCGCTGCGGGCGATGCCGTGGCTCGCCGACCACGCCGTCCTCGACACGCCGTTGCTGCCCGGCACCGCGTTCCTCGACCTCGCCCTGCACGCGGCCCGCGAAACCGGTGCCACCGTGGAAGATCTGACCGTCGAAGCACCGCTCGTCCTGCCGCGCCGCGGCGCCGTGCTCGTCCAGGTCACCGTCAGTGAAGACGCCGTGAAGATCTTCGCCCGCACCGAGGACGGGCCCTGGACGCGGCACGCTTCGGGCACCCTCGGCCCGGCCACCGCCGCGGTCCGCCCGCCGCTGACCTGGCCACCTGCCGGGACCGAGATCGACGTCGAGAAGTTTTACGTCGCCGCGGCCGAAGACGGCTTCGACTACGGCCCCGCCTTCCAGGGCCTGGCCCGGGCCTGGCGGTCCGGTGACGACGTCCACGCCGAGATCAGCCCGGCCGAGCCCGGCACCTTCGTGGTGCACCCGGCCCTGCTCGACGCCGCGGCCCAAGCGGTCCGGCTCGGCGGCTTCTTCGCCGACGACGCCCCCCGGCTGCCGTTCGCGTGGTCCGGCGTCACCGCCCACGCGTCCGGCGCCCGGGCGCTGCGGGCCCGGCTTTCCCCGGCCGGCCCGGACGCGGTGTCGCTGGCGGTGGACGACGAGGACGGCCGTCCGGTGCTGACGGCGGAAGCGCTGACCCTGCGCCCATTCTCACCCGCGCAGCTCGCGGCCGGTTCGGACTCGCTGTACCGCCTCGCGTGGCAGCCGGCCGAGACCGGCGCGCCGGTCGAGGGCGACGTGGTGGTGTCCGCCGGCACCGGAGAAGTCCGCGAAGTCCTCACCCGGCACCTGGACCTCGTGCGCGAGTTCCTGGATTCGCCCGCCGACGGCCGGCTCGTGGTGCTGACCAGCGGCGCGACCGAAGACGACCTCACCGGCGCCGCGCTCTGGGGGCTCTTGCGGTCGGCGCAGGCGGAGCACCCGGGCCGGATCGTGCTGGCCGACGTCGACGACGACCCGCGTTCGCGGGAAGCTCTGCCCGCCGCACTCGGGACCGGGGAGGGGCAGCTCGCCCTGCGTGCCGGGGTCGCGTACGTTCCGGCGTTCGCCCGCGCGGACGTCCGCGCTGCCACCGGGCCGCTGCTCGACGCGGCCGGCACGGTGCTCGTGACGGGGGCGCTCGGCACGCTCGGGCGGCTCGTCACCCGGCACCTCGTGCTCGCCCACGGCGCCCGCCACCTGCTGCTGCTCAGCCGCCGGGGACCGGAAGCCGACGGCGCGGCCGAGTTCGCCGCCGAGCTGGCGGAGCTGGGCGCGGAGGCTGAGGTCGTCGCCGCGGACGCCGCCGACCGGGACAGGCTCGCCGACGTGCTCGCGGCGATCCCGGCCGAGCGCCCGCTGACGTCGGTCGTGCACGCCGCCGGGGTGCTGGCCGACGCGACCTTCTCCGCGCTCACCGCCGGGCAGCTCGACACCGTGCTGTGGCCGAAGGTCGACGCCGCCCGGCACCTGCACGAGCTGACCGCCGGACTCCCGTTGCGCAGCTTCGTCCTGTTCTCCTCGGTCGCGGGCACGCTCGGCACCGCGGGGCAGGCGAACTACGCCGCCGCGAACGCCTACCTCGACGCGCTCGCCCGGCACCGCCGCGCGCACGGGCTGCCGGCGTTGTCGCTGGGCTGGGGCCTGTGGGCCGAGGCGAGCACGATGACCGGCGGGCTGGACCGCACCGACCTGGGCCGGCTGGGCCGCACGGGGGTGCTGCCGCTGTCGAACCGGCAGGGCCTGGATCTCTTCGACGCGGCCTGGGCGGCCGGGGAGGCGGTGCTGTACCCGGTCCGGCTGGAGACGTCGGCGGCCCGGCTCGGCGAGGTCCCGCCGTTGCTGCGCGGGCTCGTCCGCGCTCCGGTCACCCCGGCGAAAGCGCGGGTCGAGCTGACCGACGTCCCCGCCGCCGAGCTGCCGAAGGTGCTGCTCGACCTGGTCCGGGGCGAGGTCGCCGCGGTGCTCGGGCACCAGGGGACGGCCGCGATCGACCCCGCCCAGCCGTTCGCGGAGATCGGGTTCGACTCCCTGACCGCGGTCGAGCTGCGCAACCGGCTCACCGCCGCGACCGGGGTGCGGCTGCCCGCGACGCTCGTCTTCGACCACCCGACGCCGTCGGCCGTCGCCGCGCACCTCGAACGCGGGCTGGTCACCGGCCCGGCCCGGCCGGCGGCGCTCGACCACGTCGAGCGCCTCGAGCACGCCCTCGCCGACGTCGACGAGTCCGTGCTGGCCACGGTGCTGGCCCGGCTCGAAGCCCTCGGCGCCCGCCTGCGGCGGCCCGAACCCGAACCCGGCGACCCGGCGCAGCACCTGCGCACCGCTTCGGCCGGCGAACTACTCGACTTCATCTCCAAGGAGCTGGGCAACCATGGCTGAGCACGACGACCGCGTGCTGGAGAACCTCCGCTGGGTCACCCTCGAACTGCACCAGGCCCGCGAGAAGCTGCGGGCCGCCGAGGAGCCGATCGCCGTCGTCGGCACCGGCTGCCGGTACCCCGGCGGCGTCACCACGCCCGAGGACCTCTGGCGGCTGCTCGACGGCGGCACTGACGCCATCACCGAGTTCCCCGGAGACCGCGGCTGGGACGTCGAAAGCCTGCACCGGCCGGACGAACCGGGGCACTCCAGCACCCGCCACGGCGGGTTCCTCGCCGAGCCGGGCGCGTTCGACGCCGGGTTCTTCGGCATGTCCCCGGCCGCCGCCGAGGTCACCGACCCGCAGCACCGGCTGCTGCTCGAACTGTCCTGGGAGGCCGTCGAACGCGCCGGCATCGACCCGCAGTCGTTGCGCGGCAGCCGGACCGGCGTGTTCGCCGGGACGATGTACGCCGACTACGGCACCGGCGCGGCCGACGCGGACCTCGCCGGCCGGGTGCTGATGGGCACCTCCGGCTCCCTGGCCTCGGGCCGGATCGCCTACACCCTCGGCTTCGAAGGCCCGGCGCTGACGCTCGACACCGCCTGCTCGTCGTCGCTGGTCGCCGTGCACCTGGCGGTGCAGGCGCTGCGCCGCGGCGAGTGCACGCTCGCGCTCGCGGGCGGCGCGACGGTGCTCGCGACGCCGTCGGTGTTCGTCGAATTTTCCCGCCAGCGCGGGCTTTCCGCCGACGGGCGCTGTAAGGCGTTCGGCGCGGGCGCCGACGGCACCGGCTTCGCCGAGGGCGCCGGGGTCCTGTTGCTGGAACGGCTTTCCGACGCGCGCCGGCTCGGGCACCCGGTGCTGGCCGTGGTGCGCGGCTCGGCGGTGAACTCCGACGGCGCGTCGAACGGCCTGACCGCGCCGAACGGTCCCGCGCAGCAGCGGGTCATCGCGCAGGCGCTCGCCGACGCGCGGCTGGCACCGTCCGATGTGGACGTCGTCGAGGCACACGGGACCGGTACCGCGCTGGGCGACCCGATCGAAGCCCAGGCGGTGCTCGCCGCGTACGGACAGGATCGGGCGGAGCCGCTGTGGCTCGGGTCGGTCAAGTCGAACCTCGGGCACACCCAGGCCGCCGCCGGCGTCGCCGGGCTGCTGAAGATGATCCTGGCGTTGCGGCACGGCGTGCTACCGAAGACGTTGCACGCCGACGAGCCGTCACCGCACGTGGACTGGACGGCGGGCGCGGTGTCGCTGCTGACCGAACCGCGGCCGTGGCCCGCGGGGGACCGCCCGCGCCGGGCCGGGGTGTCGTCGTTCGGGGTCAGCGGGACCAACGCGCACGTGATCCTGGAGGAGGCGCCCGCGGCCGAACCGGCTGTCTCGTCGCCGGACGTTCCCTCGGCACCGTGGGTGCTGTCCGCCCGGAGTGCCACGGCGTTGCGTGGCCAGGCCACCCGGCTGCTGTCCGTCGTGGACGATAACCCGCTCGACGTCGCCCACTCGCTGCTGAGCTCACGCAGCCGGTTCGACCACCGCGCGGTCGTGCTCGGCGAGGACCGGCGCCGGGGGCTCGCGGCGCTCGCCGCCGGGGAGGAATCGTCCACTGTGGTCACCGGGATCGCCGACGCCGGGCCGGACGCGGTGTTCGTCTTCCCCGGCCAGGGTTCCCAGTGGGCCGGGATGGGCCGTGAGCTGCTGGAAACGTCTCCGGTGTTCGCCGCCCGGCTGGCCGAGTGCGCGGCCGCGCTGGTGCCGTTTACCGACTTCGACCTGCTGCGCGTCCTGCGCCGCGGCGACGAGCTCGACCGCGTCGACGTCGTCCAGCCCGCGCTGTGGGCCGTGATGGTGTCGCTGGCGGCGCTGTGGGAGTCCCACGGCGTCCGGCCCGCGGCCGTGCTCGGGCACAGCCAGGGTGAGATCGCCGCCGCGTGCGTCGCCGGTGCACTGTCCCTTTCGGACGGTGCGCGGGTGGTCGCGTTGCGCAGCAGGGCCCTGGCCGCGTTGTCCGGCCAGGGCGGGATGGTGTCCGTGCGGCGGCCGGTCGGCGAGGTCGAGCAGCTGCTGACGCCGGGGCTGTCGATCGCCGCGGTCAACGGGGCCGCCTCGGTCGTCGTGTCCGGCGAACCGTCCGCATTGGACGAACTCGTCGAGAAGTGCGGTGAGCACGCGAAACGGATTCCGGTGGACTACGCGTCCCACTCCGCGCAGGTCGACTCGCTGCGGGAGCGGCTCCTCGCCGACCTCGCGCCGATCCGGCCGCGCCGGGCCGAGGTCCCGTTCCTCTCGACGGTGACCGCGTCGGCGTTCGACACCACCGGGCTGGACGCGGAGTACTGGTTCACGAACCTGCGGCAGCCGGTGCTGTTCGACCCGGCGCTGCGGGCCGCGCTGGCCGAGGGCTGGACCGCGTTCGTCGAGCTCAGCCCGCACCCCGTGCTCACGCTGGGCATGCAGCAGACGGCGCCGGGCGCGGTCGTCGCCGGTGCGCTGCGCCGCGGCGACGGCGGCCTCGGCCGGGTCCGGCTGGCGCTGGCCGAACTGGCCGTCCGCGGGATCGACGTCGACTGGGCACTGCCGGCGGGACGGCGGATCGACCTGCCCACGTACGCGTTCGACCACCGCAACCACTGGCTCACCACCCAGACCGCACTTTCACGTGAAAGTGATCCGGAGGAGCCCTCTCCAGATCACTTTCACGTGAAAGTGGTGGGGCTGACCGGCGCCGAGCGGCGGCGGGCGCTGGTGAAGCTGGTCCGTTCCGCCGCGGCGGCCGTGCTCGGCCACGCCTCGGCCGACGACGTCCGGCCGGCCGGGTCGTTCCGCGAGCTGGGCTTCGACTCGGCGGCGGGTGTCCAGCTCCGCAACCGCCTCGCCGCGGCGACCGGGCTGGAGCTGCCGGTGACGGTGGTGTTCGACCACCCGACCGCCGCTGCGCTGGCCGACTACCTGCTGGCTTCGCTGGCGGACACGCCGTCGGCCGGCCTCGACCGCCACCTCGACGCGCTCGAGGCCGGCCTGCGCGACCTCGACGGCGCCGCGCGCGACCACGTGCTGACCCGGCTCCGGACGCTCGTCGCGGCCGGGCCGGGCGCCGCGGCGGAACTGGCGGGCGCCACGGCCGACGAGATGTTCGCGCTGCTCGACGAAGAACTGGGTGCCGCCAAGTGACGAACGAACAGAAGCTCCTCGACTACCTCAAGCGCGCCACCGGCGACCTGCGCGAAGCCCGCGGCCGGGTCCGGGAGCTCGAGGACCGCGCGCACGAGCCGATCGCCGTCGTCGGGATGAGCTGCCGGTACCCCGGCGGTGTCGCTTCGCCCGCTGACCTGTGGACGCTGGTCGACGAGGGCCGCGACGCCGTCACGGAGTTCCCGGCCGACCGCGGCTGGGACCTGGCGAAGCTGGCCGATCCCGCGTCGGCGTCCGGCACGAGCTACGTCCGGCACGGCGGGTTCCTCGACGACGTCGCCGGGTTCGACGCGGCGCTGTTCGACCTCAGCCCACGCGAAGCCACGGCGATGGACCCGCAGCAGCGCCTGCTGCTCGAAGCCGCCTGGGAAGCGTTCGAACGGGCCGGCATCGCACCGGATTCCGTGCGCGGCAGCCGGACCGGCGTCTTCGCGGGGACCAACGGCCAGGACTACGGGCCGCGGCTGCACGAGGCACCCGCCGACGTCGAAGGCCACCTGCTGACCGGGCTGGCCGCGAGTGTCCTTTCCGGACGGATCGCCTACGCGTTCGGCCTCGAAGGCCCGGCGCTCACGGTGGACACCGCGTGCTCGGCGTCGCTGGTCGCGGTGCACCTGGCGATCCGGTCGCTGCGCGCGGGGGAGAGCACGCTCGCGCTGGCCGCCGGCGTGTCGGTGATGAGCACGCCCGGCGGGTTCGTCGAGTTCAGCCGCCAGCGCGGGCTCGCCCCGGACGGCCGCTGCAAGTCCTTCGGCGCCGGCGCGGACGGCACCGGCTGGGCCGAGGGCGTCGGCGTCCTCGTGCTGGAACGCCTGTCGGACGCGCAGGCGAACGGCCACGACGTCCTGGCCGTGCTGGCGGGTTCGGCGGTCAACTCCGACGGCGCGTCCAACGGCCTCACCGCGCCCAGCGGTCCCGCGCAGCAGCGGGTCATCCGGGCCGCGCTGGCCGACGCGCGGCTCGTCCCGTCCGATGTGGACGCCGTCGAGGCACACGGCACCGGCACCGTGCTGGGTGACCCGATCGAGGCTTCGGCGCTGCTGGCCACCTACGGCCAGAACCGGGAAACGCCGCTGTGGCTGGGATCGCTCAAGTCCAACATCGGGCACGCGCAGGCCGCGGCGGGCATCGGCGGGATCATCAAGACGGTCCTCGCCCTCCGCGCGGGGAAGCTGCCGCGCACGCTGCACGCGGACGAGCGCTCACCGCACGTCGACTGGACGGCCGGCGCGGTGTCCCTCCTGACCGAAGCCCAGTCGTGGCCCGCGGGGGATTTCCCGCGCCGTGCGGGGGTCTCGTCGTTCGGGGTCAGCGGAACCAACGCCCACGTGATCGTCGAGGAAGCTCCGGCGGTCACCGCCGAACCGACCGAGCGGGTCGCGCCTGTCGTGCTGCCGTGGTTGCTGTCGGCCAAGACGCCCGAAGCTCTGCGTGCCCAGGCGGCTCGGCTGGGTGGGGTCGAGCCGAGCGTCGACGTCGCGTTTTCGCTGGCCACGACCCGGGCGCAGCTCGAGCACCGGGCCGTTGTCGTCGGGGAGCTGCCTGCCGGGCTGGCCGCGTTGGCTGCGGGGTTGCCCGCCGCCGGGCTCGTCCAGGGCCAGGCTCGCGCCGAGACCAAGCTCGCCTTCCTGTGCACCGGCCAGGGCGCCCAGCGGCCGGGCATGGGCCGCGAGCTGTACGCCGCGTTCCCGGTGTTCGCGGCCGCGTTCGACGCCGTCTGCGCCGAGATCGACGCCCGCCGGGACGGCGCGCCGCCGCTCAAGGACGTCGTCTTCGCCGACGTCGGCACGCTGCTCGACCGCACCGACCACGCGCAGGCCGGGCTGTTCGCGGTCGAGGTCGCGCTGGCCCGGCTCGTCGAGTCTTGGGGCATCCGCCCGGACGTCGTCGCCGGGCACTCGCTCGGCGAGATCACCGCGGCGCACCTGGCCGGCGTGCTCTCCCTCGCCGACGCGGCCGCGCTGGTCGCCGCGCGCGGCCGGCTGATGGCGGCGGTGCCCGCGGGCGGCGCCATGGCCGCGATCGAGGCCGGGGAAGCCGAACTCGACCTGCCACCGGACGTCGACCTGGCCGCCGTCAACGGGTCGGCCGCGGTCGTCGTCTCCGGCCCGGAAGACGCCGTCGCGGACGTGGTCGCGCACTGGGCGGCCCGGGGACGCCGGACCCGGCGGCTCACCACGAGCCACGCCTTCCACTCCGCCGCGATGGACCCGGTCCTCGAGCCGCTGGCGGAAACCGTGCGGACACTGGACTTCCGGCCGCCGGTCGTCCCGCTGGTGTCCACCCGCACCGGACAGGCCGCCGAGATGTCCACAGTGGACTACTGGGCCGCGCAGGTCCGGGAGCCGGTCCGCTTCGCCGACGCCGTCGCGACGTTGGCCGGGCAGGACGTCACGGCCTACCTGGAACTCGGCCCCGACGGCGTGCTCACCGCGATCGCCCGCGGCCTCACCGACGCCGTGACGGCGGTCGCGCTGCGCCCGGACCGCGACGAGCCGGCCACCCTGCTCACGGCGGTCGCCACCCTGCACACGCACGGCGTCCCGGTCGACTGGACCGCGTTCTTCGCCGGTGCGCGGCGCACCGACCTGCCGACCTACGCCTTCCAGCACGAGCGCTACTGGCTCACCGCGGACGGCCGCACGCCGGCTCGTGTCCGCGCGGAAGTTCCCGTACCAGGCGGGAACCTGACCGATATGGTCCGCGCGCAGGCCGCGGCCGTCCTGGGCCACCCCGAAGCCCTCGACGCCGAGCGCGCGTTCGCCGACCTGGGCTTCGACTCGCTGACCGCCGTCGAACTCAGCTCCCGGCTGGGCACCGCGACGGGGCTGACGCTGCCCGCCACGCTCGTCTTCGACCACCCGACCCCCGCCGCGCTCGCCGCGTGGCTCGCGGGCAAGACGCCGGCCGGGGCGATCACCGCCCACGCGGGCTCGGCCGACCCGATCGTCGTCGTCGGCATGGGCTGCCGCTACCCGGGCGGCGTCGCGTCCCCGGCCCAGCTGTGGGACCTGGTGCTGAGCGGCACCGACGCGATCAGCGCGTTCCCCGCCGACCGCGGCTGGGACGTCGACGGGCTGCACGACCCGGAACCCGGCCGGCCGGGCAAGACCTACGTCCGGCACGGCGGGTTCCTGGCCGACGCCGCCGGGTTCGACGCCGGCTTCTTCGGGCTCAGCCCCCGCGAGGCCCTGGCGACGGACCCGCAGCAGCGGCTGCTCCTGGAAGTCGCGTGGGAGACGTTCGAGCACGCGGGCATCGACCCGCGCGCGGTTCGCGGTGACGCCGTCGGCGTGTTCGCCGGCACTGCGTCCCAGGACTACGGACCGCCGCTGCACGAAGCTCCCGAGCACGTCGGTGGCAACCTCGGCACCGGCACCGCGGCCAGTGTCCTTTCCGGACGGATCGCCTACACGTTCGGCTTCGAAGGCCCGACGCTGACCGTCGACACGGCGTGCTCGTCGTCGCTGGTCGCGCTGCACCTCGCGGCGCAGTCGCTGCGCGCGGGCGAATGCACGCTCGCCCTCGCCGGCGGGGTCACGGTCATGTCGAGCCCCGGCGCGTTCGTCGAGTTCAGCCGCCAGCGCGGGCTCGCGCCGGACGGCCGCATCAAGTCCTTTTCGGACACCGCGGACGGCACGGCGTGGGCCGAAGGCGCCGGGATGCTGCTGCTGGAGCGGCTTTCGGACGCGCGGCGGCTCGGGCACCCGGTGCTGGCCGTGGTCGCCGGGTCGGCGGTCAACTCCGACGGCGCGTCCAACGGCCTCACCGCGCCCAACGGGCCGTCGCAGCAGCGGGTGATCCGGCAGGCACTCGCCAACGCCGGACTGTCCGCTTCGGACATCGACGCGGTCGAAGCCCACGGCACCGGCACGGTGCTGGGCGACCCCATCGAGGCGCAGGCCGTCCTGGCCACCTACGGTCAGGACCGGACGGCGCCGCTGTGGCTCGGGTCGCTGAAGTCGAACATCGGCCACGCGCAGGCCGCGTCCGGGGTCGGCGGGATCATCAAGATGATCGAGGCCATGCGCCACGGCGTCCTGCCGCGGACCCTGCACCTCGAGTCGCCATCGGCCAAGGTGGACTGGACGGCCGGTGCGGTCGCGTTGCTGACCGGCACCACGCCGTGGCCCGAGACGGACGTCCGGCGTGCCGCCGTGTCGTCCTTCGGCGTCAGCGGCACGAACGCCCACGTGATCCTCGAACACCCGGCGGGCACCGCCGCACCGGACGGGTTCACGGGCCCGGTGCCGTGGCTGCTGTCGGCGCGCACCGAGACGGCGTTGCGCTCGCAGGCCGGGCAACTGCTCGAGGTCGACGCCGATCCCGCGGAGGTCGCGCGGGTCCTCGCCTCCGGCCGGGCCGCGTTCGCGCACCGGGCGGTCGTCCTCGCGGACACGCCGGAGGACCGCGCCGCCGGACTGGCCGCGATCCGCGACGGCCGTGGCGCGATCACCGGGGAAGCCGGACCCGGCCGGACGGCGTTCCTGTTCACCGGCCAGGGTTCCCAGCGGGCCGGGATGGGCCGCGAACTGTACGGGACGTACCCGGCGTTCGCGGCCGCGTTCGACGCCGCGTGCCCGGATCCGCGAGTCCGGGAGGTCGTCTTCGCGGGCGGCCCCGAGCTCGACGGCACCGAGTTCGCGCAGCCGGCCATCTTCGCGGTCGAGGTCGCGCTCGTGCGGCTGCTCGAATCGTGGGGCGTGCGGCCGGACGCCGTGCTGGGCCACTCCGCCGGCGAGATCGCCGCCGCCCACGTCGCCGGCATCCTGACCCTCGAAGACGCGGTCACGCTGGTCACCGCGCGGGGCAGGTTGATGCAGGCGCTGCCCGAGGGCGGCGTGATGATCGCGGTGCAAGCGTCCGAAGAGGACGTCCGGCCGCTGCCGGCCGGGGTGTCGCTGGCCGCGGTCAACGGCCCGGACGCCGTGGTGCTCTCCGGGGAAGCGGCCGCGGTCGCCGAGGTGGCGGCGCGGTTCGCCAAGACCAAGCGGCTCGCCACGAGCCACGCGTTCCACTCGCCGCTGATGGCCCCGATGCTGCCGGACTTCCGCGCGGCACTCGAAACGGTGTCCTTCGCCGCGCCCGCACTCCCGTTCGTCCCCACCGGCGGGACCGGCCCGGAGACGGCGGAGTACTGGATCGGGCAGGTCGAAGCCACCGTCCGGTTCGCCGACGGCATCGAGGCCCTGCGCGCCGACGGCGTCACGACGTTCGTCGAGATCGGCCCGGACGCCGTGCTGGCGGCGCTGGTCGAGGACGCCGTGCCGGTGCTGCGCGCGGACCGGCCCGAAGCCGAGACGCTGCTGACGGCGGTGGCCCGCCTGCACGTCCAGGGCAAGGGTCCACAGTGGACGTCGATCCTGGGTTCGGCGACCACGCGGGTCGACCTGCCGACGTACCCGTTCGAGCGCGAGCGGTTCTGGCTCGACCCGGGCACGCCCCCGGCGGCCGACCCGGCCGGCGCGCGGTTCTGGGCCGCCGTCCGCGACGGCGACGGCATCGGGCTGGCCGAAACCCTCGGCGTCGAAAGCTCCACAGTGGACGCCGTGCTGCCCGCGCTCGCCCGCTGGCGCGGCGAAGCCGACGGCGGGACCACCGGCTGGCGGTACCGCGTGGCCTGGCAGCCGATCGACACCCCGGCCGCGCTCGACGGCTGGTGGCTCGCCGTCGTCCCCGAAGGCAGCGACCTGCGGCTTCCCGAAGGCGTCACGGTGCTGGAGGTGCCTGCCGGGATCAGCCGCGCGGACCTCGCGGCGCGGCTGCCGGAGACCGACGGCGTGCTGTCGTACCTCACCACCGCCGAGGACGTCCTCGTGCTGGTCCAGGCCCTCGGGGACGCGGGCCGGGACGCGCCGCTGTGGTGCGTCACGCGCACCGCCGTCCAGGTCGGACCGGGCGAGCCGGTGGACCCCGCCGCGGCCGGGATCTGGGGTCTCGGCCGCGTCGTGGGGCTGGAGCACCCGCGCCGCTGGGGCGGGTGCGTCGACCTCGCGGACGGCGCCGACCTCGTGCTCGGCGGCGGCGAGGACCAGATCGCGGTGCGGCCGTCCGGGGTGTTCGGACGGCGGCTCGTGCGGACGACCGGGCGGCAGGTCCGCGAGTGGCGCCCGCGCGGCACGGTGCTGATCACCGGCGGCACCGGCGCGCTCGGCGGGCACGTCGCCCGGCGCCTGGCGGCCGGCGGCGCCGAGCACCTGGTGCTGACCAGCCGTCGTGGCCAGGCCGCACCCGGGCTCGCCGAGGACCTGACCGCGCTCGGCGCGCGGGTGACGGTCCGCGCGTGCGACGTCGCCGACCGGGCCGCGCTGGCCGCGCTGCTGGCCGAATTCCCGCCGTCCGCGGTGGTCCACGCCGCCGGCGCGGCCGATCCCGAGTACCTGGCCGGCACCTCCGTGGCCGAGTTCGCCCGCGTCCGCGCGGCGAAGGTGCTGGGCGCGGCCCACCTCGACGAGCTGCTCGGGGACACCCCGCTCGACGCGTTCGTGCTGTTCTCGTCGATCGCGGCCACCTGGGGAAGCGGCGGCCAGGGCGCGTATTCCGCGGCGAACGCGGCGCTCGACGCCGTCGCCGAGTCACGCCGGGCCCGCGGCCTGACCGCGACGTCGATCGCCTGGGGCCCGTGGGCCGGGCCGGGCATGGCCGAGGGCGAGGCCGGCGTGCAGATGGCGCGGCGCGGGGTGCCCGGGCTGCCGCCGGAGCGCGCGGTCGCCGAGCTGATCGCGGCGGTCGAGCGGGACGAGCCCACAGTCGTCGTCGCGGACGTCGACTGGACGCGGTTCGTGCCGGCGTTCACCGCCCAGCGCCCGAGCCCGCTGCTCGGCGAGCTGCCCGAGGTCCGCGAGGTCCTGGCGCTCGAACCGGCGGCCGGCGGCGCGGTCGCGGAGATCCTCGGCACCGCCCAGGGGCCAGAGCTGGACCGGCTGCTGCTCGACATCGTGCGCGGCGAGATCGCCGTGGTGCTCGGGCACGCGACGCCGGAGTCGGTGGACGTCCGCCAGCCGCTGCGCGACCTCGGCCTCGACTCGCTGGCCTCGGTCGAGCTGCGCAACGGGCTGTCCCGCGCGACCGGGCTCGCCCTGACCAGCACGCTGGTCTTCGACCACCCGACGGCCGAAGCGCTGGCCGCGCACCTGCGCACCCGCGTCGAGCCCGCGCCCGACGGCCTCGCCGAGGAGCTGGACCGCCTCGAAGCCGGCCTGACGTCGGCGGGTGCCCAGGACCGGGGCCGGGCGCTGGCCCGCCTGGAGGTCCTGCTCGCCCAGTGGCGCGAGGACCGCGAGTCGATCGCGGAACGCCTCGACTCGGCCGACGACGACGAGATGTTCCGCCTGCTCGACACCGAATTCGGCATCTCCTGATGCCGCCGACCCCCTGCCACCGCTCGGCGCCGACGCCATGAACGACCCGTTCACCGCGTCCGACGTCATGAACGACTCGTTCATGACGTCCAGCCGCCGCCCAGCGACCCCCTGTTCCCCGAGGACCACCCATGTCGAGTGAAGACAAGCTCCGCTACTTCCTCAAGCGCGTCACCGCGGACCTGCACGACGTCCGCGCGCGGCTGCGTGAGGCCGAAGAGAAGGCCGGCGAGCCCATCGCGATCGTCGGCACCGCCTGCCGGTACCCCGGCGGGGCGGACACGCCCGAACGGCTGTGGGACCTGGTCGCCGCGGGGACCGACGCGATTTCCGGCTTCCCCGCCGACCGCGGCTGGGACACCGCGCGGCTCTACCGGCCCGGCGGCCCGCGGCCCGGGCACAGCTACGTCCGCGAGGGCGGATTCCTCGCGGAGGCCGCGGACTTCGACCCCGAGTTCTTCGGGATCTCACCGCGCGAAGCCGTCGCCATGGACCCGCAGCAGCGGCTGCTCCTCGAGGTCGCGCACGAGGCGTTCGAGCGCGCCGGCCTGCCCGTCGACGGCCTGCGCGGCAGCCGCACCGGCGTCTTCGTCGGTGGGATGGCGCAGATCTCCGGCCCGTCCGAGGAGCAGATCGAGGCGCTGTCCGGGTACCTCCTGACCGGCAGCGCGGCCAGCGTGTTCTCCGGCCGGATCGCCTACACCTTCGGGCTCGAAGGCCCGGCGATCACCGTCGACACGGCGTGTTCGTCGTCGCTGGTCGCCCTGCACCTCGCGGCGCAGGCCCTGCGCGCGGGCGAGTGCACGCTCGCTCTCGCCGGCGGGGTCACCGTGATGACGACGCCCGAGGGGTTCGTCGAGTTCAGCCAGCAGAACGGGCTCGCGGCCGACGGCCGCTGCAAGGCGTTCGCCGAAGCCGCCGACGGCACCGCGTGGGGCGAGGGTGCCGGGATGCTCGTGCTGGAACGGCTTTCCGACGCCCGCCGCCACGGCCACCCCGTGCTCGCCGTGCTGCGCGGCTCGGCGGTGAACTCCGACGGCGCGTCCAACGGCCTCACCGCGCCGAACGGCCCGTCGCAGCAACGGGTGATCCGGGCCGCGCTGGCCTCCGCGCGGCTGGCACCGTCCGATGTGGACGTCGTCGAGGCGCACGGCACCGGGACTTCCCTGGGCGACCCGATCGAGGCTGAGGCGCTGCTGGCGACGTACGGCCAGGACCGCGACCGGCCGTTGTGGCTGGGCTCGCTGAAGTCCAACATCGGGCACACGCAGGCCGCCGCCGGGGTCGGCGGGGTGATCAAGGTGATCGAAGCGATGCGGCACGGCGTGCTGCCCCGCACGCTGCACGTCGACGCGCCCTCGTCGCACGTGGACTGGACGGCCGGGCAGGTCCGGCTGCTGACCGAAGCCGTGCCGTGGCCGGAAACCGGCGCGCCGAGGCGCGCCGGGGTGTCGTCGTTCGGGGTCAGCGGGACCAACGCCCACGTGCTCATCGAAGCGGTCCCGGCCGAGGCGGACGAACCGCCCTCGTCGTTGCCCGTGGTGCCGTGGGTGCTGTCGGCCAAGACCGGTCCGGCGCTGCGCGATCTCGCGCGGGCGCTGCGAAACCACGACGGTGACCCGGTCGACGTCGGTCGTGCGCTGGCCACCACGCGGTCGGTGCGCGAACACCGGGCCGTGGTTCTCGACGCCGCCGGGCTGGATGCTGTCGTCGACGGTGTCAGCGAGCCGGCCGACCCGGGTGACGTCGTCTTCGTGTTCCCCGGGCAGGGTTCGCAGTGGGCCGGGATGGGCCGGGAGCTGCTCGGTTCCTCGCCGGTGTTCGCGGCGCGGATGGCCGAATGTGCTGCCGCGCTGTCGTCATTCGTGGATTGGGACCTGCTGGAGGCCCTCGACGGCGACCTGGATCGGGTCGACGTCGTGCAGCCCGTGCTGTGGGCGGTCATGGTGTCGCTGGCGGCGGTGTGGCGCTCGTACGGTGTCGAGCCCGCCGCTGTGGTGGGGCATTCGCAGGGTGAGATCGCGGCCGCGGTGGTCGCGGGTGGACTGTCCCTTGAGGATGGTGCTCGAGTGGTTGCCTTGCGGAGCAAAGCCATCCTGCGACTGTCCGGACTGGGCGGCATGGTGTCGCTGGGCGCGCCCGTCGAGCGGGCGCGAGAGCTGATCGCGCCGTGGGGCGGAAAGATTTCGGTCGCCGCGGTGAACGGCCCGTCGTCCGTGGTGGTGTCCGGTGAGCCCGGCGCTTTGGACGAGCTGCTGGCGTCGGTGGACGTCCGAGCGCGCCGGATCGCCGTCGACTATGCCTCCCACTCGGCGCAGGTCGAGTTGCTGGCCGACGAGCTGGCTTCCGTGCTGGCCGAGGTGAAGCCGCGCTCCGGCCGGATCCCGTTCGTGTCCGCGGTGACCGGGGAAGTGCTCGACACGGCGGAGCTGGACGCGGCCTACTGGTACCGCAACCTGCGTGAACCGGTCCGGTTCGACCAGGCCGTCTCGACCCTGCTCGGCCTGCGCGCGACCGTCTTCGTCGAGTGCAGTGCCCACCCCGTGCTCACCGTCGGCGTCGAAGAGACCATCGACGAGGCCGGGGCGGCCGCCGCCGCGGTCGGCACCCTTCGCCGGGGCGACGGCGGCCTGACCCGGGTCGTCACCTCGCTGGGCGAGGCGTTCGCCCGCGGTGCCGACGTCGGCTGGGCCGGGCTGTTCGCGGGCACCGGTACCCGCCGCGTCACCCTGCCCACCTACCCGTTCCAGCGCGACCGCTACTGGTCCGAGGCCGCGCCCGGCCGTCGCACGGCCGTCGACGACCTGCGCTACGAAGTCACCTGGCGGCTCGTCCCCGTCGAACCGTCCACTGTGGCGGGTACCTGGGTCGTGTGCGCCCCGGACGACGACCTCGCCGACCGCATCGCCCGAGGCCTCAGCCGTCACGGCGCCGAGGTGATCCGCACGGCCGAACCCGGCGATGTCACCGGTGTCACCGGCATCATCGCCGTCGCTCCGGCCGGGCGGACTCCTGATCACCCGGACGTTCCCGCCGGGCTAGCCGCCGCATTGGCCCTCGTGCACGCCGACGTTCCCCTGTGGATGGTCACCCGCGGCGCGGTCTCGACCGGGGCCGCGGACCCGGTCACCGACCCGGAGCAGGCCCTCGTCTGGGGCCTCGGCCAGGTCGTCCGCCAGGAGCAGCCGAGCCGCTGGGGTGGCCTCGCCGACCTGCCCGCCGACACCGGCGACGCCACCGTCGACCTGTTCCTCGGCGCCCTGACCGGCCCCGAGGACGAACTCGCCGTCCGGCCCGACGGCGTCTTCGCCCGCCGTCTCACCCGGCCGGCCGCCACGAGCGCCCGGCGCACCTGGCGTCCCGAAGGCACCACGCTGATCACCGGCGGTACGGGCGCGCTCGGCGCCCACGTCGCCCGGCGGCTGGCCGCCCAAGGGGCCCCGCACCTGCTGCTCGTCAGCCGCAGTGGCCGTGCCGCCGAAGGGGCCACGGAGCTGGCAGCCGAGCTGACCGGCCTCGGGTCCCGGGTCACCGTCGCCGCGTGCGACGCCGCCGACCGCGACGCGCTCGGCGCGCTGCTCGGTGACCTGCCCGCGGACGCGCCGCTGCGCGCGGTGGTCCACACCGCCGCCGTGCTCGACGACGCCGTGCTCGACGAGCTCACCCTCGACCAGGTCGGGCGCGTGCTGCGGGTCAAGGCCGAGGCCGCGCTCGCCCTGCACGAACTGACCCGCGACCTCGACCTCGACGCCTTCGTGCTGTTCTCCTCCCTCGCCGGCACCTACGGCGGCGCGGGTCAGGGGAACTACGCTCCGGGAAACGCTTTCCTCGACGCGTTCGCGCGCTTCCGCCGCGGCCTCGGGCTGCCGGCGACGTCGATCGGCTGGGGCCACTGGGCGGGCGGCGGCATGGCCGAGGGCGGCCTGGAGACGCGGCTGCGGCAGCGCGGGGTCCCGCCGATGCCGCCGGAGCTGGCCCTCGACGGCCTGCAGCGGGTCCTCGACCTCGACGACACGGCCGTCGTCGTCGCCGACGTCGACTGGACGGCCGCGCAGGAGCCCGGCCGGCTGCTCGCCGACCTGCTCCCGCGCACCGGGACCGACGCCGCCGAGCCCGGCCTCGCGGGTCTGGCACCAGGGGAGCGGGACCGGCGGCTGCTCGAGATCGTGCGTACGCAGATCGCCGCCGTGCTCGGGTTCGCCGAGCCGGACCGGATCGACCCGGCCCGCGCCCTCCGCGACCTGGGGTTCGACTCGCTGACCGCGGTCGAGCTGCGCAACAAGCTCGGCGCCGCGGTCGGCCTGAAACTGCCCGCCACGCTCGTTTTCGACCACCCGAGCCCGGCCGCGCTGGTCGGCCACCTCGCGTCGCACTTCAGCGGCGCGACCGCTACCACCGAACTCGTCGAGCGCGGTGCGGCCGACGAGCCGATCGCGATCGTCGCGATGAGCTGCCGCTTCCCCGGCGGCGTCGGCTCGCCCGAAGACCTCTGGGACCTCCTGGCCGAAGGCCGGGACACGGTCGCGCCCTTCCCGGCGGACCGCGGCTGGGACGTCGACGCCGTGTACGACCCCGACCCGGAAACCCCGGGCCGGTCCTACGTCCGGCACGGGTCCTTTGTGGACGACGTGACCGGTTTCGACGCCGTGTTCTTCGGGATCAGCCCGCGCGAGGCCCTCGCGATGGACCCGCAGCAGCGGCTGCTGCTGGAGACGTCGTGGGAGGCGTTCGAACGCGCCGGGCTCGACCCGTCGGCGCTGCGCGGCAGCCGGGTCGGCGTGTTCGTCGGCACCAACGGCCAGGACTACGGCACCCTGCTGATGAACGCCCGCGACCAGGTCGAGGGCTACCTCGGCACCGGCAGCTCGGCGAGCGTCTTCTCCGGCCGCGTCGCGTACGCGCTGGGCTTGGAAGGACCGGCGGTCACCGTCGACACGGCGTGTTCGTCGTCGCTGGTGGCACTGCACCTGGCGGCGCAGGCGCTGCGCTCGGGTGAGTGTTCGCTGGCGCTGGCCGGCGGTGTGACGGTGATGTCGACGCCGATCGGGTTCGTCGAGTTCTCGCGGCAGCGCGGCTTGGCCGCCGACGGCCGCTGCAAGCCGTTCGCGGCCGCCGCCGACGGCACCGCCTGGGGCGAGGGCGCCGGCCTCCTGCTGGTGGAAAGGCTTTCCGACGCCCAGCGGCTCGGTCACCCGGTGCTCGCCGTGCTGCGCGGTTCCGCGGTGAACTCCGACGGCGCGTCGAACGGGCTGACCGCGCCGAACGGGCCGTCACAGCAGCGGGTGATCCGGGCCGCCTTGGCCACGACGGGACTGACACCGTCCGATGTGGACGTCGTCGAGGCCCACGGAACCGGGACCCGCCTCGGTGATCCCATCGAGGCGCAAGCGCTGCTGGCCACCTACGGGCAGGACCGGGCGGAGCCGTTGTGGCTCGGTTCGGTGAAGTCGAACCTCGGGCACACCCAGGCGGCGGCCGGGGTCGCCGGGGTGATCAAGGTGGTCGAGTCGTTGCGGCACGGTGTGCTGCCCCGGACGTTGCACGTCGATTCGCCATCGTCCCAAGTGGACTGGTCGGCGGGTTCGCTTCGGCTGCTGACGGAGTCGGTTGCTTGGCCCGCATCCGACCGGGTACGGCGGGCTGGGGTGTCGTCGTTCGGGATCAGCGGGACCAACGCGCACATCGTGCTGGAGGAAGCGCCCCGTACCGCCGACCCGGCCGAGACGTTCTCCGGGGCCGTGGTGCCGTGGCTGGTTTCGGCACGGACCGAGGAAGGCTTGCGGGCGCAGGCTTCCCGGCTGCTGTCGTTCCTCGAAACCGGTCCGGATCTCGTCGCGACCGCGCGGACGCTCGCCACGGGCCGGGCGCCGCTCGAATGCCGGGCGGTCGTGCTCGCCGCGGACGTCGAGGGCTTCCGCCGCGGGCTGGCCGGGCTCGCCGAGGGACGGCCCGTCGCCGAAGTCGTGCGACCCGGGGGTGTCGGCAAGGTCGCTTTCCTGTTCTCCGGTCAGGGTTCGCAGCGCGTCGGGATGGGCGAGGAGCTGTACGAGGCTTTCCCGGTCTACGCGACGGCGTTCGACGCGGCGTGCGCGCACCTGGACCCGCGGCTTCGCGACTTCCTCGGCTCGGCCGAGACCGAGTTCGCCCAGCAGGGCATCTTCGCGCTCGAAGTTGCGCTCTTCCGGCTCCTGGAGTCGTGGGGTGTCCGGCCGGACTTCGTCGCCGGGCATTCGGTGGGTGAGATCGCGGCGGCGCACGTCGCCGGGATCCTGTCGCTGGAAGACGCTTGCGCGCTGGTATCGGCGCGAGGCCGGTTGATGCAGGCGCTGCCACCGGGTGGCGTGATGATCGCGGTCCAGGCGTCCGAAGAGGACATCGAGCTTCCTGCCGGTGTGTCGCTTGCCGCGGTCAACGGCCCGGACTCGGTGGTGCTGTCCGGCGTGGAAACCGCGGTGACCGAGTACGCGTCGACGTTCGCGAAGACCAAGCGGCTCACCACGAGCCACGCGTTCCACTCGGCACTGATGGAGCCGATGCTGGCCGATTTCGCCGCGGCGATCGACGGGCTGGGGTGCGCCGAACCGGTCATCCCCTTCGTGTCCACTGTGGACGAGTCGGTGGTGACGCCGGGGTATTGGGTGCGGCAGGTGCGGGAGCCGGTCCGGTTCGCCGAGGCCGTCGAGCGGCTGCGGGCTTCGGGGGTGACCGGGTTCGTCGAGCTGGGCCCGGACGCGGTGCTGACGCCGATGGTCGACGGTGCGATCCCGACCCTCGTCGCCGGCCGCCCGGAGGAGAGCGGCGTCCTGACCGCGCTCGCCCACCTCGACGTCGGCTGGGCGCGGGTGGTGGGCGCCGGTCCGATCCGCACGGATCTGCCGACGTACGCGTTCCAGCACGAGCGGTTCTGGCTGGACGCGGCCGCCGAGGGGCAGCCCGGCACGCTCGGCCACCCCCTGCTCAGCGCGGCGGTGGAGCTGCCCGAATCCGGCGGCCGGGTGCTCACGGGCGTCCTGTCGACGCGGAAGTCGCCGTGGCTGGCGGGCCACGCGGTGCACGGCACGGTCATCCTGCCCGGCACGGCGTTCGTCGAACTCGCCCTCCGCGCGGGCGCCGAAGCCGGGTGCGGGACCCTGGAGGAGCTGACGATCGCGGCACCGCTCGCGCTGACGGAACCGGTGCGCGTCCAGGTGGCAGTCGGTTCGCCGGACGACGCCGGTCGCCGTCCGGTCACCGTCCATTCGCGACGTGACTCCGAGCCGTGGACGCGGCACGCGACCGGCACCCTGTCCGACAGCGCTTCGGCGGCCGAGGAGCTCGGCGAGTGGCCGCCGCCCGGAGCGTCCGAAGTGGACGTGACGGACCTGTACCAGGGCTTCGAAGACCGGGGCTTCACGTACGGCCCGACGTTCCAGGGACTGCGATCCGCGTGGCTCCACGAAGGTTCGGTGTTCGCGGAGGTGGCCCTGCCGGCCGCCGACCACGACGCGGCGGCCCGCTTCGGCGTGCACCCGGCGTTGCTGGACGCGGCCCTGCACGGCCTGGGCCTGGGCGGCCTCCTCCCCGACGACGGCCAGGGCCGCCTCCCGTTCACGTGGACGGGAGTGACCCGCCACAGTTCGGGCGCGGCGTCGCTGCGGGTGCGGCTGACGCCGATCGAGCCGGGCACGGTGTCCCTGACGGTCGCGGATGGTGAGGGCCGGCCGGTGCTGACGGTGGCATCGCTGGTGCTGCGTCCGGTGCTCCCGCAGGTGAGCGACGCGCTGTTCCGCCTGGAGTGGCGCGAGGCCGAGCCCGGTACGGCGGCGGTGTCACCGGTGTTCTCCCCGGTCGAACCGGCGGACGTCCGCACGACGACGGCGACGGTCCTGGCGGCGATCCGCGCGTGGCTGTCCGGCGACCGCGACGGCGAGCTGGTGTTCGTGACCAGGGGAGCGGTCGCGGCGGCGGACGGCGACGAGGTGCCCGACCTGGCCGCGGCGGCGGCGTGGGGCCTGGTCCGCGCGGCCCGGACGGAGCACCCGGGCCGTTTCCGCCTGCTGGACCTCGACGACTCCCCGGCCCCGGAGCTGCTGCCGGACGGCGAGCCGGAGCTGGCGGTCCGCGCTGGGCGGATCCTGGTGCCTCGCATCGCCAGGGGTACGGCGCCCAGCCTCGACCTGCCCCCGGGCGACTGGCAGCTGGTGGTGACCGCCCCAGGCACGGTCGACGGCATCACAGCGGTCCCGCTCGCGGCGGCGGTCACTGTGACCGGCCCGGCGGGTTCGCTCGGCACCGGTGCGGACATCACCTCGCACCGCGAGGCCGCAAGCCCGGCGGGTTCGCTCGCCGAGGGGGCGGATGCCACCCGTCTGGCGCCGCTCATCGCCGGTGAGGTGCGTGACGTGACCCGCTCCGCGCCGCTCGCCGCCGGGGAGGTGCGCGTCGCCCCCCGCCCCGCGCCACTCGCCGAGGGTGCGGATGCCCCCCACCCCGCGCCGCTCGCCGCCGGTGAAGTGCGCGTCGCCGTCCGGGCTGCCGGGGTCAACTTCCGTGACCTCCTCAACGTCCTCGGCCGCTACCCCGGCGGGCCCGTCCCCCTCGGCCAGGAAGCCGCCGGCGTGGTCACCGAAACCGGCCCCGGCGTCACCACCCTCCACCCCGGTGAGCGCGTCTTCGGCCTCTTCCCCGGCACCTTCGCCACCCACGCCACCACCGACCACCGCCTCCTCAAACCCCTCCCCGCCGGCTGGAGCTTCGCCCAAGCCGCGACCACTCCCGTCGCCTTTCTCACCGCCTACTACGGCCTCGTCGAGCTCGCCGAGCTCAAGCCCGGCGAGTCCGTCCTCATCCACGCGGCCGCCGGTGGGGTCGGGATGGCCGCCGTGCAGGTCGCGCGGTACCTCGGCGCCGAGGTCTACGCCACCGCCAGTCCCGGCAAGCACGCCGCCGTCGACGTCGAGGCGAGCCACCTGGCCTCCTCGCGCACCCTCGAGTTCGCCGAGCGCTTCCCCCGGATGGACGTCGTCCTCAACTCGCTGACCGGCGAGTTCATCGACGCCTCCCGGAAGCTCCTCGCCGACGGCGGCCGGTTCCTCGAGATGGGCAAGACCGACGTCCGCGAGGCACCGGGCTACCGCGCCTTCGACCTCGCCGAAGCCGGGGCCGAGCGGCTCGGCCGGATGCTCACCGAAGTCCTGGAGCTCTTCGCCGCCGGCCACCTGCGGCCGCTCCCGGTGCGCGCGTGGGACATCCGGCGCACGCCGGACGCCTTGCGCTTCCTGAGCCAGGCCAAGCACATCGGGAAGCTCGCCCTGACCGTCCCGCGCGCGCTCGACCCGGACGGCGTCGTCCTGATCACCGGCGGCACCGGTGCGCTCGGGGCCGCGCTGGCCCGGCACCTCGTCCGCGGCGGTGCCCGGCACGTCGTGCTCGCCGGCCGGCGCGGGATGGCCGCGCCCGGTGCGCGGGAACTCGCCGCCGAGCTGCCCGAGGTGACGATCGCCGCGTGCGACGTCGCCGATCGGGACGCCGTGGCCGAGCTGGTCGAGACGCTGCCGCTCACCGCGGTCGTGCACGCCGCCGGCGTGCTGGCCGACGCGACCGTCGACCGGCTCACCGACGACGACCTCGCGGCCGTCCTGGCCCCCAAGGCCGACGGCGCGCGGCACCTGCACGAGCTGACCCGCGACGCCGACCTCGCCGCCTTCGTGCTGTTCTCCTCGGTGTCCGGGCTCGCGGGCACCGCCGGCCAAAGCGCGTACGCGGCCGCCAACGCCTACCTCGACGCGCTCGCGGCCCACCGCCGGGCCGCCGGCCTGCCGGGTACCTCGATCGCCTGGGGCGCTTGGGAAACCGGCATGGCCGGAGAACTCGCCGAAGCCGACCGGGCCCGGATGAGCCGCTCCGGCCTGCTGCCACTGTCCACGGAGGACGGATTGGGCCTGTTCGACACGGCGGTCGCGGACGCGTCGAGCCTGCTCGTCCCCATGCGGCTCGACCCGGCGGCCCTGCGCGGCGACGACGTCCCGCCGCTGCTGCGCGGGCTCGTCCGGGCGCGGGCGCCGCGCACGACCCAGGCGGCCGACGCCGCCGGGCTGGTGCGGCGGCTGGGCGGGCGGAGCCCGGCCGAGCAAGACGGGATCGTGCTCGACCTGGTCCGCGAGGCGATGGCCGCCGTGCTCGGGCACGCCGACGGCACCGGCGTCGACCCCGGCCGCGGGTTCCTGGACGTCGGCTTCGACTCGCTGACCGCGGTCGAGCTCCGCAACCGGCTCGCCACGGCGACCGGGCTGCGGCTGCCGTCCACGCTGGTCTTCGACCACGCTTCACCCGCCGAGCTCGCGGCGCACCTGCGCGGCGAACTCACCGGCGCCGAGCCGGACGCGGACCGGCTGCTGTCCGAAGTGGACAGCCTGGAAACCCGCCTGCTGGCCGCCGAGCTGGACGACGCCGCGCGGGCGGCCGTGCACGGCAGGCTCCGGACGTTGCTGGCCAAGTGGTCCGGCACCGCGCGGGCCGCCACCGTCCCGGACCGCCTCGCCACGGCGTCCGCGGACGACCTCTTCGACTTCATCGACAACGCACTGGGGAGCTGACGGTGTCCAACGAGGACCGGCTGGTCGAGTACCTCCGGCGGGTGACCGCCGAACTGCAGCAGACGCGCACGCGCCTGCAGGAGGTCGAGTCCGGCGAACCCGAGCCGATCGCCGTCGTCGGCATGAGCTGCCGGTACCCCGGTGGCGTGGCGTCGCCCGACGACCTGTGGGACCTGGTGCGGGACGGCCGCGACGCCGTCACGCCGTTCCCGGCGGACCGCGGCTGGGACCTCGCCGCACTGTCCGATCCGGACGGTCGCGGCACGAGTACCGCGGCCGCCGGCGGTTTCCTCGACGACGTCGCCGGCTTCGACGCGGACTTCTTCGGCATCTCGCCGCGCGCCGCCCTCGCGATGGACCCGCAGCAGCGGATCCTGCTCGAATCGGCGTGGGCGCTGTTCGAGGACGCCGGCGTCGACCCGGCGGACCTGCGCGGCGGCCGCACCGGCGTGTTCGTCGGCGCGTCCTCCTCCGGCTACGGCAGCGGCTGGTCCGTCGCCCCCGAGGGACTCGAAGGCCACCTGCTCACCGGCAACGCGGGCAGCGTGATCTCCGGCAGGCTCGCCTACCAGTTCGGCCTCGAAGGCCCCGCGGTCACAGTGGACACGGCGTGCTCGTCGTCGCTGGTCGCGCTGCACCTCGCCGCCCAGGCCCTGCGCGCGGGCGAATGTTCGCTCGCGCTCGCGGGCGGGGTCATGGTGCTGGCCTCGCCGACGTTGTTCGTCGAGTTCAGCCGCCAGCGCGGGCTGGCCGCGGACGGGCGGTGCAAGTCCTTCGCCGCCGCCGCGGACGGCACCGGCTGGGCCGAAGGCGTCGGCCTGCTCCTGCTGGAACGGCTGTCCGACGCCCGCCGCAACGGTCACGACGTCCTCGCCGTGGTCCGCGGTTCCGCGGTCAACCAGGACGGCGCGAGCAGCGGGCTCACCGCGCCCAACGGGCCGTCCCAGCAACGGGTGATCCGCGACGCGCTGGCCGGGGCCCGGCTCGCACCGTCCGATGTGGACGCGGTCGAGGCGCACGGCACCGGCACCCGGCTCGGCGACCCGATCGAAGCGCAGGCCGTGCTGGCCACCTACGGCCGCGACCGGCCGCACCCGCTGTGGCTGGGCTCGCTGAAGTCGAACATCGGGCACACCCAGTCCGCCGCCGGTGTCGGCGGCGTGATCAAGATGATCCAGGCCCTGCGCCACGGCGTGCTGCCGAAGACGCTGCACGTCGACGAGCCGACCCCGCACGTCGACTGGACGGCCGGGAACGTCCGGCTGCTCACCGAGCCGGTGCCGTGGCCCGAGACCGGGCGGCCGCGCCGGGCGGGCGTGTCGTCGTTCGGGATGAGCGGCACGAACGCCCACGTCATCCTCGAGCAGGCCCCGGCGGCCGAACCGGCCGGGCTGACCGCGTTGCCGGTCACGCCGGTGCTGCTGTCCGCGCGGACCGCGTCCGCCTTGCGCGAGCAGGCCGAGCAATTGTCTACTGTGGACGCGGATCTGCCGGAGCTGGCGGCCGCGCTGGCCACGCGGGGCGGGCTGGCCCACCGGGCCGTCGTGGTCGCCGGCTCGCAGGACGCACTTCGGGCGGCGTTGCGCGAGTTCGACGTCATCCAGGGCGAACCCGGCGGCAAGACGGCGTTCCTGTTCACCGGCCAGGGTTCGCAGCGGGCCGGGATGGGCCGCGAGCTGTACGAGGCGTTCCCGGCCTACGCGGCAGCCTTCGACGCCGTGTGCGCACACCTCGACCCGCGGGTGAGGGAGCTTTCGGGGTCGGCGGAGACGGAACTTGCCCAGCAGGCGATTTTCGCCCTCGAAGTCGCGCTCTACCGGCTGCTGGAGTCCTGGGGGGTGCGGCCCGACCTGCTCCTCGGGCACTCGGTGGGCGAGATCGCGGCCGCGCACGTCGCCGGCGTGCTCTCCCTCGAAGCCGCCTGCACGCTCGTCGCCGCGCGGGGCCGCCTGATGCAAGCTCTGCCGGAAGGCGGCGCGATGATCGCCGTGCAGGCCTCGGAAGCCGAAGTCCTGCCGCTGCCCGAAGGTGTTTCCCTCGCCGCGGTGAACGGCCCGGACTCGGTGGTGCTGTCCGGGGTCGCCGAAGCGGTCGAGGCGGTCGCCGCGAAGTTCGCGAAGACCAAGCGGCTCAGCACCAGTCACGCCTTCCATTCCGCGCTGATGGAACCGATGCTCGCCGAGTTCCGCACCGTCCTCTCCGGACTTTCGTACGCCACCCCGGCGATCCCGCTCGTGTCCACTGTGGAAGAGGACGCGGCCTGGGACGCGGACTACTGGGTCCGCCAGGTGCGGCAGCCGGTCCGGTTCCACGACGGCGTCGAGCGGCTGCGCGCCCAGGGCGTCACCGTCTTCGCCGAACTGGGCCCGGCCGCGGTCCTCGCCCCGCTCACCGACGGCGCCGTCCCGCTGCTGCGCGCCGACCGGCCCGAGGCCGCGACACTGATCCGCGGCCTGAGCACCCTGCACGTCCGCGGCACGGCCGTCGACTGGCCGTCGTTCTTCGGTGGCGCACGTCGCCTTCCGCTGCCGCACTACCCGTTCGAGCACGAGCGGTTCTGGCTGGCCTCACCCGTCGCGCCCGGCGACGTCACCGCCGCCGGGCTCACCCACCCCGACCACCCGCTGCTCGGGGCCGCGCTGGCGCTGGCCGACGGCGACGGCTTCCTGTGCACCGGCCTGCTTTCGCCGCGGTCGCACCCCTGGCTCGCCGACCACGTGGTGCTCGGCTCGACGCTGGTGCCGGGCACGGCGTTCGTGGAGCTCGCCCTGCGCGCCGCCGAGCAGGCCGGCTGCGACGGCATCGGCGAACTCACCCTCGAAGCGCCGCTCACCCTCCCGGACAGCGGCGTCGAGGTGCAGATCGCCGTCGGCGCCCCCGGCGCCACGCGCACCCTGCGGATCTACTCGCGCCCGGCCGGCTCGGGGTTCGACGAGCCCTGGACCCGGCACGCCACCGGCACGCTGACCAGCGGAAACCGGCTCGCGACCAGCGCGGTCGAGTGGCCGCCCGCGGGTGCCGAACCCGTCGACGTCGACGACCTCTACACCCGGTTCGGCGACCGCGGCTTCGGCTACGGCCCGGCGTTCCAGGGCCTGCGCGCGGCCTGGCGGCGGGGAACCGACGTCTTCGCCGAGGTGCAGCTGCCCCTGGACAACGCGGGGAAGTTCGCGCTGCACCCGGCGTTGCTCGACAGTGCGCTGCACGCGATGGCGCTCGGCGTCCTCCCGGACACCGGTGCGGGCCGGGTGCCGTTCAGCTGGACCGGTGTGACGGTGCCCGCGCGCGGCCGCTCGACCCTGCGTGTCCGGCTGTCGGCCACCGGCGCCGAGACGATCACGCTGGTGGCCACCGACGAAGCCGGGGAGCCGGTCGTCGCGGTCGAGGCGCTGACCGTGCGGCCCGTGGCGGTGCCGCGGCAGTCGCTGTTCGCCCTCGACTGGCCGCAGTTGCCGCCGGGCGGCACGGCCGAGGACATCCGGCCGGTGTTCCTGACCGTCGCCGCCGGTACGGATCCCGCCGCGGTGCACGCTGAGACCGCGCGGGTGCTCGCCGAGCTGCAGGACTGGCTCGCCGCGGATCCCGCGCCGGACGAGCGCCTGGTCGTCGTGACGCGGGGCGGGGACGACCTCGTGGGTGCGGCCGTGGGCGGTCTGGTCCGGGCCGCGCAGGCCGAGCACCCCGAGCGGTTCGTGCTGGTGGACACCGACGACGTCGAGGGGCTGACCCGGTTCCCGGCCGGCGAGCCGCAGTTCGCGGTTCGCGAGGGCCGGGTGTTCGTGCCCCGCCTGACCCGCGCCGCCGTGCCGGCGGCGGATTTCCCCTCGTGGGAAACGGTTCTCGTCACCGGCGGCACCGGCGCGCTCGGCACCGCGCTCGCCCGGCACCTCCTCGACCGGGGTGTCGGACGCGTCGTCGTCGCGGGTCGCCGCGGTCCGGCCGCACCCGGGGCGGCGGCCCTCACCGAGCTGGGTGCCGAGGTCGTGGCCTGCGACTTCACCGACCGGGACGCCGTTTCGGCGCTGGCCGGCTCGCTGCCCGGCCTCTCGGCGGTGGTGCACGCCGCCGGAGTGCTCGACGACGGCGTCCTCACTTCGCTGACGCCGGAGCGGCTCGAGGCCGTGCTGCGGCCGAAGGTGGACGCGGCCTGGCTGCTGCACGAACTCGTTCCCGACGCGCACCTCGTCCTGTTCTCGTCGGTCGCGGGCGTCTTCGGCGCGGCCGGCCAGGCGAACTACGCCGCCGCCAACGCTTATCTGGACGCGCTGGCGGACCACCGTCGCGCCGCCGGTCTCCGGTGCAGCTCGATGGCTTGGGGTGCTTGGGAAACCGGCATGGCCGACGGCCGCGACGGACTGTCCATCGAGGACGGTCTCGCGCTCTTCGACGCAGCGTTGTCCGCGGATCAGGCGGTCACCCTGCCCGTGCGACTGGACCTCGCGGCCTTGCGCGGCGGTCCGGTGCCGGCGTTTTTGCGCGGCCTCGTGCGCACCCCGGCCCGGCGCGTCCGCCCGGTTTCGTCGTTCGGCGACCGGCTGGCCGCCGCACCCGCGGCCGAGCGCGAGACGTTGCTGCTGGACCTGGTGCGGACGGAAGCGGCGGCCGTGCTCGGGCACGAGCCGGGTGCCCGCGTCGACGCCGCCCGCGCGTTCAGCGACCTCGGCTTCGACTCGCTGACCGCGGTCGAGCTGCGCAACCGGCTCGCCGAGGCAACCGGGCTCCGGCTGTCGTCAACGCTCGTCTTCGACCACCCCGGCGCGGACGCGCTGGCCGCCTACCTCGGCGCGGAGCTGCTGGGCACCTCGGTGTCGGAAGTTGCGGCGACGGTCGTCCCGGCCGACGAGCCGATCGCGATCGTGGGCATGAGCTGCCGGTACCCCGGCGGCGTCGCCTCGCCGGACGACCTGTGGCGGCTGGTCGCGGAAGGCCGCGACGGCATCGGGTTCTTCCCGGACGACCGCGGCTGGAACGTGGAACACAGCGCCGACCCGGAGCGTTCGGGCACGACCTACACCCGTGAAGGCGGTTTCCTCTACGACGCCGCCGAGTTCGACGCGGCGTTCTTCGGGATCTCGCCGCGCGAGGCGCTGGCGATGGACCCGCAGCAGCGGTTGCTGCTGGAGACGTCGTGGCAGGCGTTCGAACACGCGGGCATCGCGCCGGATTCGCTGCGCGGCAGCCGGACCGGCGTCTTCGCCGGCTTGATGTACCACGACTACGGCGCCCGGCTGACGACCGCGCCGGCGGACGTCGAAGGGTTCCTCGGGATCGGGAACTCCGGCAGTGTCCTTTCCGGACGGATCGCTTACTCGTTCGGACTGGAAGGCCCGGCGGTCACGGTGGACACGGCGTGTTCGTCGTCGCTGGTCGCGTTGCACCTGGCTTCGCAGGCGCTGCGGTCGGGCGAGTGTTCGCTGGCGCTGGCCGGGGGTGTCACGGTGATGGCGACCCCGGCGACGTTCGTCGAGTTCTCGCGCCAGCGCGGACTCTCGGCCGACGGGCGGTGCAAGTCGTTCGCCGCGGCGGCCGACGGCACCGGGTGGGGTGAAGGCTCCGGCGTCCTCGTCCTGGAACGCCTGTCCGACGCCCGGCGCAACGGGCACCGCGTGCTCGCGGTGGTCCGCGGTTCGGCGGTCAACTCCGATGGTGCGTCGAACGGCTTGACGGCGCCGAACGGGCCGTCGCAGCAGCGGGTGATCCGCGCTGCGTTGGCGACTGCAGGTCTGACACCGTCCGATGTGGACGCTGTCGAGGCGCACGGCACCGGCACTCGTCTCGGGGATCCCATCGAGGCCCAGGCTGTGCTCGCCACCTACGGGCAGGATCGCGCGGAGCCGCTGTGGCTCGGGTCGATCAAGTCGAACATCGGCCACACGCAGGCCGCGGCGGGGGTCGCGGGTGTGATCAAGATGGTGCAGGCCCTGCGGCACGGGGTCTTGCCGAAGACACTGCACGTCGACGAGCCGACCCCGCACGTCGAGTGGACCGACGGTGCGGTTCGGCTGCTCACGGAGTCCGTCGAGTGGCCGGCTTCCGGCCGGCCTCGGCGGGCCGGCGTGTCGTCGTTCGGGATCAGTGGGACCAACGCGCACGTGGTGCTGGAAGAGGCTCCCGATGCCGTGGTCGCGTCGGCCGGGCTGCCGGTCGTGCCGTGGGTGCTCTCGGCCAAGTCGCCGGCTGCTCTTCGCGAGCAGGCACGACGGCTGATTGCGGCGCCGGAGCAGCCGGTCGAGGCGGTGGCTCGCACGTTGGCCACCGGACGCGCGGCGCTGGACCACCGGGCTGCGGTCGTCGGCGCGGACCGGGCCGAACTGCTGCGCGGGCTCGAGGCCGTGGCGGCGGGGTCGGGTGCCCACGTCGGGCAGGCCGAGAGCGGCAAGGTCGCGTTCCTGTTCACCGGGCAGGGTTCGCAGCGGGCCGGGATGGGCCGGGAGTTGTACGAGACCTTCCCGGTGTACGCGGCGGCTTTCGACGCTGCATGCGCCTATCTTGACCCGCGGGTCAAGGAACTCTCCGGGGCGGCGGATACCGATCTCGCGCAGCAAGGCATCTTCGCTCTCGAAGTGGCTCTCTTTCGCCTGCTGGAATCGTGGGGAGTCCGGCCTGATGTCGTTGTGGGGCATTCGGTGGGCGAGATCGCGGCGGCACACGTCGCTGGGGTGCTGAGTCTCGAAGACGCGGCCACGCTGGTCGCGGCGCGGGGGCGGTTGATGCAGGCGCTGCCCGAGGGTGGCGTGATGATCGCGGTCCAGGCGTCCGAAGCGGACCTTCAGCTGCCGGAGGGTGTTTCCCTGGCCGCGGTGAACGGGCCGGACTCGGTGGTGCTGTCGGGCGAGGAAGCTGCCGTGACCGAGTACGCGTCGACGTTCGCGAAGACCAAGCGGCTCAACACGAGTCACGCTTTCCATTCGGCACTGATGGAGCCGATGCTGGCCGAGTTCGCGGCGGCCATCGACGGGCTCGCCATGGCCGAACCGGTCATTCCCTGGGTGTCCACTGTGGAAGGTGACGGCTCGGGCTACTGGGTGCGTCAGGTCCGCGAGTGTGTCCGGTTCGCTGATGCGGTCGCGGCCGCGGACGCGCGGACGTTCGTCGAGATCGGGCCGGACGCGGTGCTGAGCGCGATGGTCGACGGAGCCGTTCCGGTGCTGCGGGCCGGTCGCGCCGAAGTCGCGTCGGCGATGTCCGCGTTGGCCCGGCTGCACGTCAGCGGGGTTTCGCCGCGGTGGTCGGCCGTGTTCGCCGAGTCGGCCCCCGTCGATTTGCCCGGTTACGCCTTCGAGCGCAGCCGGTATTGGCTCGACGCCGGTCCGGCCGCGGGGGACGTGACGGCGCTCGGCCAGTCCGCGCCCGGGCACCCGCTGCTGGGCGCCGCCGTCGAGCTGCCCGACGCGGGGACGGTGTTCACGGGTTCGCTGTCGGCCCGGACGGTGCCGTGGCTGGCCGAGCACGAGGTGCTGGGCACGCCGTTGCTGCCGGGTTCGGCGTTCGCGGAACTGGCGTTGCGCGCGGGCGCGGAACTGGGCTGGCCGGTCGTCGACGAACTGACGTTGGGTGCGCCGCTCGTCCTGCACGGCGAGGTCGCTCTCCGCGTGGCGGTGGGATCCGATCGCACCGTGACCATCCACTCGCGACAGTCCGATGAGGACGTTTGGACGCTGCACGCCACCGGCAAGGTGAGCGAGGAAGCCGTCGAAGCGGAAGACCTCACCGAATGGCCGCCCGCGGTCGCGGTGCCGGTGGACGACCTCTACGATCGCGCCGCGGAACAGGGTTTCGGTTACGGGCCTGCGTTCCAGGGCCTGCGGGCGGCTTGGCGGGACGGCGAGACGGTGTACGCCGAGGTCGCGCTGCCGTCGGAGTACGCGCCGGAGGACTACGGCCTCCACCCGGCCCTGCTCGACGCGGCTCTGCACGGACTCGGCCTCGGCGGCTTCGTCGACGGCCCGCACCTGCCGTTCTCGTGGACGGGTGTGTCCCTGACGGCGGCGGGCGCGGGCGCCCTGCGGGTCCGCATCCGGCCCGCGGGCCCGGACGCGGTGACGCTGACCCTCGCCGACGAGACCGGCCGCGCGGTGGCGAGCGTGCGCTCGCTGGCCTTGCGCCCGGTGGCGGCGGCGCAGGTCACGCATCCCCTGTACCGCCTGGACTGGGTCCCGGCCGACGTCACCGAGCCGGTGCCGGTGGTCGCCGTCGAGTGGGAGTCGTGTGACCTGGCCGAGGCGGTGGCGAACGCTCTCGAGCTGGTGCGGAACTGGCTCGCCGACGAGCGCTCCGCCACGGCCCGCCTGGTCGTCATGACCCGCGGTGCCGTGGCGACGCAGCCGGGGGAGGACATCACCGACCTGGCTGCCGCCGCGGCTCGCGGCCTGCTGCGGACCGCGCAGCTGGAACACCCGGGCCGGTTCGTGCTGGCCGACCTGGGGCCGGACGACGAGCTGCCCGCGTTGCCCGACGAGCCGGAAGCCGCGGTCCGGAACGGCCGCGTCCTCGTGCCGCGACTGGCCCGCGCCGAAGCGGCCGGCGACCCCGTGCGGATCGCCGGCCCGCAGGGGACGGTCCTGATCACCGGCGGCACGGGTGCCCTCGGCGCGGCCATCGCCCGGCGGCTCGCTGAGCAGGGGACCGGGCACCTGGTGCTCACCTCCCGCCGCGGCCTCGACGCGCCCGGGGCCGAGGACCTCGTCGCCGAACTGGAAGCCGCCGGGGCGAAGGTCACCGTGGTCGCGTGCGACGTCGCCGACCGGACGGCCGTGGCGGACCTGGTCAAGACGCTGCCCCCGACCGCGGTGGTGCACGCGGCCGGCGTCCTCGACGACGGCCTCCTCGCCACCCAGGACCCGGCCCGCCTCGCCGCGGTGCTCGCCCCGAAGGCCGATGCGGCCCGGCACCTGCACGAGCTGGCCCCGGACGCGAACCTGGTGCTCTTCTCCTCGGTCGCGGGCGGCTTCGGCAGCGCGGGGCAGGCGGGGTACGCGGCAGCGAACGCCTACCTCGACGCACTCGCCACCCACCGCGCGGCCCACGGCCTCCCGGCCCGATCGCTGGCCTGGGGCCCATGGCTGGACGGCGGCATGGCCGCCGAGCTAGCAGCGACCGAGCGGCGCCGCATCGAGGGCGGCGTGGGTGCGGTTGATGCCGAGGCCCGTCGTTTCGACGGTGGTGGGCTGCGTGCGGTTGATACCGCGGCCGAGGGTGGTGGCGATACCGCGGCCCGGGTCGTGGCGGTCGAGGGCGGCCGGATCGAGGGTGGTGGTGGTACCGCGGCCCGGGTCGTGGCGGTCGAGGGCGGCCGGATCGAGGGTGGTGGCGATACCGCGGCCCAAGTCGCCGTAGCTGAGCGCCGCCGTATCGAGCGCAGTGGTATGCGCTCGATCGATACCGAAACCGGGCTGGCGATGTTCGACGCCGCCCTCTCGCACGCCGAACCCGTGCTCTGGCCGGTGCTGCTCGACCACGCCGGCCTGCGGGCCCGGGGCGAGCACCTTCCGCCGATCCTGCGCGGGCTCGTCCGGGTGCCGATCCGGCGGGCCGCCTCGGCACCCCGCACCGAGAACCTCCTCGAGGTCGTCCGGGCGGAGGCCGCGGCCGTGCTCGGGCATGCGTCGGCCGCCGCGGTCGATGCTGGGCAGGCGTTCTCCGAGCTGGGGTTCGACTCGCTGACCGCCGTCGAGCTGCGCAATCGGCTCGACGCCGTCACCGGGCTGCGGCTCGCCGCGACCGTCGTGTTCGACTACGCCACCCCCGCCGCACTGGCCGAGCACCTCGAAGCCGAGCTGACCGGGGAACGCGCGGACTCGGAAGCGCCGGTGATCGCGGCCGTCGACGAGCCCATCGCCATTGTCGGCATGAGCTGCCGCTACCCGGGTGGCGTCACCAGCCCGGACGACCTCTGGCGCCTGGTCGCGGAAGGCCGTGACGGGATCGGCGAGTTCCCGGCCGACCGCGGCTGGGACGTCGAGTACGACCCCGACCCCGAGCGCACCGGCACGACCTACACCCGCGAGGGCGGATTCCTCTACGACGCGGCGGAATTCGACGCGGCGTTCTTCGGGATCAGCCCCCGCGAAGCCCTCGCCATGGACCCGCAGCAACGGCTGCTGCTCGAGACGTCGTGGGAAGCCTTCGAGAGCGCCGGAATCGACCCGGGTTCGTTGCGCGGCAGCCGGACCGGTGTCTTCGCCGGCCAGATGTACCACGACTACGGCGCCCGCCTGACCACCGTTCCCGAGGGCGTCGAAGGGTTCGTCGGCATCGGCAACTCCGGCAGTGTCCTTTCCGGACGCGTCGCGTACTCGTTCGGGCTCGAAGGCCCGGCCGTCACCGTCGACACGGCGTGCTCGTCGTCCCTGGTCACCCTGCACCTCGCCGCCCAGGCGCTGCGGCAGGGGGAGTGCTCGCTCGCGCTCGCCGGCGGAGTCACGGTGATGGCGACGCCGGCGACGTTCGTCGAGTTCAGCCGTCAGCGCGGCCTGGCGCCCGACGGTCGCTGCAAGCCCTTCGCGGCCGCCGCCGACGGCACCGGCTGGTCGGAAGGCGTCGGGGTCCTCGTGCTGGAACGGCTGTCCGACGCCCGGCGCAACGGCCACCACGTGCTCGCCGTCGTGCGCGGGTCCGCGGTCAACTCCGATGGCGCGTCCAACGGCTTGACGGCACCGAACGGACCCTCGCAGCAGCGGGTGATCCGGGCGGCGCTGGCGACCGCAGGGCTCGAACCGGCCGATGTGGACGTCGTCGAGGCGCACGGCACCGGCACCCGTCTCGGCGACCCCATCGAGGCCCAAGCGGTGCTCGCCACCTACGGGCAGGGCCGGGAAACCCCGCTGTGGCTCGGGTCGATCAAGTCCAACCTCGGCCACACCCAGGCCGCCGCGGGGGTCGCGGGCGTGATCAAGATGGTGCAGGCGCTGCGCCACGGCGTACTCCCCAAGACCCTGCACGTCGACGAGCCGACCCCGCACGTCGACTGGACCGCCGGTGCCGTCCGGCTCCTCACCGAGCCGGTCAGCCTGCCGGCAGGGGTCCGGCGGGCCGCGGTGTCGTCGTTCGGGATCAGCGGCACCAACGCCCACGTCATCCTCGAAGCCGGTCCGGGGGCCGCCGAAGCGGCCGTCCCGGCGCACCCGTGCCCGCCCGTCGTGCTCACCGCCAAGTCGCCGGCCGCCCTGCGCGCGCAGGCGATCCGGCTGCGGGCGCACCTGGCCGGCCACCCGCTCCCGGCCGTGGCCCACGCGCTGGTCACCACGCGGGCGCAGCACGCCCACCGCGCCGTCGTCGTCGGCGACGTCGAGGCCGGGCTGGCCGCGCTCGGCCGTGGCGAACCCGGCGTCGTCACCGGCGCCGTCGTGCCGGACGGCCGGACCGCGTTCCTCTTCACCGGCCAGGGCTCGCAGCGGCCGGGCATGGGACGTGAGCTGTACGAGGCGTTCCCGGTCTTCGCGGAAGCGTTCGACGCGGTTTGCGCGCACCTCGACCCGCGGCTGAAGACCGTTCTCGACACCGCCGAACTCGACCGCACCGAGTTCGCGCAACAGGCGATCTTCGCGCTCGAGGTCGCGCTGTTCCGGCTCCTGGAAGCGTGGGGCGTCCGGCCCGACGTCGTCCTGGGGCACTCGGTCGGGGAAATCGCGGCCGCACACGTCGCCGGGGTGCTGAGCCTCGAAGACGCGGGCACGCTCGTGGCCGCGCGCGGTCGATTGATGCAGCAACTCCCCGAGGGTGGCGTGATGATCGCCGTCCAAGCGTCCGAAGTGGACATCCAGTTGCCGGACGGTGTCTCGCTGGCCGCGGTCAACGGACCGGACTCGGTGGTGCTCTCCGGTGAGGAAGACGCGGTCACCGAGTACGCGGCGACGTTCGCCAAGACCAAGCGGCTCAACACCAGTCACGCCTTCCACAGTGGACTCATGGAGCCGATGCTCGAAGAGTTCCGAGCGGTCGTCGAGGGCCTGACCTTCGCCGACGCCGTCATCCCGATCGTGTCCACAGTGGAGGACAGCGATCCGGCCACGGCGGCGCACTGGGTCCGTCAGGTCCGCGAGCCGGTCCGGTTCCATGACGCCTTGCGCGCCACCGGTGCCACGGACTTCCTGGAACTCGGCCCCGATGGCGTGCTGAGCGCGATGGTCGGCGACGGCGAGGCCGTCCCGACGCTGCGTGCCGGCCGGCCGGAGGTGGAAACGCTGGTCACCGCGCTGGCCCGGCGGTACGTCCGGGGTGGCGCGGTCGACTGGGCCGCCGGCTTCGGCCCCGGCGGCGGGCACGTCGGCCTGCCCTCCTACGCCTTCCAGCGCGAGCGGTTCTGGCTGGCCGCCGCGCCATCCGGCGACGTCACCTCGGCGGGCCTGGCCGCGACCGGCCACCCGCTGCTCGCGGCGGTCGTGCCGCTGGCGGACGAGGACGGCGTCCTCGGCACGGCCCGGCTCTCGCCGCGGACGCACCCGTGGCTGGCCGACCACACCGTCGGCGGCACCACGCTGCTGCCGGGCACCGCGCTGCTGGAGCTCGTGCTGCGGACCGCGGCCGAAGCCGGCTGTGACGTCGTCACGGAGCTGACTCTCGAAGCGCCGCTCGTGCTGCCGGAGCAGGGCGTTCAGGTGCAGGTCACGGTCGGTGCTCCCGAAGCCGGGGCGCGGCCGGTGCGGGTCCACGCCCGCCGGGACGCCACCGAGCCGTGGACCCGGCACGCCGAGGGCACGGTCAGCGAGGGCGCCAAGCCCGCGGTGGCCTTGAGCGAGTGGCCGCCCGCCGGTGCCGAGCCGGTCGCGGTCGACGACGTCTACCCGCGGTTCGCCGAGGCCGGGTTCGGCTACGGGCCGGCGTTCCAGGGCCTGCGGGCGGCGTGGACGCGGGGCGAGGAGCTGTTCGCGGAGGTCGGCTTGCCCGACGTCCCGGCGGGATTCCTGCTGCACCCGGCGTTGTTCGACGCGGCACTCCACACGGCGGCGCTGCGAGGCGACGGCACCGCGAAGCTGCCGTTCGCCTGGACCGGCGTGCACCTCACGGCGACCGGGGCGACGAGCCTGCGGGTCCGGCTCACCCCGGTGCCCGAAGGGTTCGCGCTCGCCCTCGCCGACGGGACGGGCGCTCCGGTGGGGGTCGTCGACGCGCTGGCCCTGCGGCCGTTCTCGGCCGAGGGCCTCGGCGTGCGCGACGCGCTGTTCCGCGTCGACTGGGTCCCGGCGGCGGTCACCGAGCCGCCGTTCACGACGTGCGCGGTGCGCGGTGACGACCCCGACCTGGTCGCCGCGCTGGAGCGGTCCGGTGCCGAGGTCGTGAGTGGGAAACAGGGTTCCCACCCTGCTTCCCGCTCACGACCGGAGGTGGTGTTCCTGCCGGTGCCGCGGCTCGAAGGCGCGGTGCCGGACGTGGTGCGGGAGACCGTCACGAGCGTGCTGGACACCGCGCGGGAGTGGGTGGCCGGGGACGGGGCACGGCTGGTCGTCGTGACCCGCGGTGCCGTCGCCACCCGGCCCGGCGAAGACGTGCCGGACCTCGCCGCGGCCGCGGTGTGGGGCCTGCTGCGCTCCGCGCAGGCCGAGCACCCGGACCGGTTCGCGCTGCTCGACCTGGACGACCCGGCCGCCGTGCCGGTGCCGACCGGGGAACCGCAGGCGGCGGTCCGCGACGGCGGTCTTCTGGTGCCGCGGCTGGCTCGCGTCCGCGCCGGCGACGGCGAAGTCCCGGCGACCGGCGGAACCGTCCTGGTCACCGGCGGGACGGGAGCGCTCGGCGCGGCCGTCTCGCGCCACCTGGCCACCCGCGGGGCCGAACACCTCGTGCTGGTCAGCCGACGCGGCGAGGCCGCGCCGGGAGCCCCCGAACTGGCTGCTGAGCTGCGCGAACTCGGCGCGGACGTCACGCTCGCCGCGTGCGACCTCGCCGACCGGGACGCGGTGGCCGCACTGCTCGCGCAGCACCCCGTCACGGCGGTGGTGCACGCCGCCGGGGTGCTCGCGGACGGCGTCGTCGAGACCCTCACGCCGAAGCAGGTCGAGACCGTGCTGCAGGCCAAGGCCGACGCCGCCTGGCACCTGCACGAGCTGGCCGGCGACGTCACGGAGTTCGTCCTGTTCTCCTCGGCCGCGGGCACCCTCGGCACGCCGGGGCAGGCCAACTACGCGGCCGCGAACGCGTTCCTCGACGCGCTCGCCGCCCACCGCCGCGCGGCGGGTCTGCCCGCGCAGTCCCTCGCGTGGGGTCTGTGGGCGGACGGCATGGGCGACGGCGAACGCCGGGGCGGCGTCACCGCACTGTCCACGGAGGACGGACTGGCGCTGTTCGACGCGGCTCGCGCGGACGGCGGCGCGACGCTGGTCCCGATGCGGCTCGACCTCACGGTGCGCGGCGAAGTGCCCGCGCTGCTCAAGGGTCTCGTGCGGGCCCCGGCCCGTGCGGCCGCACCCGCGCAGCTGCGGGAACGCCTGGCCGCAGTGCCCGAAGCCGGGCGGCTCGACGTGCTCGTCGGGTTCGTCCGCGCCCACGTGGCGGCCGTGCTCGGGCACGCCGACCCGGACGCCGTCCCGCCCCGGCAGGCGTTCCGCGACCTCGGTTTCGACTCGCTCACCGCGGTCGAGCTGCGCAACCGGATCGGCGCCGAAACCGGCCTGCGGCTGCCCCCGACGCTGGTGTTCAGCTACCCGGACGCGACCGCGCTCGCGACGCACCTGGAAGCCGAGCTGCACGTCGAACCGGCCGAGCCCGACCTCGCCGCCGTGCTCGCGGCGATCCCGGTGGACCGGCTGCGGGAAGCCGGACTGCTCGACGCGGTGCTGCGGCTCGCCGACCCGGCCGCCGGTCTCGCCCGAACCGCCGAACCCGCCGAAGCCTCGATCGACGCCATGAACGTGGACGACCTCGTCTCCCTGGCCCTCGATCTTCCCTGACCAGAACGAAACCGCGGAGACCGACCACCATGGCCACAGCACCGGACAAGATCGTCGAAGCCCTGCGCGCGTCGCTCAAGGAGAGCGACCGGCTGCGGGAAGTCAACCGACGGCTCGAAGCGGCGGCGGGCGAACCGATCGCCGTCATCGGGATGAGCTGCCGCTACCCCGGCGGCGCCGGGTCCCCCGAAGCACTGTGGGACCTCGTCGCCCGCGGCGGCGACGCCGTCACCGGCTTCCCGGCCCGCCGCGGCTGGGACCTCGAAGGGCTCTACGACCCGGACCCGGACGAGCCGGGCAAGGTCTACACCCGCGAAGGCGGCTTCCTGCACGACGCCGACCACTTCGACCCGGCGTTCTTCGGCATCAGCCCGCGCGACGCCCTCGCCATCGACCCGCAGCAGCGGCTCCTGCTGGAGGTGTCGCACGAGGCGTTCGAGCGGGCCGGGCTGACCACGGACGCGGTGCGCGGCAGCCGCACCGGCGTGTTCGCCGGCGTGATGTACAACGACTACGCGGGCCGGATGTACCAGGTCCCGGAGGGCTTCGAGGGCTTGCTCGGCAACGGCAGCGCGGGCAGCGTCGCGTCCGGGCGGCTCGCCTACACCTTCGGGCTCGAAGGGCCGGCGGTCACCGTCGACACGGCGTGCTCGTCGTCGCTGGTCGCCGTCCACCTGGCCGCGCAGGCTCTGCGCCAGGGTGACTGCAGCCTCGCGCTCGCCGGGGGCGTTGCCGTGATGGCGACGCCGTCCGCGCTGATCGAGTTCAGCCGGCAGCGGGCGCTGGCCCCGGACGGCCGCTGCAAGGCGTTCGCGGCCGCCGCCGACGGCACCAGCTGGGCCGAGGGCGCCGGAGTCCTGCTCCTGGAACGGCTTTCCGACGCCGAGCGCCTCGGCCACCCGATCCTCGCGGTGGTGCGCGGCACCGCGGTGAACCAGGACGGCGCGTCCAACGGCATGACCGCGCCCAACGGTCTCGCGCAGCAGCGCGTGATCCGCGCGGCGCTGGCCAACGCGGGGCTGGCCGCGTCCGAAGTGGACGCCGTCGAAGCGCACGGCACCGGAACTTCCCTGGGTGACCCGATCGAAGCCGAGGCGCTGCTGGCGACGTACGGGCAGGACCGGGAGCGGCCGCTGTGGCTGGGGTCGCTGAAGTCCAACATCGGGCACACGCAGGCCGCCGCCGGGGTCGGCGGGATGATCAAGATGATCCAGGCGATGCGGCACGGCGTGCTGCCTCGCACGTTGCACGTCGACGCGCCTTCGCCGCACGTGGACTGGGCGTCCGGCGCGGTCGAGCTGCTCACCGAGCCGGTGGAATGGCCGGAGACCGACGTCCGGCGGGCGGGCGTCTCGTCGTTCGGCGTGAGCGGCACGAACGCCCACGTAATCCTCGAAGCCCGGCCGCGACCCGAGCCCGCCCCCGCCGTGGCGGATCCGGTGGTGCCGTGGGTCCTTTCGGCTCGCAGTGAGCCGGCGTTGCGTGACCAGGCCCGGAACCTGCTGTCACTTGTGGACGGTGACCCAGCCGCCGTCGGGGCCGCGCTCGTGCGGACGCGGCAGGTGTACGAGCACCGGGCCGTCGTCGCCGGGGATCTGCGGGCCGGGCTGACCGCGCTGGCCGAGCAGGGTGCCGGCGCCGAAGTCGCACGCGGGACACGGCGGGCCGTGTTCGTCTTCCCAGGACAGGGTTCGCAGTGGGCCGGGATGGGACAGGAACTCCTTGCGTCCTCACCGGTGTTCGCCGCGCGGCTGGCCGAATGTGCGGCGGCCCTGAAGCCCTTCGTGGACTGGGACCTGCTCGACGTCCTCGACGGCGACCTCCAGCGCGTGGACGTCGTGCAGCCCGCGCTCTGGGCCGTCATGGTGTCGCTCGCCGCAGTCTGGCGCTCCCACGGCGTCGAGCCCGCCGCCGTGATCGGGCACTCCCAAGGTGAGATCGCCGCCGCCGTCGTCGCGGGTGGACTGTCGCTTGAGGACGGTGCGCGCGTGGTCGCGCTGCGGAGCAAGGCGATCCTGCGGCTGTCCGGCCGCGGTGGCATGGTTTCGCTCACCGTTCCCGTGGCGCGCGCGGAAGAGCTGATCGCGCCGTGGGGCGAGCGGCTGTCGATCGCCGCCGTCAACGGGCCGTCCTCGGTCGTCGTCTCCGGCGACGCCGCCGCTCTCGACGAACTGCTGGCCCAGGACGTCCCGGCCAAGCGGATCGCCGTCGACTACGCGTCCCACTCCGCCCACGTCGAGGGCATCGAAGCCGAGCTCCTCGAAGCGCTGGCCCCGATCCGCCCGCGCACCGGTGACGTCCCGTTCCACTCCACCGTCACCGGCGACCTGCTCGACACCGCCGCGCTCGACGCCGCCTACTGGTACCGCAACCTGCGCCAGACCGTCCACTTCGACCGAACCGTGCGCGGCTTCGGCGGCAAGCCCGTGTTCGTCGAGTGCAGCCCGCACCCGGTGCTCGTCCCCGGCCTCGACGACGCGGCGGTCGGCACCCTCCGCCGCGGCGACGGTGGCCGCGCCCGGCTGCTCACGTCGCTCGGCACCGCTTTCGGCCACGGCGTCGCCGTCGACTGGGCCCGCGAGTTCGACGGCGTCGACGCGACCGGCGTCGAACTGCCGACCTACCCGTTCCAGCGGACGCCGTTCTGGCTCGACGCCCCGGCCGTCACCGGTGACCTCGCCGGGCTCGGCTCGGCCGGGCACCCGCTGCTCGGCGCGGTCGTCGCGCTCGCCGACGGCGACGGCTACCTGTTCACCGGCCGGCTTTCGCCGAAGTCGCACCCGTGGCTGGCCGACCACGTCGTCCGCGGTTCGGTCGTGCTGCCCGGCACGGCGATGCTCGAACTCGCCGCGCGCGCCGCGCAGGAGACCGGCACCCGGGTCGTCGAGGACCTCGTCCTGGAGACCCCGCTGGTGCTGCCCGAGCAGGGCGCCCTCGAGGTCCAGGTCTCGGTCGGCGCGCCCGACGGCACCGGACGCCGCCCGGTCGGCGTGTTCAGCCGGGACGGCGACGACGGCTGGACCCGGCACGCGAGCGGCGTGCTCGGCGGCCCCGAGCCGGCGGGCACGGACCTGCTGACCTGGCCTCCGACCGGCGCCGACGCTCTCGACGTCGACGGCCTCCACGACCGGTTCGCCGCCCAGGGCTTCGCCTACGGCCCGGCGTTCCGCGGGCTGCGCGCGGCCTGGCAGCTCGGCGAGGAGCTCTACGCCGAAGTCGCGCTCCCGGCGGACCTTGCCCCCGAGGCGGCCCGGTTCGGCCTGCACCCGGCGCTGCTCGACGCGGCCCTGCAAGCCGCGGCCCTCGGCGGCGGCGAGCGGGCCATGATGCCCTTCGCGTGGTCCGGCGCGGTCCTGCACGCCGGCGGCCCGGCCACCCTGCGCGTCCGCATCCGGCCGGCCGGCGACGACGCCGTGGCGCTCGACATCGCCGACGGCACCGGGGTCGCCGTGGCCACCGTGTCGTCGCTGGTCCTGCGGCCGCTCGCCGCGCAGCAGCTCGTCACCGACTCGCTGTTCCGCCCGGAGTGGACACCGGTCACGGTGCCGTCCGATGTGGACACCGACTTGACGCTGGTGCCCGTCGCCGGCGATCCGGCCGACGTCGGCGGGAGCGTCCGGCGCGTCCTGGCCGAGGCGCTCCAGGTGATCCAGGACCACCTGGACGGCGACGGCCGCCTGGTGCTCGTCACCCGGGGCGCGACCACCGGCGAAGACCCCGCGGCCGCCGCCGTCTGGGGCCTGGTCCGTTCGGTCCGCGCCGAGCACCCCGGCCGGTTCCTGCTCGCGGACACCGACAACGACGACCTCACCCCGCTCCTCGCCGTGCTCGCCGCGGGGGAGGAGCCCGAAGCCGTCCTGCGCGACGGCGTCGTGCTCGTGCCGCGGCTGGCCCGCGCCGAGCAGCCGGACGCCGAGGCCGCGCCCGCGTTCGACGTCAGCGGCACGGTGCTGATCACCGGCGGCACCGGCGCGCTCGGCTCGCTGCTGGCCCGGCACCTCGTCACCGAGTACGGCGCCCGCCACCTGCTGCTGACCAGCCGCACCGGTGCGCCCCACCCCGGTCTCGCCGACCTCGACGCGGACGTCCGTGTCGTCGGGTGCGACGTCGCCGACCGCGCGCAGCTCGCCGCGGTCCTCGAAGACGAGCAGGTCACCGCCGTCGTGCACGCCGCGGGTGCGCTCGCCGACGGCGTCGTCGAGTCGCTGACCACGGAGGACTTCGAGAAGGTGCTGCGGCCCAAGGTGGATGCCGCGCTGATCCTGGACGAACTCACCGACGCCCCGACGTTCGTGCTGTTCTCCTCCGCGACCGGCACGCTCGGCAGCGCCGGGCAGGCCGCCTACGCCGCCGCGAACGCGGTCCTCGACGCCCTCGCGCGGCGACGGCCGGGCGCGCAGTCGCTGGCCTGGGGCCTGTGGGCGCGCAGCGGCGGCATGACCGGCGCGATGACCGACCTCGACCGGCGGCGGATGACCCGCGCCGGCTTCCCGCCGCTGGCCGACGAGCAGGGCCTCGCGCTGTTCGACACCGCCCGCACGCTGGCCGACGCGGTGCTCGTCCCGGTGAAGCTGAACGTCGCCGCGCTGCGCGACCAGCCGGTGCCGCCGGTGCTGCGCAAGCTGGTCCCGGCCCGCGCGGCCGCGGTCGATCCCGGCCTGCGGTCGAGGCTGGCCGGGCTCGACGAAGCCGGGCGCGAGCGCCTGCTGACCGAGATCGTCCGCACGCAGGTCGCCGTGGTGCTCGGCCACGCCGACGTGTCCACTGTGGACGTCTCGATGGCGTTCCGGGACCTGGGGTTCGACTCGCTGACCGCGGTCGAGCTGCGCAACCGGCTCTCGGCCGCGACCGGGCTGCGGCTGCCCGCCGCGCTCGTGTTCGACCACCCGACGCCGGTCGCGCTCGCCGCGTTCCTGCGGACCGAACTCGGCGGGGCCTCGGCCACTCGCGAGACGGCGACCGTGGCCGCGTCGGACGAGCCGATCGCGATCGTCGGGATGAGCTGCCGGTTCCCGGGCGGGGTGACCTCGCCGGAAGACCTCTGGCGGCTGCTGGACGACGGCGTCGACGCCATCGGCGAGTTCCCGGCCGACCGCGGCTGGGACGTCGAAGGGCTCTACGACCCCGAGCCGAAGCCCGGCAAGACCTACGTCCGCGCGGGCGGGTTCCTCGACGGCGCCGCGGACTTCGACCCCGGCTTCTTCGGCATCTCGCCGCGGGAGGCCCTCGCCATGGACCCGCAGCACCGCCTGCTGCTGGAGGCGGCGTGGGAGGCGTTCGAGCGGGCCGGCCTCGACCCCGGCACGCTGCGCGGGAGCCGGACCGGCGTGTTCGCCGGGCTGATGTACCACGACTACGGCCCCCGCCTGTCCGACGGCCCGGACGACGTCGAGGGCTTCCTCGGCGTGGGCAACTCCGGCAGCGTCGCCTCGGGCCGGATCGCCTACACGTTCGGCCTCGAAGGCCCGGCGGTCACGGTCGACACGGCGTGCTCGTCGTCGCTGGTCGGCCTGCACCTGGCCGTCCAGTCGCTGCGCTCGGGCGAGTGCACGATGGCGCTGGCGGGCGGCGCGACGGTGATGGCCACCCCCGGCACGTTCGTCGAGTTCTCGCACCAGCGCGGCCTTTCGCGCGACGGGCGCTGCAAGGCGTTCTCGGCCGACGCGGACGGCGCCGGCTGGGCCGAAGGCGTCGGCATGCTCCTGGTGGAACGGCTTTCCGACGCGCGGCGGCTCGGGCACCCCGTGCTCGCCGTGGTCCGCGGGACCGCGACGAACTCCGACGGCGCGTCCAACGGCCTCACCGCGCCCAACGGCCCGTCGCAGCAGCGGGTGATCCGCGCCGCGCTGGCGAACGCCGGGCTGCGGCCGTCCGATGTGGACGTCGTCGAGGCGCACGGGACCGGGACGTCGCTGGGCGACCCGATCGAGGCGGACGCGCTGCTGGCGACCTACGGCCAGGACCGTGCGCACCCGTTGCTGCTCGGCTCGGTGAAGTCGAACATCGGGCACACGCAGGCCGCCGCCGGGGTCGCCGGCGTCGTCAAGATGGTGCTCGCGCTCGGTCACGACACCGTGCCGCGCACCCTGCACGCCGCGACGCCGACCCCGCACGTGGACTGGTCGTCCGGCGCGATCCGGCTGCTCTCGGCGCCCGAGCCGTGGCCGTCGACGGGCCGGCCGCGGCGGGCGGCGGTCTCGTCGTTCGGGATCAGCGGGACCAACGCGCACGTGATCCTCGAAGCGGCTCCCGCGGTGGAGCCGATCGCGGTCGAGCGGGTGGTGCCGCCGGTGGTGCCGTGGGTGTTCTCGGCCCGGAGCGCGGAAGCTCTGCAAGCTCAGGTGGGTTCGCTGAGCGGCGATCTGCTGGACGTCGGGTTCTCGCTGGTCACCACCCGGGCGCTGTTCGAGCACCGCGCGGTCGTCCTCGACGGCGACGCGGACCGAACGATCACCGGCGTGGCCCGGCCGGGGCGCCGGGTGGCGTTCGTCTTCCCCGGCCAGGGTTCGCAGTGGACCGGGATGGGCCGGGAGCTGCTCGGCTCGTCGCCGGTGTTCGCCGCACGGATGGCCGAATGCGCGGCGGCACTGGAACCCTTCGTGGATTGGAAGCTCCTCGAAGCGCTCGACGGTGACCTGGAGCGGGTCGACGTCGTGCAGCCGGTGCTGTGGGCCGTCATGGTGTCGCTGGCGGAGGTGTGGCGTTCGTACGGCGTCGAACCCGATGCCGTCGTCGGGCATTCGCAGGGTGAGATCGCGGCCGCGGTGGTCGCAGGTGGACTGTCCCTTGAGGACGGCGCGCGAGTGGTCGCGTTGCGGAGCAAGGCGATCCTGCGGTTGTCGGGGCTGGGCGGCATGGTGTCGCTGGCCGCGCCGGTCGAGCGGGTGCGGGAGCTGATCGCGCCGTGGGGTGCGCGGATTTCGGTGGCGGCGGTGAACGGCCCGTCGTCGGTCGTGGTCTCGGGTGAGGCCGCGGCGCTGGACGAGCTGCCGGCGTCGGTGGACGTCCGGGCGCGCCGGATCGCCGTCGACTACGCGTCCCACTCGGCGCAGGTCGAGTTGCTGGCCGACGAGCTGGCGTCGGTGCTGGCCGAGGTGACCCCCCGGTCGGCGCGGATCCCGTTCGTCTCCGCGGTGACGGGCGAGGTGCTCGACACGGCCGCGCTGGACGCCGGCTACTGGTACCGCAACCTGCGTGAACCGGTCCGGTTCGACCGGGCGATCGGAGGGTTGCTGGAGTCGGGGCACACCGCGTTCGTCGAGTGCAGCGCGCACCCGGTGCTGACGGCGGGTGTCGAGGAGACGGCCGACGCTGCGGGCCGCGAGGTCGTGGCGACGGGCACCCTGCGCCGTGCCGACGGCGGGCCCGGCCGGCTCACGCGGTCACTGGCGGAGGCGTTCGTGGCCGGCGTCCCGGTCGACTGGACGGTGGCGTTCCGCGGGACCGGCGCGGCCCGGGTCGAGCTGCCCACGTATCCGTTCCGGCACCGGCGGTTCTGGCCGAGCGACCCGGAACCGCGCACGGCGAACCCGGTCGACGACCGGTTCTGGGACGCGCTGGAGCGCGCGGACCTGGGCGCACTCGGCGTCGACGAGGAACAGCGTGCGGCCCTGGATTCGGTGCTGCCGGTCCTGTCGTCCTGGCGGCGGCGCAGCCAGGAAAAGTCCACTGTGGACGGCTGGCGCTACCGTGTCACCTGGCGGCCGCTGAAGCCCGCCGCGGCCCAGCTGAGCGGCCGCTGGCTGCTCGTGGTTCCCGAAGGCGGCACCGATTCACTCGAAACGTCGCTCGCCGCGCGCGGGGCGGAGGTCAGCCGGCTGACGGTGGACCCGGCCGCCGACCGCCCGGCGCTGGCCGCGCTGCTGGCCGGACACGAGGACGTCGACGGCGTCGTCTCGCTGCTCGCCGCCGCGCCCGGCCGGCACCCGGCGTACCCGGCCGTCCCGCTGGCGCACGCCGCCACCGTCACCCTCGTCCAGGCACTCGGGGACGCGGGTGTCGAAGCACCGCTCTGGGTGCTCACCCGGGGTGCGCTGAGCACCGGCCCGGCCGACCCCGTCGAAGATCCCGAGCAGGCCCTCGTCTGGGGCCTCGGCCCGGTCGTCGGCCAGGAGCACCCCGCGCGCTGGGGTGGCCTGATCGACCTGCCCGCCACGGGGGACGTCGCCGACCAGGTCGCCGCGGTGCTGGCGGCGCCGGGCGGCGAAGACCAGCTCGCGGTCCGGGCCTCCGGTGTGCTCGCCCGGCGGCTGGCGCACGCCACCGGCGGTGGCACCGCGAAGGCGTGGCGGCCCCGGGGAACCGTGCTCGTCACCGGCGGCACCGGGGCCCTCGGCGCGCACGTCGCCCGGTGGCTCGCCCGCGGCGGGGCCGAGCACGTCATCCTCACCGGACGCCGGGGTCTCGACGCGCCCGGCGCCCCCGAGCTGGTGGCCGAACTGGAAGAACGCTGCCGCGTCAGCGTGTCCACTGTGGACCTCGCCGACCGCGCGGCGCTCGCGGCGCTGCTGGACGGCGTCCCGCTGACCGCCGTCGTGCACACCGCCGCCGCGCTCGACGACGCGCTCCTCGAGCAGCTCACCCTCGAGCAGGTCGAGCACGTCCTGCGGGTCAAGGCCGAAGCGGCGGTCAACCTCCACGAGCTGACCCACGACCTCGACGCGTTCGTGCTGTTCTCCTCCTTCGGCGGCATGTTCGGCGCCGCGGGTCAGGGCAACTACGCCCCCGGCAACGCCTTCGTCGACGCCCTCGCGCGCCGGCGGCGGGCCGAAGGGCTGCCCGCGACCGCCGTCGTCTGGGGGCACTGGGCCGCGGGCGGCATGGCCACCGGCGCCGTCGAGGAGCGCATGCTCTCCCGCGGGGTCCCGGCGATGGACCCGGACCTGGCGATCGCGGCTCTGCAGCGCGTGCTCGACCACGACGAGACCAGCGCGGTCGTCGTCGACATCGACTGGGCCCGCGTCGTCGCCGTGTCCGGGACGCCGAGCCCGCTGTTTCGCGAGATCCCCGAGGTCCGGCGGCTCGTCGCCGAGGCCGCCCCGGAAGCGGCGACCGACTTCCTCGGGGTCGTCCGCGCGCAGGTCGCGGCCGTGCTCGGCTACGACTCCGGCGCCGACGTCGACGCCGACCGGGCGTTCCGCGACCTCGGTTTCGACTCGGTCACCGCCATCGAGCTGCGCAACCGCCTCCAGGCGGCCACCGGACGGCGGCTGCCCGCGACGCTCGTTTTCGACTACCCGAACCCCGAAGCGCTGGCCCGGCACCTCGGCGGCGAGCAGGAGACCGCCGCCTCCGTCACCACGGCGAGGACCGACGAGCCCATCGCGATCGTCGCCATGAGCTGCCGGTTCCCCGGGGGCGTCGGCTCGCCCGACGACCTGTGGCGGATGCTCGACGCGGGCGGCGAGGGCATCTCCGGGTTCCCCGCCGACCGCGGCTGGGACCTCGGCGGCCTCTTCGACCCGGACCCGGACGCCCCCGGCAAGACCTACGTCCGGGAAGGCGGTTTCCTCGACGGCGTCGCGGACTTCGACCCCGCGTTCTTCGGGATCAGCCCCCGCGAAGCCCTTGCGATGGACCCGCAGCAGCGGCTGCTCCTGGAGGCGTCGTGGGAGGCGTTCGAAAGCGCCGGCATCACCCCGGCCACCCTGCGCGGCAGCCGGACCGGCGTCTTCGTCGGAGCGAGCACGTCGTCCTACGGCGCCAACCTGGCCGAACCGCCGGAAGGCACCGAAGGGCACCTGCTCACCGGTACCTCGATGAGCGTCACCGCCGGCCGGCTCGCCTACACCTACGGCACCGAAGGCCCGGCCGTCACGCTCGACACGGCGTGCTCGTCGTCGCTGGTCGCGCTGCACATGGCCGGGCAGTCCCTGCGCAGCGGGGAAAGCGAGCTGGCGATCGCCGGCGGCGTGACCGTGATGGCGTCGCCGGCGCCGTTCGTGCTGTTCAGCCGTCAGCGCGGGCTCGCGAAGGACGGCCGCTGCAAGGCGTTCTCCGCCGACGCGGACGGGATGGGCATGGCCGAGGGCATCGGCATGGTCGTCCTGGAACGGCTTTCCGACGCCCAGCGCAACGGCCACCCGGTGCTCGCGGTCATCCGCGGTTCGGCGGTCAACTCCGACGGCGCGTCGAACGGCCTCACCGCGCCGAACGGCCCGTCGCAGCAACGGGTGATCCGGCAGGCGCTCAGTGTTGCCGGCCTGCAGCCGTCCGATGTGGACGCCGTCGAAGCGCACGGCACCGGTACGTCGCTGGGTGACCCGATCGAGGCGCAGGCCCTGCTGGCCACCTACGGCCAGGACCGTGCCGAGCCGTTGTGGCTGGGCAGCGTCAAGTCGAACATCGGGCACACGCAGGCCGCGTCCGGGGTCGCGGGCGTGATCAAGATGGTCATGGCCCTGCGCCACGGCGTCCTGCCGCGCACGCTGCACGCCGCCGAGCGCTCGACGCACATCGACTGGACGGCGGGCTCGGTCGAGCTGCTCACCGAGCCGCGGCCGTGGGAACCGGGCGACAAGCCGCGCCGCGCCGGGGTTTCCTCCTTCGGCGTCAGTGGTACCAACGCGCACCTGATCCTGGAGCAGGCGCCCGGAACGACGCCGGCCGAGCCCGTGACGCCGCCCGCGGTCCCGTGGGTGCTCTCGGCTCGCACCGCCGATGCGTTGCGGGAACAGGCCGCCAACCTGCTGTCGCGAGTGGACGCCGCGCACCCGGCCGACGTCGGGTTCTCGCTGGCGACCACGCGGTCCGAGTTCGCGCACCGGGCCGTCGTCGTCGGCCGGGACGCCGCCGAACTGCGGGACCGGCTGGGGAAGCTGGCCGGGCCCGGCGTCGCGGAAGGCGTGGCCGGGACACCCGGCAAGGTCGTGTTCGTCTTCCCCGGCCAGGGTTCGCAATGGACCGGCATGGCCGCCGAACTGCTGGACGCCTCCCCGGTGTTCGCCGCGCGGATGGCCGAGTGCGCGGCGGCGCTGACGTCCTATGTGGACTTCCCGGTGCTCGACGTCGTCCGGGCGGGCGAGCCGATCGAGCAGGTGGACGTCGTGCAGCCGGTGCTGTGGGCGATCCTCGTGTCGCTCGCCGCCGTCTGGGAGTCGCTCGGCGTCCGGCCCGACGCCGTGCTCGGGCACAGCCAGGGCGAGATCGCCGCGGCCGTGGTCGCCGGGGGACTGTCCCTCGAGGACGGTGCCCGGGTGGTCGCCCTGCGCAGCCAGGCCATCCGTGAGATCGCCGGCCGGGGCGGGATGGTCTCGGTCGCGCTCGGCGCCGACGCCGTGCGTGCCCGGCTGGCGGACTACGCGGACCTCTCGGTCGCGGCGGTGAACGGGCCCGGTGCGGTCGTGGTGTCCGGAGGTGCGGCCGAGCTGACCCGCTTCCACGACACCTGCGCCGCCGACGGGGTGCACGTCCGGCGGATCCCGGTGGACTACGCCTCGCACTCGGCCCACGTGTCCCGCATCGAGGACCGGCTGGCCGGGCTGCTGGCCCCGGTGCGCCCGGTGCCCGGCCGGGTACCGTTCTGCTCGACGGTGACCGGCGAGCCGGTCGACACCGCCACGCTCGACGCGTCCTACTGGTACCGCAACCTGCGTCAGACCGTGGAGTTCGAGCAGGCCACGCAAGCGCTGCTGGAGTCCGGGCACGGCGTGTTCGTCGAGTGCAGCCCGCACCCGGTGCTGACGATGGCGATCGGCGGGACGGCCGAACGCGCCGGACGCCCGGTCGTCACCGGTGGCACCCTCCGGCGGGACGCCGGCGGCGCCGACCGGGTCCTGCTGTCCGCCGGCGAGTTGTACGTCCAGGGGGTGCCGGTCGACTGGGCCGGCGTCTTCCCCGGGGCCGGGCGCGTCGAGCTGCCGGTGTACCCGTTCCAGCACCAGCGGTTCTGGCTGGACTTCCAGCTGCCCGCGGCGGCGAAGGCGGAAGACGCCGGATTCTGGTCCGCGGTGGACGCGGGCGACCCGGCCGGGCTGGCCGCGGTCCTCGGCGCCGACTCCGAAGCGGTGGCGTCGGTGCTGCCCGCGCTGGCGCGCTGGCGGGCCGACCGCGCCGAAGAGTCCGCTGTGGACTCGATGCGCTACACCGTCGAGTGGGAGCCGGCCGCCGAACCGGTCGCGGGCGAGCCGGGCCGCTGGCTGGTCGTCACCGCGGACGGCGGCGACCCGCTCCTCGCGGAATTCACCCGCCACGGCCACGAAGTCGTGGTCGCCGGGCCGGCCGGTGAACTCGCCGGCGAGTTCACCGGCGTCGTCTCGCTGCTCGCCGCCGACCGCTCCGAACTGCGGCCCGGCGTCACGGCGGGGCTCGTCGCGAACCTCGTGCTGTCCCAGAAGCTGACCGAGGCCGGGATCACCGCACCGCTGTGGTGCGTGACCCGCGGGGCCGTGCGCGTCACGACGGCGGACCTCCCGCCGGACCCGGTGCAGGCCCAGACCTGGGGCTTCGGGCGCGTGCTCGGCCTCGAACAGCCGCAGCGCTGGGGCGGTCTGGTCGACCTGCCCGCCGACGCGGACGACGCCGCTCTCGGGCGCTGCCTCGCCACCATCACCGGCGGCGGCCCGGAAGACCAGATCGCCGTCCGCGCCGACGGCGTCTTCGGCAGGCGGCTGGTCCGCGCGGTCAAGCCGGCCACCGCGCCCGCGCCGTGGCGGCCGCGCGGCACCGTCCTGGTCACCGGCGCGACCGGCGCGCTCGGCCCGGTGATCGCCCGCAAGCTCGCCGCGGACGGCGCCGAGCACCTGGTGCTCACCAGCCGCCGGGGCAGCGCGGCGACCGGGATGGCCGAGCTGGCCGCGGAACTCACCGAGGCCGGTGTCGGCGTGACCGTCGCGGCCTGCGACGTCGCCGACCGGGACGCGCTGGCGACGCTGGTCGAGAAGACCGAGGCCGACCACGGGCCGATCCGGTCGGTGGTGCACGCCGCCGCGCTGATCCGGCTCACCGCGCTGGCCGAGTCCACTGTGGACGAGTTCGCCGACGTCCTCGCGGCGAAGGTCGCCGGGGCCGCGCACCTCGACGAACTCTTCGCCGGCCGCGACCTCGACGCCTTCGTGCTCTTCTCCTCGATCGCCGGGGTGTGGGGCAGCGGGGACCACGGTGCGTACGCGGCGGGGTCGGCCTACCTCGACGCGCTCGCCGAGCGGCGGCGGGCGGACGGCGGCACGGCGACGTCGATCGCCTGGGGCGTGTGGGACGCCCGGCACGTGCTCGACGACGGCGTCGTGGTCGAGGACCTGATGGACCTCAACCCCGAGTGGCACGGCCTGTCCCCGATGGCGACGGCGGCCGGCATGCGCGGGATGCAGCGGGCGCTCGACCTCGGCGACACCTTCGTCGCGGTCGCCGACGTCGACTGGGCGCGGTTCACCGCCGCGTTCACCTCGGCGCGGCCGAGCCCGCTGCTCGGCGGGATCGAGGACGTCCGGCGCATCCTCGCCGCCGAAGCGGAGGCCGACGCCGCCGCTATCGGGACGATGGAAGCGTTTCGGGAGCGGCTGCTGGCAATGTCGGTCGTCGAGCGGCAACGGACCGTGCTGGAGCTGGTCCGGGGCATGGCGGCGACCGTGCTCGGGCACGATTCGCCGTCGGCGCTCGACCCGGCCCAAGCGTTCCAGGAGCTCGGGTTCGACTCGCTCACCGCGGTCGACCTGCGCAACCGGCTCGCGACGGCCACCGGGCTGCGGCTGCCCGCCACGCTCGTCTTCGACCACCCGAGCGCACAGGCCCTCGCCGCGCACGTCCTCGCCGAGCTCCTGCCCGGCGACGCGGGCGCGGGCCTGGCCGAGCTCGACCGGCTGGAGGCGGCGCTCTCCGGCGGTGTCGCCGACGGCCCGGCGCGCACGGAGCTGGCGCTGCGGCTGACGACGCTGCTGAGCCGGCTGACCACCGCCGAACCGGCGCCCGGGGACCGCGACCTCGGTGCGGCGACCGACGACGAGCTGTTCGACGTCCTCGACGGCCTGCGCACCCCCTGACCTTTCGCACCTAGGAGCACCACGATGGACACCCCCGAAGAGAAGCTGCGGGAGTACCTCCGCTGGGCCACCACCGACCTGCGCGACACCCGCAAGCGGCTGGCCGACCTCGAAGACCGGACGCACGAGCCGATCGCGATCGTCGGCACCGGCTGCCGGTACCCGGGTGGCGTCCGCTCGGCCGCCGATCTCTGGCGGCTGGTCCACGAGGGTGGCGACGCGGTCGGCGAGTTCCCCGCCGAGCGCGGCTGGGACGTCGAGGCGCTCTACGACCCCGACCCCGACAGCCAGGGCACGACGTACGCGCGCGGCGGCGGCTTCCACCGCGACGCGGGGAAGTTCGACGCGGGCTTCTTTTCGATCAGCCCGCGCGAGGCCCTCGCGATGGACCCGCAGCAGCGGTTGCTCCTGGAGATCGGCTGGGAGGCGTTCGAAAGCGCGGGCATCGACCCGGTGTCGGTGCGGGGCGAGCAGGCGGGTGTGTTCGTCGGCGGCGGGTTCTCCGACTACGGCGGCGCGATGCAGTCCGCGCCCGAAGGCGTCGAAGGCCACCTCGTCACCGGCAAGGCCGGCAGTGTCCTTTCCGGACGGATCGCCTACACCCTCGGCCTGGAGGGACCGGCCGTCACGGTCGACACGGCGTGTTCGTCGTCGCTGGTCGCGCTGCACCTGGCCGTGCAGGCGCTGCGGCGCGGCGAGTGCACGATGGCGCTGGCCGGCGGCGTGACGATCATGTCGACCCCGGCCGTGCTGATCGAGTTCAGCCGCCAGCGCGGGGTCGCCCCGGACGGGCGCTGCAAGGCGTTCGCGGCGGCGGCCGACGGCATGGGACTGGCCGAGGGCGCGGGCGTGGTGCTGCTGGAACGGCTTTCGGACGCGGTCGCGAAGGGCCGGACCGTGCTCGCGGTCCTCCGCGGCTCCGCGATCAACCAGGACGGCGCGTCCAACGGTCTCTCCGCCCCGAGCGGCCCCGCCCAGCGGCGCGTGATCCGCCGGGCCCTCGCGGACGCGCGGCTCACGCCGGCCGAGATCGACGTCGTCGAGGCGCACGGCACCGGCACCGAGCTGGGCGACCCGATCGAGGCGCAGGCGCTGCTGGCGACGTACGGCCAGTCCCGGTCGGGTGCGCCGTTGTGGCTGGGGAGCGTCAAGTCGAACATCGGGCACGCGCAGGCGGCGTCCGGGGTCGCGGGTGTCCTCAAGATGGTCGAGGCGCTGCGGCACGGGGAGTTGCCGAAGACGTTGCACGTCGACGAGCCGTCGCCGCACATCGACTGGGCGTCGGGTGAGGTTTCGCTGCTCACCGAGGCCCGGGAGTGGCCGGCGGCGGACCGGCCCCGGCGGGCGGCGGTGTCGTCGTTCGGGGTGAGCGGCACCAACGCCCACGTGATCCTGGAGGAGGCGCCGGAAGTTGCGGTGTCCTCGAGCCGTGGCGGGCCGGGGGTGGTGCCGTGGGTGCTGTCGGGCAAGACGCAGAGCGCGTTGCGGGCTCGGGCTGCGCAGCTCAGTGCGGTCGAGGGGGAGCCGGCGGACGTCGGGTTTTCGCTGGCCACCACGCGGACCGTGCTGGAGCACCGGGCCGTCGTCCTCGGGGACGGGGACGAGCTGCGGCGCGGGCTGGCCGCGCTGGCCGCCGGTGAGCCGGACCCGGCGGTCGTCGAGGGGACGCCGTCGGGTGGGGGCGGGGTCGTGTTCGTCTTCCCCGGTCAGGGCTCGCAGTGGGCCGGGATGGGGCAGGAGCTCTTGGCGGCCGAACCGGTGTTCGCGGCCCGGATGGCCGAGTGCGCCGCGGCCCTGGAGTCCCATGTGGACTGGAAGCTCTTCGACGTCCTCTCCGACGAAATCGCTTTGCAGCGCGTCGACGTCGTGCAGCCCGCGCTGTGGGCCGTGATGGTGTCGCTGGCCGCGGTGTGGCGGGCCCACGGTGTCGAACCGGCGGCCGTGATCGGGCACAGTCAAGGGGAGATCGCGGCGGCCTGCGTCGCCGGGGCACTGTCCCTTGAGGACGCCGCCATGGTCGTCGCGGTGCGCAGCCGTGAGCTGTTGCGCCTGGCAGGCGGGGGCGGGATGGTCTCGGTCGCGCAGCCGGTCGCTGCGGTGACCGACCGGATCGAGGGCACCGGGCTGGCCATCGCCGCCGCCAACGGGGCCGCGTCCGTGGTCGTGTCCGGCCCGGCCGACGCGCTCGAGAAGCTCCTGGCCGGGTGCGAGGCCGACGGCGTCCGCGCCCGGCGGATCCCGGTGGACTACGCCTCGCACTCCGAGCAGGTCGAAGCGATCGAAGAGCGGCTCCTCGAAGTCCTCGCGCCGGTGCGGCCGCGGGCGGGGGAGCTGCCGTTCTACTCGACCGTCACCGGCCGCCCGGCCGACCCGACCCAGCTCGACGCCGGCTACTGGTACTGCAACCTGCGCCAGACCGTCGAGTTCGAGCAGGCCACGCGCAAGCTGCTCGCCGACGGCCACGGCGTGTTCGTCGAGTGCAGCCCGCACCCGGTGCTGGCCACGGCCGTGCAGGAGACGGCGGAGGACGCGGGCCGCGAGATCGTGGCGGTCGGCTCGCTCCGTCGTGACGACGGCGGCCGGTCGCGCCTGCTGCGCTCGATGGCCGAGGCCTTCGTGCGCGGGGTGCGCGCGGACTGGGCCACGGCGTTCGAGGGCGCGAACACCGTCCCGCTGCCCACCTACCCGTTCGAAGGCGAGCACTACTGGCTCCCGGCCACGGCGGCCGCGGCGGACCTCGGCTCGGCGGGACTGGCCTCCGCCGGGCACCCGCTCCTCGGGGCGGCGGCCGAGCTGCCCGGCGACGGCGGATTCCTTTTCACCGGAAGGCTTTCGCTGCGCTCCCACCCGTGGCTGGCCGAGCACGCCGTGCACGGCACGGTCCTGCTCGTGGGCACGGCGTTCGTCGAACTCGCCCGGCACGCCGCGGCCGAAGCCGGGTGCGCCGAGGTGGAGGAGCTGGCCTTGGAAGCACCGCTCGTGCTGCCGCCCGAGGGTGCGGTGCTGATCCGGCTCACCGTCGGTGCGGCCGGCGACGACGGCCGCCGATCCTTGACGCTGCACTCGCGGCCGGAGGACGACCTGCTCGGTGAGTGGACGCGGCACGCCGCCGGGTTCGCCGCGCCGGGCGGTGCCGTCCCGGCGGCCGGGCTCGCGCTGTGGCCACCGGCGGACGCCGAACCGGTGCCGCTCGACGACGTCTACGGGCGCGCGGCCGACCGCGGGTTCGCGTACGGGCCGGTGTTCCAGGGCCTGCGGGCCGTCTGGCGGCGTGGCGACGAGGTCTTCGCCGAAGTGGCGCTGCCGCGCGAGCACCACGCCGAGGCCGCGCGGTTCGGCGTGCACCCGGCATTGCTCGACGCCGCCCTGCACGCCGTCGCGCTCGGCTCGTTGAACACCGAAGGCACCGGGCGGCTGCCGTTTTCGTGGGCCGGGGTCCGGCTGTACGCGGCGGGCGCGACGGCGTTGCGCGTGCGCCTCACGCCGTCCGGCACGGAGACGCTGACCGTCGAGGTCGCCGACGAAGCCGGGGCGCCGGTCGCGGTGATCGACGCGCTCACCTCGCGCCCCGTCGTGCCCGGTCAGGTGCGGGCGGCCCGACGCTCCGGCCCGCTGTTCCGCGTCGACTGGGTGCCCGGCGGTCCCGGTGCCCGGGTGGACGCCGAGTTCGTCCCGGTTCCGCGGGGCGACGTCCGGGAAGTGCTGGGTTCGGTGCTGGCCCGCATCCAGTCCGATTTGGACGGTGACCGGCGATTGGTGTTCGTCACCTCCGGGGGGACCACCGACGATCCGGCCGCCGCGGCCGTCTGGGGACTGGTGCGTTCGGCGCAGGCCGAGCACCCGGACCGGTTCGTCCTGCTCGACCTGGAGCACCCGGGCGACCCGGTGCCCGCCGAGCTGCCCGCGGACGAGAACCAGCTGTCGGTCCGAAGTGGACAGATCTACGTGCCGCGCCTGGCGCCGGTCGCCGCCGAACCGGCCGAGCCGCCGTCGTTCGACGGCAGCGTGCTGATCACCGGCGGCACCGGGACGCTCGGCCGACTGGTCGCCCGGCACCTCGCGCGGAACGGGACGAAACGGCTGGTGCTGGTGAGCCGGGGCGGGTACGCCGCCCCCGGCGCCGCCGATGTCGTCTCCGGCCTGACCGCGCTGGGTGCCGAGGTGACCGTCGTCTCGTGCGACGTCGCCGATCGGGCCCGGCTCGCGGAGGTCCTCGACGACGTGCCCGACCTCGCCGCCGTGGTGCACACGGCGGGTACGCTGGACGACGGCGTCGCCGAAACCCTGACACCGGAACGGATCGACGCCGTGCTGCGGGCCAAAGCAGACGCCGCGTGGCACCTCCACGAGCTGGCTCCCGCCGCGCACCTGGTGCTGTTCTCGTCGGCCGCGGGCACGTTCGGTACGCCGGGGCAGGGCAACTACGCCGCCGCCAACGCTTACCTCGACGCGCTGGCCCGGCACCGGCGGGCGCTGGGCCTGCCCGGGCAGTCGCTCGCCTGGGGCCTGTGGGCGGACACCAGCGAACTGACCGGCACGCTCGGCTCGGCCGGACTGGACCGGTTGCGCCGCACCGGGTCCCGGGCCTTCACCGCCGAGGACGGACTCGCGGCGTTCGACCTGGCGCTGGCGTCCGGCGAGCCGGTGGTGGTGCCGGTGCAGCTCGACCTGCGCGTACGCGGCGACCAGGGCGTGCCGCCGTTGCTGCGGGGGCTGGTCCGCGCGCCGCTGCGGCGGACCGCGGCCGTCGACACTTCGCTGCGCAGTCAGCTGGCCGGGCTCGCGCCGGAGGAACGGGACCGGGTGCTGCTCACGCTCGTACGGGCGCAGGCGGCCGCGGTCCTCGGGCACGCCGGGCCGGGCGCGGTCGAGCCGGGCCGCGGGTTCCTCGACCTCGGATTCGACTCGCTCACCGCGGTCGAGCTGCGCAATCGCCTGCAGGCCGCGACGGGCGCGCGGCTGCCCGCGACGCTCGTGTTCGACCACCCGACGGCGACGGCGCTGGCCCGGTTCCTCGCCGCGCGGCTCGGCACGGACACCGCTCCGGCGCTCGCGCCCGCGCTCGCCGAACTCGGCCGCCTCGAGACCGTGCTGGCGCCGTTCACCGGCGAGGCCCGCGAGGCGCTCACGGTGCGGCTCAAGGAACTGCTCTCCCGCTGGAGCACCGAACCCGAAGCCGGCCCGGCCGCCGACATCGACGCGGCCACGGACGACGAGCTGTTCGGCGTCCTCGACGAGCTGCGCACCCCCTGACCCCCGCCCGCCGGGGCACACCTTCCTGGAGCCATCGGATGTCGAACGAACAGAAGCTGCGCGACTACCTCAAGCAGGCCGCCAAGGACCTGCGCGAGGCCCGCGGCCGGGTGCACGAACTCGAGGAGCGCGACCGCGAGCCGATCGCGATCGTCGGGATGAGCTGCCGGTACCCCGGCGGCGTCACCTCGCCCGACGAGCTGTGGCGGCTGGTCGCCGACGGCACCGACGCCATCTCGGCGTTCCCGGACGACCGCGGCTGGACCGCCGGCGACGTCTACGACCCCGACCCCGAGACGCCCGGCAAGTCGTACGTGCGCGAGGGCGGGTTCATGTCCCGCCCCGCCGACTTCGACCCCGGCTTCTTCGACATCAGCCCGCGCGAGGCCCTCGCGATGGACCCGCAGCACCGGCTGCTGCTGGAGACGTCGTGGGAGGCCTTCGAGCGCGCGGGCATCGACCCGGCTTCCGTGCGCGGCCACAAGATCGGCGTCTACGCCGGCGTGATGTACCAGGACTACGCCGCCCGCCTGACGTCCGTGCCCGAGATCGTCGAGGGCTACCTCGGCAGCGGCAACGCGGGCAGCGTCGCCTCCGGGCGCGTCGCCTACACCTTCGGCTTCGAGGGCCCGGCGATCACCGTCGACACCGCGTGTTCGTCGTCGCTGGTCGCGCTGCACCTCGCCGTCCAGTCGCTGCGCCGCGGCGAGACGACGATGGCCCTCGCCGGCGGCGTGACGATGATCGTGACACCCGCCGGGTTCATCGAGTTCAGCCGCCAGCGCGGCCTCGCCCCGGACGGCCGCTGCAAGTCGTTCGCCGGCGCGGCGGACGGCACCGCGTGGGCCGAAGGCGTCGGAATGCTGCTGGTGGAACGGCTTTCCGACGCGCGGCGGCTCGGGCACCCGGTGCTCGCCGTCGTCCGCGGCACCGCCGTCAACCAGGACGGCGCCAGCAGCGGCCTGTCCGCACCCAACGGGCCCGCGCAGCAGCGCGTCATCCGTGCCGCGCTCGCCGACGCCGCGCTGACGTCCGACCTCGTCGACGCCGTGGAAGCGCACGGCACCGGCACCGTCCTCGGCGACCCGATCGAGGCGCAGGCCGTGCTGGCCACCTACGGCGCCGAGCGACCGGCCGACCGGCCGCTGCTGCTCGGCTCGTTCAAGTCGAACGTCGGTCACACGCAGGCCGCGGCCGGCGTCGGCGGCGTGATCAAGATGGTCGAGGCCATGCGCCACGGCGTGCTGCCGAAGACCTTGCACGTCGACGAGCCGACCCCGCACGTCGACTGGGAAGCGGGCGCGGTCGAGCTGCTCACCGAGGCCCGGGAGTGGCCGGAGACCGGCCGTCCGCGCCGGGCCGGGGTGTCGTCGTTCGGTGTCAGCGGCACCAACACGCACGTCATCCTGGAGGAAGCGCCGGACAAGGAAGCGCCGGAATCCGCTGCGGCGCCCGCGATCCTGCCGTTCGTCCTTTCCGGACGGACCGAAGCCGCGTTGCGCGCCCAAGCCGGGCGACTGCTGGACGTCGACGCCGATCCGGTCGACCTGGCGGCGTCGCTGGCGCTGAACCGGGCGCACTTCGGCGAGCGGGCCGTCGTCCTCGGGGACCTCGACGCGGGGCTGCGTGCGCTCGTCGCCGGAGAACCGTCGCCGTCGGTGATCCGGGACGCCGTCACCGCGGGTGAAGTCGCGTTCCTCTTCTCCGGCCAGGGTTCCCAGCGCGCCGGGATGGGCCGGGAGCTGTCCGAGACGTACCCGGTCTACGCGGCGGCGTTCGACGAGATCTGCGCGGGTTTCGACCCCCGCGTGCGTGAGCTGGTCCTCGACGGCGGCGCGGACCTCGACCGCACCGAGTACGCCCAGGCCGCGCTGTTCGCCGTCGAGGTGGCGCTGTACCGGCTCGCCGAGTCGTGGGGCGTCCGCCCGGCCGCCCTGCTCGGGCACTCGATCGGCGAGATCGCCGCCGCGCACGTCGCCGGGGTGTTCTCGCTGGCGGACGCGCAGACGCTCGTCACGGCCCGCGGCCGGCTGATGCAGGCGCTGCCGGACGGCGGGGTCATGGTCGCCGTCCGGGCGAGCGAGGACGACGTCCGGGCGGCGCTGCGCGACGGCGTGTCGATCGCCGCGGTCAACGGGCCGCGGTCGGTGGTGCTCTCCGGCGAGGCCGGCGCCGTCGCCGGGGTCGCGGCCGGGTTCGGGAAGGCCAAGGCCCTCACCACCAGCCACGCGTTCCACTCCGCGTTGATGGACCCGATGCTGAGCGAGTTCCGGGCGGCCATCGACGGAATTGCGTTCGACGAACCGCGGATCCCGCTGATCTCCGACGTGACCGGCGCGTTCGCCACGCCGGGTCTGCTCACCAGCCCGGACTACTGGGTGCGGCACGTGCGCGAGACGGTCCGCTTCGCCGACGGTGTCACGACGCTGCACACCGAAGGCGTCCGGACGTTCCTCGAACTCGGCCCCGACGGCGTGCTGAGCGCGCTGGCCCAGGACTGCCTGCCCGGCGACTCGGCGGCCGTCGCCGTCCTGCGCGCCGGGCGGCCGGAAGCGCGTTCGGCCGTCGCCGCCCTCGCCCGGCTCCACGCCCGGGGCGTCACCCCGGACTGGAGCGCCTACTTCGCGGGCAGCGGCGCCCGCCGTGTCGACTTGCCGACTTACCCGTTCCAGCGGACGCGCTACTGGCTGGAAGCCACCGGGACCGGCGGGTTCATCGAGCCCGCCGCGAAGCCGGAACCGCCCACGGGAGCGCTGGCGGCCCGGCTGGCCGGCGCGCCGGCCCACGAGCGGATCCGGGTGCTGACCGACCTGGTCCGCGGGCAAGCCGCGGTCGTGCTCGGCCACGGGTCCGCCGACGGAATCCGCGCGGACCGGCCGTTCAAGGAGCTGGGTTTCGACTCGCTCACCGCCGTCGAGCTGCGGACGCTGCTGGCCACCGCGCTCGGGCGCGAGCTGCCCGCCACGCTCGTCTTCGACCACCCGACGCCGTCGGCGCTGGCCGCGTTCCTCGACGGCGAGGAGATCGCGGCGCCGGAAACCGTGGTGGCGCACGACGAACCGATCGCCATCATCGGGATGAGCTGCCGCTACCCGGGCGGAGTCGGTTCGCCCGACGACCTGTGGCGGCTGGTCGCCGACGGCACCGACGCCATCTCGCCGTTCCCCGCCGACCGCGGCTGGGACATCGACGCGATCTTCGACCCCGACCTGTCCCGGCCGGGCACCACGTACTCGATCGAGGGCGGGTTCGTCGACGGCGCCGCCGAGTTCGACGCCGCCTTCTTCGGCATCTCCCCGCGTGAAGCGCTGGCCATGGACCCGCAGCAACGGCTGCTGCTGGAGGCGTCCTGGGAGGCGTTCGAGCACGCCGGCGTCGACCCGACGGCGTTGCGCGGCGCGAAGGTCGGCGTCTTCGCCGGCACCTCGGCGCAGGACTACAGCTCGCTGCTCGCCACGATCCCGGCCGAGGCCGAGGGGTACGTCGGCACCGGCACCGCGTCGAGCGTCGTCTCCGGCCGGATCGCCTACACCTTCGGTTTCGAGGGGCCGGCGCTCACGGTGGACACGGCGTGCTCGTCGTCGCTGGTGGCGCTGCACCTGGCCGCGCAGGCGCTGCGTTCGGGCGAGTGCTCGATGGCGCTGGCGGGCGGCGTGACCGTGATGTCCACCCCGGCCGGGTTCATCGAGTTCAGCCGCCAGCGCGGCCTCGCCCCGGACGGCCGTTGCAAGTCGTTCGCCGCGGCGGCCGACGGTGTCGGCTGGTCGGAGGGCGCCGGCGTGCTGCTGGTCGAGCGGCTCTCGGACGCGCTGCGCAAGGGGCACGAAGTTCTCGCCGTGGTCAAGGGTTCCGCGGTGAACCAGGACGGCGCTTCGAACGGCCTCACCGCCCCGAACGGGCCCGCGCAGCAGCGGGTCATCCGCGCCGCACTGGCTTCCGCGCGGCTGGCACCGTCCGATGTGGACGTCGTCGAGGCGCACGGCACCGGCACGGTCCTCGGCGACCCGATCGAGGCGCAGGCCGTGCTGGCCACCTACGGCCAGGACCGGCCGGAGCCGCTCCTGCTGGGCTCGCTCAAGTCGAACATCGGCCACACGCAAGCCGCGGCGGGCGTCGCCGGCGTGATCAAGGTGGTCCAGGCGATGCGCCACGGCGTGCTGCCGGCGACGCTGCACGTCGACGAGCCGTCGCCGCACGTGGACTGGACGGCCGGCTCGGTCGAGCTGCTCACCGAGGCCCGGCCGTGGCCCGCTTCCGACCGGGTCCGGCGGGCCGGGGTGTCGTCGTTCGGGGTGAGCGGCACCAACGCGCACGTCATCCTGGAGGAACCGCCGGTCGTCGAGCCGCGGGAAGGGGAAGCCCGGCCGGTGCTGCCGTTCGTGGTCTCCGGACGTGATGCCGAGGGCTTGCGGGCGCAGGCGGCGAAGCTGCGGGCTGCCGACCTCCCGTTCGCCGATGCCGCTTGGACTCTGGCCACCGGGCGGGCGGCGCTGGAGCACCGGGCCGCCGTGGTGGCCGCGGATCGGGACGAGCTGATCGAGGGGTTGGGGGCGCTTGCGGAAGGGCGGGCGCACCGGTCTGTCGTGCAGGGCACGCCGGTGAGCGGCGGCGTGGCGTTCCTGTTCACCGGTCAGGGTTCGCAGCGGGCGGGGATGGGCCGGGAGCTGTACGAGACGTTCCCGGTGTACGCGGCGGCGTTCGACGCGGCTTGTGCGTTCCTCGACCCGCGGGTCGGGGAGCTGTCGGGTGCGCCGGACACCGATCTTGCGCAGCAGGGGATTTTCGCGGTGGAAGTGGCGTTGTTCCGGCTGCTGGAGTCGTGGGGTGTGCGGCCGGACGTGGTCGTGGGGCATTCGGTGGGGGAGATCGCGGCGGCACACGTTGCCGGAGTGCTGAGCCTTGAAGACGCGGCCACGCTGGTCGCCGCCCGGGGGCGGTTGATGCAGGCGCTGCCCGAAGGCGGCGCGATGATCGCGGTCCAAGCGTCCGAAGAGGACATTCAGCTCCCGGACGGCGTATCCCTCGCCGCGGTGAACGGGCCGGGCGCCGTGGTGCTCTCCGGCGAGGAGGCTGCCGTGACCGAGTACGCGGCGACGTTCGCGAAGACCAAGCGGCTCAACACGAGTCACGCGTTCCATTCGGCGTTGATGGAGCCGATGCTGGCGGAGTTCGCCGCGGCGATCGACGGGCTCACCGTTGCCGAGCCGGTTGTCCCGTGGGTGTCCACTGTGGAAGGTGACGGCTCGGGCTACTGGGTGCGTCAGGTCCGTGAGTGTGTCCGGTTCGCGGACGCGGTCAAGGCCACGAACGCGAGCACGTTCGTCGAGATCGGACCGGACGCCGTCCTGAGCGCCATGGTCGACGGTGCCATCCCGGTGCTGCGCAAGGACCACGGCGAAGTGCGGACCGCGATGGCCGCCTTGGCGCGGCTGCACGTCCGCGGGGTGACGCCGGACTGGACGCGCGTGCTGCCCGGCGGGCGGAAGACCGACCTGCCGACGCAGGCGTTCCGGCGCGAGCGGTTCTGGGTGGAGACGTCCTGGAACGCGGGGGACGTCACCGCCGCCGGGCTGGCCGCCGCGGACCACCCGCTGCTCGGTGCGGCCGTCGAGCTGCCCGGTACCGGCGGGTGGCTGCTCACCGGCTCGCTGTCGGCCAGGACACACCCGTGGCTGGCCGACCACGCCGTGCAGGGCACCGTGCTGCTGCCCGGCACCGCGTTCGTCGAACTCGCGCTGCGCGCCGCCGACGAGGTGGGCTGCGCGGCGATCGAGGAGCTCACCCTCGCCGCGCCGCTGATCCTGCCGCCGAAGGGCGCGGTCCGGGTCCAGGTCGCCGTCGGGGCGGCCGACGACGACGGCAAGCGGCCGATCACCGTGCACTCGGCCACCGGCGACGACGACCAGGCGTGGCAACTGCACGCCACCGGCACCCTCGCCCTCGAGGCACCGGCACCGGGCAGCCTGAGCACTTGGCCGCCCGAGGGCGCCGCGGAAATCGACGTCACCGGGCTCTACGACGGCTTGCAGGACAACGGCTTCGGCTACGGTCCCGCGTTCCAGGGCCTGCGCGCGGCCTGGTCGCTCGACGGCGCCGTCTACGCCGAAGTCACCCTGCCCGACGAGCAAAAGGACGCCGCGGGCCGGTTCGGGCTGCACCCGGCGTTGCTCGACGCCGCTCTGCACGCCGTCGGGCTCGGCGACTTCGTCACCGCCAAGGGACAGGGGCACCTGCCGTTCTCGTGGAACGGCGTCGCGCTGCGGACGTCCGGGGCGGCGAGCCTGCGGGTGCGGCTGGCGCCGGCCGGGCCGGACACGATCACCCTGACCGTCGCCGACGCGCACGGCCGGCCGGTCGCCTCGGTGGAATCCCTGCTGCTGCGCGCGATCTCGGCGGCCGGCATCGAAGCGCGGGCCGAGTACCACCGGTCGCTGTTCCGCCTCGACTGGGCGCCCGCCGCCACCGGCGCGGTACCGGCGGCCACCTGCGCGGTTCTCGGCGACCCCGCACTGGCGGCCGCTTTGCGCGGTGCCGGAGCGGTCGTCAAGACGGGCGGCGAACCGGCGGACTACACGTTCCTGCCGATCACCGGCGACGACGTCCACCAGGTCACCACCGAAGTGCTCCGGACCGTGCAGGACTGGTCGACCGGCCGCCTGGTGTTCGTGACCAGGGGTGCGGACCAGGACGTCGCCCTCGCGGCCGCGCGGGGTCTCGTGCGCACCGCCCAGGCCGAAAACCCGGACCGCTTCACGCTCCTGGACCTCGACGGCGACCTCGACGGCCGCGCCGTCCTCGCCGCCCTCACCGGCGGCGAACCCCAGGTCCGGCTGCGCGGCGGCGAGACTTTCGCGCCCCGCCTGGCTCGCGTCCCGGCGGGGGAGGCGGCCGCACGCGAGTGGAACCCGGACGGCACCGTGCTCATCACCGGCGGCACCGGCACCCTCGGCGGCCTGCTCGCCCGGCACCTCGCGGCGAAGGGCGTCCGGCACCTCGTGCTCGCGGGCCGTCGCGGACCGGACACGCCGGGTGTCGCCGAGCTCGTGTCCGCATTGGACGGCCTGGGGGCGCGGGCGGAAGTCGTGGCGTGCGACGCCGCCGACCGCGACGCCTTGGCGTCGCTCCTGGCCGGGATCCCCGCCGAGCACCCGCTGACCGCCGTCGTGCACACCGCCGGCGTCCTCGACGACGGCGTCGTCGCCTCGCTGACCCCGGAGCGGTTCGCGACCGTGCTGCGGCCGAAGGCGGACGCCGCGTGGCACCTGCACGAGCTGACCGAGCACCTCGACCTGGCCGCGTTCGTGCTGTTCTCTTCCGCGGCGAGCACGCTCGGCAACGCCGGGCAGGCCAACTACGCCGCCGCCAACGCCGTCCTCGACGCACTGGCCCGCCACCGGCACGCCCGCGGCCTGCCCGCGACGGCGCTGGCCTGGGGTCTGTGGGAGCAGTCGAGCGGCCTGCTCGGCGAGCTCACCGACGTCGACAAGCGCCGGATGAACCGCGGCGGCTTCGGCGCGCTGGCCACGGCGGACGCGCTCGCGCTGTTCGACACCGCCCTCGGCCTGGCCGAACCGGTGCTGCTGCCGATGGAGCTGGACCTCGCGGCGATGCGGACGCGGATCGGGAGCGGCCCGGTGCCGCCGCTGTTCCGCGGGCTCATCCGCGGCGCCCGCCGTCCGGCCGCCGCGCCGGAGGAAGGTGCGCTGGCCGCCCGGCTGGCCGCGGTGCCCGCCGAAGAGCAGGAAGCCGTCCTGCTCGACCTGGTGCGGACGCAGGTCGCGGCCGTGCTCGGGCACAAGTCCGCCGACGCCGTCGACCCGGAACGCGGGTTCGGCGACTTCGGGTTCGACTCGCTCAGCGCCGTCGAGCTGCGCAACAACCTGGCCGCCGCGACCGGTCTCCGGCTGCCCGCGACGCTGATCTTCGACTACCCGGACCCGCGGGTTCTCACCGGCTTCCTCCTCGCGGAACTGGGCCGGGGCGAGACCGACGTGGCCGATCCGGCGCTCACGGCGTTGGCCCAGCTCGAGGCCGGTCTGGCCGCCGGGGAACCGGCGGAAGCGACGCGGATGGCGCTTAGAACCCGTTTGGAAGTGCTGCTTGCCACCCTCTACCCGCGGACCGGTGACGAGGGCGGCACCGGTGCGGGCCTGGACACCGCGACGGACGAAGAGCTGTTCGCCCTGATCGACCAGGACTCCGAGGTCCACTAGCGGCCGCCCGCCGACCCACCGATCCACCGAGGAGACGCCCGGAATGGCGAACGAAGACACCCTCCGCGACTACCTGAAGCGGGCCACGGCCGACCTGCAGCAGGCCCGGCAGCGGCTCGGCGCGACGCGCTCGCAGCTGGCCGAGCTCGAAGCGCAGGCCAGGGAACCGATCGCCATCATCGGGATGAGCTGCCGCTACCCCGGTGGCGTCGGCGACCCCGACGGGCTGTGGGACCTGGTCGACACCGGCCGGGAGGGCATCGGGCCGTTCCCCGACGACCGCGGCTGGGACCTGGGCAAGCTCTACGACCCGGACCCCGACCAGCCCGGCACGTACTACGTGACCGAAAGCGGGTTCCTGCGCGGGGCCGCGGACTTCGACCCGGCGTTCTTCGGCATCTCGCCCCGGGACGCCCTCGCCATGGACCCGCAGCAGCGGCTGCTGCTGGAGCTGTCCTGGGAGGCCGTCGAGGCGGCCGGGCTGGCCCCGGCGTCGCTGCGGGGCAGCAGGACCAGCGTGTTCGCCGGCGTGATGTACAACGACTACGCCGCCCGGCTGCAGCCCGTGCCCGACGGCTTCGAAGGGTTCATCGGCAACGGCAGTGCGGGCAGCATCGCGTCCGGGCGCGTCGCCTACACCTTCGGGCTGGAAGGCCCGGCGCTCACCATCGACACGGCGTGCTCGTCGTCGCTGGTGGCGCTGCACCTGGCCGCCACCGCGCTGCGCCGCGGCGAGTGCTCGCTGGCACTGGCAGGCGGCGTGACCGTGATGTCCACCCCGACCGCGTTCATCGAATTCAGCCGGGCCCGCGGGCTCGCCCCGGACGGGCGCTGCAAGTCCTTCGCCGCCTCCGCCGACGGCACCAGCTGGGGCGAGGGCGCCGGGATGCTGCTGGTGGAAAGGCTTTCCGACGCCCGGCGGCTCGGCCACCCGGTGCTGGCCGTCGTCCGCGGGACCGCGGTGAACCAGGACGGCGCGTCCAACGGCCTCACCGCGCCGAACGGCCCGGCCCAGCAGCGGGTGATCCTCGACGCGCTGGCCGCCGCCGGGCTCTCACCGTCCGAAGTGGACGCTGTCGAGGCACACGGCACCGGCACGGTGCTCGGCGACCCGATCGAGGCCCAGGCGGTGCTCGCCACCTACGGCCAGGACCGCGCGGAGCCGCTCTACCTGGGGTCGCTGAAGTCGAACATCGGGCACAGCCAGGCCGCGGCCGGCGTCGGCGGCGTGATCAAGATGGTGCAGGCCATGCGCCACGGCGTGCTGCCGAAGACGCTGCACGTCGACGAGCCGAACCCGCGCGTCGACTGGACCGCGGGCGCCGTCGAACTGCTCACCGAAGCCCGGCCGTGGCCGGAAACCGGGCGGCCGCGGCGCGCGGGTGTGTCGTCGTTCGGGGTCAGCGGCACCAACACGCACGTGGTGCTCGAACTGCCCGAGGAGACCGACACCGGCGAGCGGACCCTGCCGCCGGTGCTGCCGTTGCTCGTTTCCGCCCGCAGCCAGGACGCACTTGCCGCCCAAGCGCGGTCTCTTGTGGACCGCCTTGACGGGGAGTCCCTTGTGGACACCGCGTTCACCACGACAACCCGGGCGCGGCATCCGCACCGGGCCGTCGTGCTCGGCCGCGACCGCGAGGAACTCCTTGCCGGGCTGGCGGATCTCGCGGCCGGGAAGCCCACCGCCGTCACGGACACCGCGGCACCGGGCAAGACCGCGTTCCTCTTCTCCGGGCAGGGCGCCCAGTACGCGGGCATGGCGACGGAACTGTATGAGGCGTACCCGGTGTTCACGGCCGCCCTCGACGCGGCTTTGGCCGAGCTGGACCCCGCGGTGCGCGGGGCGGTGTTCGACGGCGACCGCCTGGACGACACCGAATTCACCCAGCCCGCGCTGTTCGCCGTCGAGGTCGCGCTGTTCCGGCTCCTCGAAGCCTGGGGCGTGCGGCCGGACTTCCTGCTCGGGCACTCGATCGGCGAGATCGCGGCCGCGCACGTGTCCGGCGTCCTCTCGCTGGCCGACGCGGCCACGCTGGTCACCGCCCGCGGCCGGCTGATGCAGGCCCTGCCCGCGGGTGGCGTGATGGTCGCGGTCGAGGCCGGCGAGGGCGAAATCGCCCCGACGCTGCCCGACGACGTCGCGATCGGCGCCGTCAACGGGCCTGGCGCGGTGGTGCTCTCCGGCCCGGCCGAACCGGTTACGGCGGTCGCCGCGGCCTGGGCGGACAAGGGCCGCAAGACCCGGGAACTCGTGACCAGCCACGCGTTCCACTCGCCGCTGATGGCGCCGATGACCGCGGACTTCCGCGCCGCGCTCGCCGGGCTCGCGTTCGGGACGCCGTCGATCCCGGTCGTCTCGACCGTGACCGGGAAGCCGATCGCCGACGAGTTCGCCGACCCCGGCTACTGGGTCACGCACGTGCTGGCCACGGTCCGGTTCGCCGACGGCGTTTCGACCCTGCGCGAGGCGGGCGTGACGACGTACGTCGAGGTCGGGCCGGGCGGCCGGCTGGCGGCGCTCGTGCCCGAGGACGCCGTCGCCGTCGCCACGCTGCGGCCCGAGCGGCCGGAACCGCTGACCTTCGCGGCCGCGGTCGCCCGGCTGCACACGCGCGGCCGCGAACCGGACTGGGCGGCGCTGTTCGAGGGCACCGGCGCGCGGCGGATCCCGCTGCCGACGTACGCTTTCCAGCGCGACCGCTACTGGCTGGAAGCCAAGGAAACCGCCGGTGACGCGGCTTCGGTCGGCCTGGGGGAGACCGAACACCCGCTGCTCGGCGCGGCGGTGTCGCTGGCCGGCGGCGACGGGTTCCTCTTCACCGGCGTGCTGTCCCGGCGGGCGCACCCGTGGCTCGCCGACCACGCCGTGCTGGGCACGGTGCTGCTGCCGGGCACGGCGATGCTTGAACTCGCGCTGCGGGCGGGGGAGCAGGCGGGCTGCGGACGCGTCGAGGAGCTGACGCTGGAAGCCCCGCTCGTCCTCGGCGACGACGGCGTCCAGGTCCAGCTTTCGGTGGGCTCGCCGGACGCCGAAGGGCGGCGGAGCGTCGGCCTGCACTCGCGCCCGGACGGCGCCGCCTTCGACGAGCCGTGGGTGCGGCACGCCACCGGCTTCCTGGCGCAGGGGACGGCTTCTCCGGGACCGGACCTGAGCGAGTGGCCACCGCCGGGTGCCGAACCCGTTTCGGTGGAGGGGATCTACGACGCCGTCGAGACGGCCGGATTCCACTATGGACCGGCGTTCCGCGGGCTGCGCGCGGCTTGGCGCCGGGGCGACGAGGTGTTCGCCGAAGTCGCGCTCGACGCCGAGTACGACGCCGGACGCTTCGGCGTCCACCCGGCGTTGCTGGACGCGACCCTGCACGCGGCGGGCCTGGCCACGCCGGACGCGACGCCGGAAGGGCGGCTCCCCTTCGCGTGGACCGACGTCTCGCTGTTCGCCTCGGGCGCCTCCGAGGTCCGGGTCCGGCTGGTCCCGGCGGGCACCGATGCGGTGTCGCTGACGCTGGCCGACCCGGCCGGGAAGCCGGTCGCCACCATCGGTTCGCTGGTCTCACGACCGGTGTCGGCCGACGGCCTGGACGCCGCCCGCAGCTTGCGGGACGCACTGTTCACCGTGGACTGGCAGCCGGTGCCGGAAGGGGACTTCGCCGGGCCGGTCGAGGTCGTCGAGCTTCCGGCCGCCACGGGCTCGGTGCCTTCCCGGGTCCGGGCGGCGGCCGCCGCGACGTTGAAGCTGCTCCAGGACTGGCTCGCGGGCTCGTCCGAAGCCCGGTTCGTGCTGGTGACGCGGGGTGCGGTGGCCGACGAACCCGACCTCGCCGCGGCCGCCGCGTGGGGGCTCGTGCGGGCCGCGCAGTCGGAGAACCCGGGCCGGTTCGTGCTGCTCGACATCGACACCGACGAGCTGTCCGAGGATGTCCTCGCGGCCGCCGCCGCCACCGGGGAACCCCAGCTCTCGCTCCGCGACGGCGAACTGCGGATGCTGCGCCTGGTCCGCCCACCGAAGTCCGATGTGGACGCTCCCGTGCTCGACGGCACGGTGCTGATCACCGGTGGCCTCGGTAGCATCGGTGCGCTGACCGCCCGGCACCTGGCCGGGCAGGGGGTGCGGCGGCTGGTGCTGACCGGGCGTCGCGGACCGGACACCCCTGGTGCCGCCGAACTGGTCGCAGAACTCACTTCGCTGGGCGCCGAGGCCGTCGTGGTGGCGTGTGACGTCGCCGATCGTGAGGCGCTTGCGAAGGTGCTGGCGGACATCCCCGACCTGACCGCGGTCGTGCACGCGGCGGGCGTGCTCGACGACGGCGTCGTGGAATCCCTGACGCCCGAACGGTTCGAGGCCGTGTTCCGGCCCAAGGTCGACGCCGCCTGGGCGTTGCACGAGCTGACCGTGGACCGGCCGCTCGCCGCGTTCGTCGTGTTCTCGTCGGCTGCCGGTGTCATGGGCGGCGCGGGGCAGGGCAACTACGCCGCGGCCAACGCGTTCCTCGACGCGCTGATGACCCGGCGCCGGGCCGCCGGCCTTTCGGGCACCGCGATGGCGTGGGGTGCCTGGGCCCAGGGCATGGCCGCCGACCTCGCCGACGCCGACCTGCGCCGGATGAGCCGCGGCGGCATGATCCCGCTGTCCACTGTGGATGGTCTCGCATTGTTCGACGCGGCGCTCGCTTCGCCGTCACCGGTGCAGCTCCTGAGCCGGCTGGACCTCGCCGTGCTCGGCAAGCAGGCCGCGTCCGGGATGCTGCCGTGGCTGCTGCGCGGGCTCGTCCGGACGCCGATGCGGCGAGCGGGCGAGGCGGTCGACACCGGGCTCGCCCAGCGGCTGGCCGGACTGGCCGAGCCGGCGCGCCGGGAACTGCTTTCCGACGTCGTCAGCACGCACGTCGCGGCCGTGCTCGGGCACGGTTCGGCGGCCGCGGTCGACCTCGACGGCGCGTTCAAGGACCTCGGGTTCGACTCGCTGACCGCGGTCGAGCTGCGCAACCGCCTCGGCGGCGCGACCGGCCTGCGGCTGCCCGCGACGCTGATCTTCGACTACCCGAGCCCGGCCGCGCTGGTCGAGCACCTGGTCACCGAGCTGGGCGGCGCGGCCGCCCCGGTGGTCCCGGTGACGACGTCCGCCCCGGCCGACGAACCCCTGGCCATCATCGGGATGAGCTGCCGCTACCCCGGCGGGGTCGGCTCGCCGGAGGAGTTCTGGGAGCTGATCGCGGCCGGCCGCGACGGCATTTCGGGCTTCCCGACCGACCGCGGCTGGGACCTGCCCGAGACGGACTTCGTGCCCGAAGGCGGTTTCCTCTACGACGCCGACCGCTTCGACCCGGAGTTCTTCGGCATCTCGCCGCGCGAAGCGATGGCGATCGACCCGCAGCACCGGCTGCTGCTGGAGACGGCGTGGGAGTCGTTCGAGCGCGCGGGCATCGACCCCGGCTCGGTCAAGGGCAGCCGGACCGGCGTGTTCGCCGGGCTGATGTACCACGACTACGTCTCGCGGCTCACCGCCGTGCCGGACGACCTGGCGGGCTACCTCGGCAACGGCAGCGCGGGCAGCGTCGCCTCGGGGCGCGTGGCCTACACGTTCGGGCTGGAAGGGCCCGCGGTCACGATCGACACGGCGTGCTCGTCGTCGCTGGTGGCCCTGCACCTGGCCGCGCAGTCGCTGCGTTCGGGCGAGTGCACGATGGCGCTCGTCGGCGGCGTGACGGTGATGTTCACGCCGACCGCTTTCCTCGAGTTCAGCCGCCAGGGCGGGCTGTCGGGCAATGGGCGCTGCAAGTCCTTCGCCGCGTCCGCCGACGGTACCGGCTGGGCCGAAGGCGCGGGAATGCTGCTGGTGGAACGGCTTTCCGACGCACGGCGGCTCGGGCACCCGATCCTGGCCGTGGTCCGCGGGACGGCGGTCAACCAGGACGGTGCGTCCAACGGCCTCACCGCGCCCAACGGCCCGGCGCAGCAGCGCGTCATCCGGGAAGCGCTGGCCGGGGCCCGCCTTCGGCCGTCCGAAGTGGACGTCGTCGAGGCGCACGGCACCGGGACCTCGCTGGGCGACCCGATCGAGGCGCAGGCAGTGCTGGCCACGTACGGGCAGGAGCGCTCGGAGCCGCTGTGGCTGGGCAGCGTCAAGTCGAACATCGGCCACACGCAAGCCGCGGCCGGGGTCGCGGGCGTGATCAAGATGGTCCAGGCCATGAAGCACGGCGTGCTGCCGGCGACGCTGCACGTAGACGAGCCGTCTCCGCACGTCGATTGGGAAGCGGGCGCGGTCTCGCTGCTCACCGAAGCCCGCCCGTGGCCGGAGACGGGCCGTCCGCGCCGAGCGGCGGTCTCGTCGTTCGGGGTCAGCGGCACCAACGCCCACGTCGTGCTCGAACAGGCTCCTGACCTGTTCGTTCCCGCCGAGAGCCGGTCGGTGGGTGTCGTGCCGTGGGTGTTGTCCGGGCGGAGTGCCGGTGCGCTGCGGGGGCAGGCCGAGGCGCTCGCCGCCGTGACCGCGGAGCCGGTGGACGTCGGGTGGTCGCTGGCCACCACGCGGGCCGCCTTCGACCACCGGGCCGTCGTGCTCGGGCGGGACCTCGCGGACTTCGCCACCGGCCTCGGAGGTGCCCGGGTGGTGAGCGGGATCGCGGGCCGGCCGGGCAAGGTCGTGTTCGTCTTCCCGGGGCAGGGTTCGCAGTGGGCCGGGATGGCGGTCGAGCTGCTCGACTCGTCGCCGGTCTTCGCCGAGCGACTCGCGGAGTGCGCGGCCGCGCTGTCGTCCTTTGTGGACTTCTCCGTGCTCGACGTGCTGCGGGAGAACCGTGACCTCGACCGCGTCGACGTCGTCCAGCCGGTGCTGTTCGCCGTGCTGGTCTCGCTGGCCGCCGTGTGGCGGGCGCTCGGCGTCGAGCCGGCCGCCGTCGTGGGGCACTCGCAGGGCGAGATCGCCGCCGCGGTCGTCGCCGGTGCGCTGTCCCTCGAGGACGGTGCGCGCGTGGTCGCCCTGCGCAGCAGGGAAATTCTCGCGCTCGGCGGCGACGGCGGGATGGCGTCCGTGGCGCTGTCCGCCGAAGCGGCGGCCAAGCGGCTGACCGACTGGGGCGGCGAACTCTCGCTCGCCGCGGTCAACGGCCCGTCCTCGGTGGTCGTGTCCGGTGACGCCGGTCTGCTCGCCGAGTTCGTCGCGGGCTGCGCGGCCGACGACGTCCGCGCCAAGCTGATCCCGGTCGACTACGCGTCGCACTCCGCGCACGTCGACCGCATCCACGACCGGCTCCTGGAAGTCCTGGCGCCGATCACCCCGCGCACCGCCGACATCCCGTTCTGCTCCACCGTCACCGGCGGCTTCCTCGACACCAGCGGGTTGGACGCCGCCTACTGGGCCCGCAACCTGCGTGAGACCGTCGACTTCGCCGGTGCCACGAAAGAACTCCTGTCCGACGGCTACGGCGTCTTCGTCGAATGCAGCCCGCACCCGGTGCTCACCATGGCGATCGAGGAGACGGCGGAGCGGGCGGTCGTCGCCGTCGGCACCCTCCGACGCGAGGACGGCGGTCCGGCCCGGCTGCTGACGTCGCTCGCCGAAGCGTGGGTCCGGGGCGTGCGCGTCGACTGGACCGCGGCGCTCGACGGCGGCCGGCGCGTCGACCTGCCGACCTACGCCTTCCAGCGCGACCGCTACTGGCTCGAATCACCGGCCGGTGCCGGCGACGTCAGCTCGGCCGGCCTGGCGACGGCGGACCACCCGCTGCTCGGCGCGGTCGTCCCGCTGCCGGAGTCCGGCGGGCTGGTGTGCACGGGCGCGCTGTCGCTGCGCACGCACCCGTGGCTGGCCGACCACAGCCTGCTCGGGACGGTCCTGGTCCCCGGCACGGCGCTGGTCGAGCTGGCCCTGCAGGCGGGCGCGCACGCGGGCCGCCCGGCACTGGCGGAGCTGACCCTGGAGGCACCGATCGTGCTGCCGCCGGTGGGCGGGATCCAGGTGCAGGTGGTGGTCGGCGCTTCCGGCGAGATGACCGTCCACTCGCGACCGGCGGGTTCCGAGGACCCGTGGCAGCGCAACGCTTCCGGCGTCCTCGGCACGAGCTCGGTCCCGGGGCTGTCCCTGACCGAGTGGCCGCCGGCGGGAGCCACCGCCGTCCCGCTCGAGGGCGCGTACGCGGCACTGGCCGAACGCGGGTTCGGCTACGGCCCGGCGTTCCAGGGACTGCGCGCGGTCTGGCGCCGGGACGAGGAGGTCTTCGCCGAGGTCGCGATCGACGACGCCGACCGCTTCGGCCTGCACCCGGCGCTGCTCGACGCGGCCCTGCACGCGGGCATGGTCGCGGGGGACGGCGACGGCGGCGCGCGGATGCCGTTCGCGTGGACCGACGTCGTCCTGCACGCGACCGGCGCGTCGGCGATCCGCGTCCGGCTGACCCCGGACGGGCACCTCGACGTCGCCGACCCGACCGGCGCCCCGGTGGCGACCATCGGCTCGCTGGCGACGCGCCCGGTCTCGACGGTGACCGCGGGCCGCGACCCGCTGTTCCACGTCCAGTGGACGCCGGTCGGCTCGCCGGTCGCGACGGGCCCCGCGGAGCTGTTCGAGGTCCCGGCGGGCTCGGTGCACGAGGTCACGGCGTCGACGCTGGCCAAGCTCCAGCAGGAACCGGCGCGGCTCGCGATCGTGACGCGTGGTGCGGTGGCGGCCCGGCCGGGCGAGGACGTCCCCGACCTGGCGGCGGCCGCCGTGTGGGGCCTGGTGCGCTCCGCGCAGACCGAACAGCCGGGCCGGTTCGTGCTGCTCGACGCCGAGGCCGGCACCCCGCGTGAGCTGCTGGAACGGCTCGCGGCGGGCGAGGAACCCCAGGTCGCGGTGCGGGACGGGCAGGTACTCGCACCGCGCCTGGCCCGCCTGCCGGTCGAGGCCGCCGAAGCGGCCGGCTTCGACCCGGCCGGGACCGTGCTCATCACCGGCGGCACCGGGCTGCTCGGCAGCCTCGTCGCCCGGCACGTCGCCGCGGCCGGTGCCGGGCACATCGTCCTGACCAGCCGCCGGGCCGCCGAACGGGCCGGACAGCTGGTCGCCGACCTGACCGCAGCCGGTGCGCGGGTCACCGTCGCCGAGTGCGACGCCGCCGACCGCACGGCCCTCGCCGGCGTCCTGGCCGCCATCCCGGCGGAGTTCCCCCTCCGCACCGTCATCCACGCCGCCGGCGTCCTCGACGACGGGCTGCTCGCCGGCCTCACCCCGGACCGCCTCGCCACGGTGCTCAAGCCCAAGGCCGACGCGGCCCGGAACCTCCACGAGCTGACCCGCGACCTCACCGGCTTCTTCCTCTTCTCCTCGGCCGCCGGCCTCCTCGGCAACGCGGGGCAGGCCGGGTACGCCGCGGCCAACGCCTACCTGGACGCCCTCGCCGCCCACCGGCGCGCGAACGGGCTCCCGGCGACGTCGCTGGCCTGGGGCCTCTGGGACGAAGCCAGCGACCTCACCCGTCAGCTCGGCGACGAAGGACGCGCAAAGGTGAGCCGCGCCGGGTTGCGGCCGCTCTCCACCGAGGAGGGCCTGCGGCTCTTCGACACGGCCCGCGCGACGGCGGAAGCCGTGCTGGTCCCGATGCACCTCGACGTCGCCGCGCTCCGGCGGCAGTTCGGGACCGGGGGCGTGCCGCCGCTGCTGCGGGGGCTCGTCCGGCCGGCGATCCGCAAGGCCGCCGCCGCGGGCGCCGTGCCGCTCACCGGGCTCACCGGGGACGCGCTCCGGGACGTCGTCCTGGCGCAGGTGGCCGGCGTGCTCGGGTTCGCCGGGCCGGAAGCGATCCCGGCGGGGGTCGGCTTCCCGGAGATGGGCTTCGACTCGCTCACCGCCGTCGAGCTGCGCAACCGGCTGATCGGGCTCACCGGCCTCCGGCTGCCCGCCACCCTCGTCTTCGACCACCCGACGCCGGACGCGCTCGTCGAGTTCCTCGGCGGCGAGCTCGTTCCGGCGGAACCGGAAGCGTCCACAGCGGACACCGCGCCGGAGGAGGAGACCGGCAGCATCCAGCTCCTCTACCGGAAGGCCTGCGACGAAGGGAAGATCGCCGAAGCCGTCGAGTTCATCAAGGCGGCCTCGCGCCTGCGCCCGGCGTTCGACCGCCTCGACGACCTGCAGCAGCTGCCGGAACCGGTCCGCCTCGCCCGCGGCGACACGACCCCCGCGCTGCTCTGCTTCGCCGCGCCGGTCGCCATCACCGGGGCCCAGCAGTACGCGCGGTTCGCCGCCGGGTTCCGCGGGGAACGCGAGCTGACGATGATCCCCGCGCCCGGGTTCCGGCCGGGTGAACTGCTGCCCGCCACCGTGGAAGCGACCGTCGAGCTGCAGGCCGAACTGGTCTGGAACGCCGCGGGCGGCACGCCGTTCGTGCTGCTCGGGCACTCCTCCGGCGGCTGGCTGGCGCACGCCGTCGCCACGCACCTGGAACAGCTCGGCTCGCCGCCCGAAGGCATCGTGCTGATGGACACCTACGTGCCGCAGAGCGGGCAGATCGACCGGTTCAAGAGCACCTTCGTCACCAGCGCGCAGGACCGCGAAGAGGAAGCCGGCGGCATCGACGACCGCAAGCTGACCGGCATGGGCTGCTACTTCCGCGTGTTCGCCGACTGGACGCCGGCGGAGACCGCCGTGCCGACGTTGTTCGTGCGCGCCACCGAATCCCTCCAGTCGGTCGGCGGGGAAGCGGCCGAAGGCGACGCCTGGCGGCCGACCTGGACGCCCGCGCACGTCGGCGTGGACGTGCCCGGCAACCACTGGTCGATGATGGAAAACCACGCCACGACGACCGCCGACGCCGTCCGCGCCTGGCTCGAGAACCTCTGAAACCCAAGAGAAGGAACAAGATGACCGACTTCGTCATGCCGCAGATCGACCCGGCGCTGCTGCCGCCGTCCGTCCGTTATGGACTGTCGGACACGCTGCCGTGGCTGGGCCGGATGCGTGCGGCCAACCCGGTGCTGCGCGACCCGTTCGGCATGCACCACGTGTTCACCTACGCCGAGGTGCAGCAGGCGCTGGCCGACCCCGGCACGTTCTCCAGCGACCCGTCGCACGTGATGCCGCAGGCCGCCGCCGAACTGTCCGCCGGCATGCTCGCGGTGATGGACCCGCCCGCGCACACCAAGGTCCGCCGGATCGCCAGCGCCGCGTTCACCCCGAAGCGCGTCAAGGACCTCAACGACCGCATCGCGCAGATCGCCGAGGAGCTGCTCGACGCCGTGCCCGGCGACGAGTTCGACTTCGTCACGGCGTTCTCGCAGTACTTGCCGCTGGTCGTGGTGTCGGAGCTGCTCGGCATCCCGAGGACCGACCTGCCGCAGTTCATCGCCTGGACCGAGGCACTGCTCCAGGTCACCGTGCCGAACCCGAACGACGCCGCCGAGATGGACGCCGCCATGCAGGCGGCCATGTTCGGCCCGCTCGTCCAGATGCAGCAGTACATGGCCGGCTTGTGCGCGGAGCTGCGTGCGAACCCGCGCGACGGCTTCATCAGCGACCTGCTCCAGGCCGAAGTGGACGGTGAGCGGCTCGCCGACCACGAAGCCGTCAACCTCGCCATCCAGCTGCTGCAGGCCGGGCACATCACGTCGGCGTCGGTGCTGGCGAACTTCGTGCTGCGGCTGGGCGAGCACCCGGGCGTCGAGGCGCGCCTGCGCGCCGACCCGGCGCTGATCCCGGCCGCCGTCGACGAGGCACTGCGGTTCACCCCGCCGGTGCCGCGCCTGCAGCGGTTCACCACCACCGACACCGAGCTCGGCGGCGTCGCCATCCCGGCGAAGAGCATGGTCTTCCTGTCGCTGCTGTCGGCCAACCACGACGAAAAGGTGTTCGCGAACCCGGACGCGTTCGACATCGACCGCGGTGCCGCCCGCAACCTCACCTTCGGCCACGGCATCCACTACTGCTTCGGCGCGGCGCTGGCCAAGACCGAGGCGAAGTTCGGCATCGAAGCCCTGCTGCGCCGGTACTCCTCGATCGAGGTCCTGACCGGCGAGCCGGTCGAGTTCTACGAAAGCGAGCTGTTCACGCCGAAGAGCGTCCGGGTGCGGGTGCGGCGGGCGTGACCAGCGCACTGTCCAGTGAGGACGTCCCGTCGGCGCGGTTCGGCCTGGGCGAGCAGCTCGCCTGGCTGCGGCGCAAGCGGGAGGACGGCGGGGTGCACGTCGACGCGTCCGGGGCGCACCACGTCTTCTCCCACGCCGACGTCGAGCGCGTCACCAAGGACCCGGCCACGTTCTCCAGCAACCCGGCGCGGGTGCTGCCCGAGGACGTGCCGAACATGACCGAGGGGATGATGCTCGTCGCCGACCCGCCGCAGCACGGCAAGCTGCGGCGGCTGGCGGCGCAGGCGTTCACCCCGCGCAAGATGCGCGACCTCGGCCCGCGGGTCACCGAGATCGCCGAGGGCCTGCTCGCCCGCGCGCCGGAAGGCGGCTTCGACGCGGTCGAGCACTTCACGGTCGAGCTGCCCGCGACGATGATCGCCGAGCTGTTCGGCATCCCGGCCGCCGACGCGGGCGCGTTCCGGTCGCTGGTCGAGCAGATCATGGCGATCGAGCCGCCGGACCTCACCGACGAAGCCGCGGTGCGGGCGGCGGCGGACAGCGCGCTGGGCGGCCCGTTCCTCGAGCTGATGGGCTACCTGCTGCAGCTGTGCGCGCGCCGGCGCGCCGAACCGGGGCCGGGGTTGATCTCGGACCTGGTGCGCGCGCGGCTGGACGGCGAGCGGCTGGCCGATCCGGAGGTGGCGAGCCTGGCCGTGCAGATCCTGCAGGCCGGGCACCTCACCACCGCCGCCGTGCTCGGGCACGCCCTCGTGCTGCTGGCCGAGCACCCGGAAGCGCAGGCCGCGCTGCGGGCCGACCGCGCGCTGATCCCGGGCGCGGTCGAAGAAGTGCTGCGCTGCCGGCCGCCGTCCACGCGGCTGCAGCGCTACACCACGGTGGACACCGAGGTCGCCGGGCACGGGATCCCGGCGGGCGCGGTCGTCGTGCCGTGGATGCTCTCGGCCAACCACGACGACGCCGTGTTCGACGCCCCGGACGTGTTCGACATCCGCCGCAGCCCGAACCGCCACCTGACGTTCGGGCACGGCATCCACTTCTGCCTCGGCGCGATGCTCGCGCGCGTCGAGCTGACCGGTGCGCTGAACGCGCTGTTCGACCACGTTCCGCCGTGGACGGTCGACGGCGTCGTCGAGTACCAGGAATCCCATCTGCTGTTCGGACCGAAGCGGGTTCCGCTGGTCGTCAGCACCACCCCCACCGATCGGAGAGATCTCCCGTGACCGAAACCCTCGACACCGCGACCGGGGTGCCGTCGTTCCCGCTGCCGCGCGGCAAGTGCCCGTACCACCCGCCCGCCGCGTACGCGGAGCTGCACGAGAACGCACCGCTGTCCGAAGTGGAGCTCGTCGACGGCAAGCGGGCCTGGGTCGTCACCGGCTACGCGGAAGCCCGCGCGCTGCTGTCGGACCCGCGGCTCTCGGCCGCCCGTTCGCACCCGGACTTCCCGAACAACGCCAAGATCATGCCCGGCACCGGCATGCCGCAGCCGGTGCCCGAGGGCGACGCGCTGACGTTCGCGCAGCTCGACGACCCGGAGCACAACGCCCAGCGCAAGCTGGTGATCCCGAGCTTCACGCTGCGCCAGGCCAAGGCGATGCGCCCGAAGATCCAGAAGATCGTCGACGAGCTGATCGACGGCATGCTGGCCGACGGCCCCGGCGCGGACCTCGTGTCGGCGTTCGCGGTGCCGTTCCCGGCGATGATGATGGCGGAGCTGTTCGGCGTGCCGGAGGAGGACCGCGCGGTCTACACCGAGCACGTCCAGTACCTGGCGACCCGGCCGGACATGATGGTGCCGGCGATCTACACGCTGTCCGACTTCTACACGAAGCTCTTCGAGCGCAAGCGCGCCGAGCCGGCCGACGACCTGGCCACGCACATGGTCACCAGCTTCGACGAGCGGCCCGAGGAGATCGGCTTCCAGCAGCTGCTCAACTCGGCGATGCTGGTCACGGTGTCGGGCAACGAGTCCACGATGACGATGATCTCGCTGGGCGCGTTCGCGGTGCTGGACAACCCGGCGCAGGCGGACGTCCTGCGCGCCGACCCGGCGGGCGCGGCCCCGCGCGCGGTGGAGGAGCTGCTGCGCTACATCTCGGCCGGTGACATCATTTCGCGCCTGGCCACCGAGGACATCGAGATCGGCGGCCGGACCGTGCGTGCGGGGGAGGGCGTCATCCTGGCGACGCCGGCGGTCAACCGCGACCCCGAAGCGTTCCCGGCGCCGCACGAGCTCGACCTGCGCCGCGACCACAAGACGCACCTGACCTTCGGCCACGGCCCGCACCAGTGCGTCGCGATGAACTTCGCGACGGCCGCGCTCGAGGTCGTCTTCTCGACGCTGTTCACCCGCCTCCCCGGCCTGCGGCTGGCGGTCCCGTCGGAGGAGGTGCCGCCGGGCGGGCTGGGCGTCTACCGCGTCGCCGAGCTCCCGGTCACGTGGTGACCGCGGACCGCTGGTTCCGCCGGTTCCACGAGGCGCCGGCGGCCAAGGCGCGGCTGGTGTGCCTGCCGCACGCGGGCGGTTCGGCGTCGTTCTACTTCCCGGTGTCGCGGGCGCTCGCCCCGGACGTCGAAGTCCTGTCCGTGCAGTACCCGGGGCGGCAGGACCGGCGGAAGGAACCGTTCGTGCCCACCGTCGGAGGGCTCGCCGACGAGATCGCCACCCTGCTGCGGGGGCTCGACGAGCGGCCGCTGGCGCTGTTCGGGCACAGCATGGGCGCGATGGTCGCGTACGAGGTCACGCGGCGGCTGGAGGCCGGCGGGCCGGCGCCGGTGGCGCTGTTCGTCTCCGGCCGCCGCGCGCCCGACCGGTACCGCGACGACCGCGTCCACACCCGCTCCGACGAGGGGGTGCTGGCCGAGGTGCGCCGCCTGAGCGGCACGGAGGCGGACCTCCTCGGCGACGACGAGGTGGTCCGGATGATCCTGCCGGTGCTGCGCAACGACTACCGCGCGGTGGAGACCTACCGGCACCCGCCGGGCGTCCGGCTGGCGACGCCGGTGGTGGCGTTCACCGGCACCGAGGACCCGGTGGCGTCGGTGGACGAGGTCTCCGCCTGGGCGGAGCACACCACCGGCGGCTTCGAGCTGGTGCCGCTGCCGGGTGGCCACTTCTTCCTGACCCGCCACCAGGACGCCGTGCTGCGGACGATGGCCGACCGGCTGGGCCGGGTTCCCGCCTGAGAGCGGACCGCGGGGTGCGGGTGGTCCGCACCCCGCGGTCTACTCGGAGTAGTGCGGTTGCGACGTCCGGGCTATTTCCGGCCGGATCGGTCACACCGGGCCCCCTTTCGTCGATGTGCCCCGCGGGGATCCCCGCCGCGAGTGTGGGGACGGGACACATCTGGGGGGATGACTCGTGCTGCTTTCCTTGCGATCGCGCGGCCGGATCGCCTTGGCCACCGCGCTCACCGCGGCGTTCGCGCTGCTCGTACCGGGGGTCGCGCACGCGGCGCCACCGTCCGGCGACGACTTCGACCAGGCAACGGTGATCACCGCGCTGCCGTTCACCGCGCAGCAGGACACGAGCGAGGCCACCCGGGCGGTCGACGACCCGTCCTGGTGCCAGTCGTCCGACGTCCGGGCGTCCGTCTGGTTCCGGTACACGGCCACCGCGGACGGGTACCTGCGCGCCTCGACCAAGGGCAGCGACCCGGAGATGATCCTCGCGGTCCACACCGGGACCCGGGGCGCGCTCCGCGGCGTCGACAACGGCTGCGGCATCGGCGCGGACGCGACGTTCCTGGCGAAGGCCGGCACCACGTACTCCATCATGATCTCCGGCTACGACGTCCCGGGCGGCGCGCTGTCGCTGAAGCTGGACTCCGTCCCGGCCGCGGCCAACGACGACTTCGCGAACGCGCAGCCCGTGCCGTCGCTGCCGTTCTCCGCGCAGCCGGACTTCTCGGTCGCCTCCTACGAAGCCGACGACCCGGAGTCGACCTGCCAGTCCGAGGCCAACCTCGCCCCGTCGGTCTGGTACGCCTACACCAACACCGGTGAGGCGAAGTCGGTCACCGCGCGGACCACCGGGTACGGCTCGGCCCTCTCGGTCTACACCGGGAGCAGCCTGCCGGAGCTGAAGCAGGTGGCCTGCAAGAACGACTCGTACGGGCAGCCGACCGCGTTCCGCGCCGCCACCGGCACGACCTACTACGTCCGCGTGACCGGGCCGGCCGGTTCGTACGAGCCCGTCACGCTGTCCCTGGCCGACGCGCCGGCGCTGGACCCGTCGATCTCCCAGTCGCCGTCGTACCCGACGGTCTACGACACCGTTTCGTTCTCCGCGGACTCCTGGAACGAGATCGACCGGCCGATGACCGCCGACTGGGACTTCGGCGACGGCGCCACGGCCCCGGCCGGCACCGCGCCCGTCTCCCACCACTACGCCACCGACGGCACGTACACCGTCACCACGCACGCGACGTCGCCGGACGGCCGCACGGCCACCAAGACGACGCTCGTCACGGTGACCACGCACGACGTCGGGATCGCCAAGTTCGCCGTGCCCACCGCGGCCCGCGTGGGCGTCAGCAAGCCCATTTCGGTCGACGTCAGCAACACCCGCTACGCCGAAACGGCGACGGTCGTGCTGTCCCGCAACGACGGGACCTCCTGGCGGCAGGTCGCCACGCTCACCCTGACCGTGCCCGCGCGGCCCACCAAGACCGTGCGGTTCCCGTTCGCCTACACCTTCACCCCGGAGGACCTGGCGGACGGCAAGGTCACCTTCCGAGCGAGCGTCTCGCTGGACTACCCGATCCGCGACGCCCGGCCGGCGGACAACGAAGTGATCGCCATCGCCACGACCGTCAAGCCGGCCGCCACGCGCATCACCGCCGTCTGAACACTGGGGGGAACAGAATGAGGACCACCGCTTTCCGGCGCCTGCTGGTCGCCGGCCTGGCCGTCGCGGCCGCACTGGTGGCACCGGCCACCGCGCACGCCGACACACCGGCCAACGACGATTTCGACACCGCCACCACCGTCACCGCCCTGCCCTTCCGGGCCACCCAGGACTTCGGCGAAGGGACGAAGGCCGCCGACGACCCGACCTCGTGCTACGCCTGGATCGCGACGAGCGCGTGGTACGACTACACCGCGTCCGCCGACGGGTTCGTCCGCGCCCTGCCCACGGGCGCCAACCAGTTGCCGTTCATCGCGGTCTACACCGGCTCGCGCGGGGCGTTGTCGCAGGTGCCCGGCGCCTGTGCGGAGTGGAACTCCGGGCCGTCGGTGACCTTCCCGGTCACCGCCGGGCAGACGTACCACATCATGGTGTTCAAGCCGTACGCCGGCGCCGGCCAGGTGGCCACGCTGGACCTTTCCAGCGTCCCGCGGGAGGCGAACGACGACTTCGCGGCGGCCGCGGTGGCGACGCTGCCCGGGACGTTCTCGGGTGACCTTTCGCGGTCTACGAGCGAGCCGGGCGAGGTGACGGCGAGCTGCGATCCCGAGGCCGACCACTCGGTGTGGTACCGGTACACACCGGACCGCACCCGGCCGATCAGCGTGGAGCGGCGGGGCGGCCGGACGCCGTCGGTCGCGGTGTACCGCGGCCCGGAACTGTCCGAAGTGGACTGCGCGGGGGAGCTGGACGGCACCAAGCGCGTGGTCTTCACGGCCGAAGCCGGCCGGCAGTACTGGCTCCGGGTGGCCACCGACGCCGACGGCGCGTCCCCGTACGACATCCGCCTGACGACCGCGCCGGCGTTGACGCCCAACGTGTACCTGTACTCCGGGGTGAATTCGGTGTTCGACGACATCCAGATGTTCCCGAACGCGGGCGACCACCTCGGCCGCCCGCTGGTCAGCGGCGAGCTGAAGTTCGGCGACGGCACGTCGGTGGCGCTCACGTCGAACGCCGCGCTGACGCACCGCTACGCCGCGGACGGCGACTACCGCCTGGAGATCAGCGCGACGACCGACGACGGGCGCTCGGGGACCGGCAGCCAGGTGGTGCACGTCGAGACGCACGACGTCACGCTGACCGGGCTGTCCCTGCCCGCGCAGGCGCGTGCGGGGCAGACGAAGCCGGTCAAGGTGTCCGTGGTGAACAACCGCTACGACGAGAAGGTCGTCGTCTCGTTGCGCAAGAAGGGCGAGAGCGGGTACTTCGAGGAGGTCGGCACGCTGACCCAGTTCGTGCCGGCGGGCGGCCGGGTGGAGTTCCCGTTCGCGTATTCGTACACGCCGGCCGACGCGGCGGCGGGCCAGGCGGAGTTCGAGGTGACGGCCACGCTCGAGGGCCGTTACGACGGCGACGCCCACCCGGTGGACAACCGGCTGACCGGCGTCACCAAGGTCCGCGCGAGCTGAGTCCCCGCCCGGGCGCTTGCCGGCGCCCGGGGCGAGGTGACCACGGTCCGTGGCCGGTCGGCGGTGTGCGCCGGCCGAGTCCACTTTCGCCTTGGCGGGGCCCCTCGTCCCGCCAAGGCGGAAATTCACCTACCTCGCAGGGGACCCCGTGCATCCTTCGAATCGTTCTCACCCTCCGCAAGGGTAAAAAGCCGCGCGGTGGAAGTTCACCCTGTGTAGCTGATGCGTACGGGGGAAACGGCTCGCGTTCCTTGACAGCACCGGCCCCGCCGGAGTTATGTCACCGCCTGAATTCCGCGGAAAAGGAACCGGAAATCGTTCTCGGGCCACCGGTACGAATCGAGCCACGCCACCGATGAAAGAAGACCCACGTCGTTCCGCCCCCTCCTGGAATCCGGGTGACTGGGGGCTGCGCACCAAGATCTCCGTCGTGCTGCTGCTGCCCGTCCTGGTCGCCTTGCTGCTGGCCGGGGCCCGGGTGCAGGGCGAACTCGCCCGGGCCGGCGGGCTCAGCGCCGTGCGCGACCAAATGCCCGTCGTGCAAGGGATTTCCGAACTCGCCGGGCTCGTCGACGACGAGATGATCCACGACGGTGCCGCCGCGCAGACCGCCGCCGTCGACGGGAAAGCCGCGTCGGTGCGCCGGGACGCCGCATTTTCGCAGCTCACCCCGCAACTCGCCGGCGCATTGGAAGATCAGCTCGGTAAATTGGCCGAGCTGCGCCAGCAGACCGGTTCCGCGGCCGCCAAAACCGCCGCTTACCACGACTTCACGGTCGTGCTCGGCGAAGTGATCCCCGGCGTTGTCGGCCAAGCCGGGAATGCCGATCTCGGCGCGTCGGCGAGTCTCAGCGCGGCGTTGGTGCAGCTGAGGACCGTGCTCGCCGTCCAGGAAGCCGTGGCGGGCGACCCCGGTGGCGCCGCGGTGGCCGAGCGCGCCGTGTCCGAAGAGGCCGTGCTCACCGGTCAGATCCGCCGCGTGACGCCGGCGGGCGCGGCGGCGGCCCGGTTCGCCGCGGCGACCAGCCCGGGTGCCGGCGGTCCCGCCGCGAAGCGCGCGGTGCTCGGCACCGTGCTGGCCGAACAGGTGAAAACGCTTTCGGACGCGGTCGGCGTGCAGACCAACCTCGCCCGCTCGGACGCGCTGCGCGACGCCGCGCTGGTGCTCGCGGCCCTGCTCTGCGCCCTCGCCATCGCGCTCGCCGTCGCCCGGTCCGTCGTGGCCCCGATCCGGCGGCTGCACGCGGCCGCGCTCGACACCGCGCGCCGACGGCTGCCCGGCACCATCGAACGCATCCGGGGCGGCGAGGACGTCGACTGGCGGGCGACCCCGCCGCTGCCGGTCGACTCGGAGGAGGAGGTCGGCCAGCTCGCCCGCGCCTTCGACGACATGCACCGGCAGGCGGTCCGGCTCGCCGTCGGCGAGCAGGCCGAGATGCGGATCCAGGTCAGCGAGATGTTCATGACGCTGTCGCGGCGCAGCCAGTCGCTGGTGGAGCTGCAGCTTTCGGTGATCGAGGACCTCGAAGCCGACGAGCAGGACCCGCAGCGGCTGGCCGAGCTGTTCCAGATCGACCACATCGCCACGCGGCTGCGGCGCAACGGCGAAAACCTGCAGGTCCTCGCCGGTGGCCGGCCGGTGCGGCGGGAAACCGGCCCGGTGGCGACGGTCGAGCTGCTGCGGGCGGCGACGTCGGAGGTCAAGGACTACCAGCGCATCACCCTCGGCAACGCCCCGCGCGGCTCGGTGCAGGCCGAAGCCGCGGCCGACATCGTGCACATCCTCGCGGAGCTGCTGGAGAACGCCATCCGGTCGTCGCCGCCGGGGGAGCAGGTCGTGCTCACCGCCGACCGCGGCTTCGACGGCGGCGTGCTCGTCGAGGTCGTCGACGTCGGTCTCGGCATGACCCGCGAAGACCTCGAAGCGGCCAACGCCCGGCTGGCCGCCGGCGCGTCGGTGAGCCCGGAGACCACCCGCCGGATGGGCTTGTTCGTGGTGAGCAGGCTGGCCGCCTCGCACGGGATCACCGTCCGGCTGCGGCCGACGACCACGCGGACCGCGAGCGCCGGCATCACCGCCAGCGTGCACGTGCCCGGCGTGCTGGTCCTGGTCGACCTGCCGGCCCGGCCCGGCCCGCTCGCGCTGCTCCCGGCCGTCAACGGCACCGCGCGGCCCGAGCTCGAACCCCGGTGGCCCGCCGAAGAACCCGGACCCGCGCCGCCGGCGGACCCGCCGACCCCGATCTTCGACCAGATGCTGTCGCACTGGTTCGCCGAAACCCCGCCGGAAGCGGCGCGCCCGGCGGGCTGGGCGAGCCCCGCCGACCAGGTGCGGCAGGCCGCCGAAGCCGCGGTCGGGACCGTCGGCGAGCCCGAGTTCACCGACTCGGGCCTGCCGGCCCGGCAGCCCGGCGCGCAGCTGGCCCCGGGCTCGGCCGCCCCGCGCCACCCGCAGCAGGGCGACCCGTCCTTCCGCGACCCGGCGGCGGTGCGGAGCAACCTTTCCCGGCACTACAGCGGTATGCGCGCGGCCCGCCACCGGGTCTCGGCCGAGCCGGACGCGGAGCAGCGATGAGTACCCGGCAGGAAGGAACGGAAGTGACCGACGGGTCCCGGAACTGGCTGGTGTCGGCGTTCACCCAGGAGGTGCCCGGGGTGGCGCACGCGGCGCTCGTCTCGGCGGACGGGCTGCTCGTGGCGGCGAACGACACCCTGCCGCGCGACCGCGGCGACCAGCTCTCGGCGATCGCGTCCGGGCTCGCCAGCCTCGCGCTCGGCACGGCCGACCTGTTCACCGCCGGCCGCGTCGTGCAGTCGGTGATCGAGATGGAGCAAGGATTTCTGCTGCTGATGAACGTCGGGGACGGCTCGAACCTGGTCGTGCTGGCCAACCCGGGCTGCGACATCGGGCTGGTCGGCTACGAGATGACGTTGCTGGTGGACCGGGTCGGGAAGGTGGTCGAGACCCCGGCGCGGCCGGCGGCCTCGCCGGGAGCGGCCCGGTGACCGACGGCCGGCGACGCGAGGGCGGGCGGCACGCGGCGTCGCTGGCCCGCCCCTACGCCTGGACCGCCGGTCGCACGCGGCCGAAGGTCGACCTGGCGGTGGAAGCCCTCGTCGAGACGACGGCGGAAGGCCGCACCGCGTCCTTCAGCCCGACCAACCCCCTGGCCGCGGTGATGGAGCTGTGCCTGCACAAGCGTTCGGTGGCCGAGGTCGCGGCCCACCTCGGCGTGCCGCTCGGGGTGGCCAGGGTGCTCATCGGCGACCTGCTCAGCGCCGGCCAGGTGTCCATCCGCGACACGCTCACCGCGGACGCCTCCTGGGACGAACGCAACGACCTGCTCGAAAGGGTCCTCAGTGGACTACGTGCACTCTGACAAACTGATCACGTCGGCCAAGATCGTCGTCGCGGGCGGCTTCGGGGCCGGGAAGACGACGTTCGTCGGCGCCGTCTCGGAAATCGACCCGCTGCGCACCGAAGCGCTGATGACGTCGGCGGCGGTCGGCGTCGACCGGGTCGAAGCGGTGCCCGGGAAGGTCGCGACGACGGTCGCGATGGACTTCGGCAGGCTCACCCTCGCCGAGGACCTGATCCTCTACGTCTTCGGCACGCCGGGCCAGCACCGGTTCTGGTTCATGTGGGACGACCTGGTCTGCGGCGCGGTGGCCGCGATCGTCCTGGTCGACACGCGCCGGCTGGCGGACTCGTTCGCGTCGATCGACTTCTTCGAATCCCGCGGCCTGCCGTTCCTGGTGGCCATCAACCAGTTCGAGGACACCCGCCAGCACCCGCCCGCGCAGGTGCGCGAAGCCCTCAAGGTCCCAGCGGCGGTGGAGGTCGTCACCTGCGACGCGCGCTCCCCGGAGTCCACGAAGCGGATCCTCATCGCCGCGGCCGAGCACGCGCTCGCCGAGCACCACTCACCACGATCGCGGAAAGCCTGACAGGAGCCCGAAATGCCCATGAACCACGACGATTTCGCGATGGGGCACTGGCTCGTGGTGCTCGCCTACCTGACCTCGGTGGTGGGGTGCGCCCTCGGGCTCGCCTGCACGCTGCAGGCGCGTTCGACCGACAACCCGCGCGTCCGGCTGACGTGGCTGGGCCTCGCGGCGCTGTCCATCGGCGGCGTCGGCATCTGGGTCATGCACTTCATCGCGATGCTCGGCTTTTCGACCCCGGGGATGCCGGTGCGCTACGACATCCTCCGCACGGCGGTGTCGGCGCTCCTCTCGGTGGTGGCGGTGTTCTGCGGCCTGCTGGTGTTCGGCGTCCGCAACCGCTTCGCCTGGCGTCGCCTGCTCCTGGGCGGCCTGCTCACCGGCCTCGCGGTGGCGGTGATGCACTACACGGGCATGTGGGCGGTCCAGGTCAAGGGCACGATCGGCTACGACCCGACGCTGGTGGTGCTGTCGGTCCTCATCGCGGTGGTCGCGGCGACGGCGGCCCTGTGGTTCACGGTCGGCCTGGACAAGCTCCTGCCCCGCCTGGCCGCGGGCCTGGTGATGGGCGCGGCGGTGACGGGCATGCACTACACGGGCATGGCGGCGGTCCGCCTGAACCTCGACCCGGCGGCGCCGGACCCGTCGGGCACGGAGGTGTTCTCGTTCCTGTTCCCGGTGTTCGTGCTGGCGGCGCTGGCGATGGCGGTCCCGATCTGCGCGGTGCTGATGGCGACGTCGAGTTCGGAGGCACCACGGCACACGACGGTCGGGTCCTGAGCGGTCTTGAATCAGTCCGTGGGCACCGGGAAGCGGTCCGCGCTGAAGTGCACCAGGATCGCCGTCGCCGTCGCGCAGACCTCGTCCCCCGCACGCAGCGTGCCCGACGCGTGCAGCTTCCGCTCGTCACGGCGGACGAGCCGGCCCTCGGCGACGAGCGGGACCGCGTACGGCGTGCCGCGGTGGTAGTCGACCGTCAGCGAGGCCGTCATCCCCGGGTAGCCCGCGGCCGCCGTGGCGCGGCCGAGGACGTGGTCGAGGACCGCCGCCACCCAGCCGCCGTGGACCCGGCCGGGCGGCCCTTCGTGCGCGGCGCCGAGCAGCACCTCGGCCCGCACCGACTCCGGGCCGACGGCGACCCAGGACAGCGGCGGGGCCAGCGGGTTCCCGGGCCCTTCCAGGGGGTTGTTGACGCTCAGGTGCCCGCCGCCTTCGAGGGCGGCCAGCAGCAACGGCGGCGCCTCCCCGGCCGCGCGCAGGGCCGTGGTCACCGCTTCGACCCGGCGCGCCGCCGCGGCCAGGTCGGCTTCGTCGTCGCGCACGCGCACCGAGGCTTCGATCAGCTCGCGGATCCGGGTGCCGAGCAGGGCACGCCCGGGCGGAACGCCGTCGACCACCGGGAAGGTCATCGCACCCCCTGAAACTAGAACGTGTTTCAGGTTACCAGGTCGGGCGGGCGGTGACGCCGCCGTCGACGACCAGGTCGTGGCCGGTCACGAAGGACGCCAGCGGGGAGGCCAGGAAGACGCACGCGTTGCCGACGTCGGCCGGGGTGCCCAGGCGGCCCAGCGGGGCCGAGCGCTGCCAGCGCTCGACGCCCTCGGGCCAGTCCCGCGCGAGTCCCGGCCGGTCGATCAGCCCCGGCGACACCGTGTTGACGCGGATCCCGCGCGGCCCGTACTCCAGCGCCGCGCCGCGCGCGTGCACGACCAGCGCCGCCTTCGCCGCGCTGTAGTGGACGTGCCCCGGTGCGGGCTGCCGGGCCTCGATCGACGCCACGTGCGTGACGCTCCCGCCATCGACCAGCAGCCGGGCCGCCGCCTGGGTGCAGGAGAACGCGCTGGTCAGGGTCGCGTCCAGCATCGCCCGCCAGCGCTCGGCCGTGATGTCGGCAAGGGGTTCGACCGGCTGGACGCCGGCGTTGTTGACCAGCGCGTCGAGCCGCCCGCCCCACTCCGCGACGGCGTCGAGCAGGGCGTGGCACGCGGTGTCGTCGGTGAGCTCGGCGGCGAACGCGCGGGCCCGCCCACCGGCGGCTTCGATCGCCTCGACGACGTCGTCCGCGGCGCCGGGACGCCGGTGGTGCACGGCCACCGCGCTGCCCGCCTCGGCGAACCGGAGCGCGATGCCGCGCCCGATGCCCCCGGACGCGCCGGTGACGCAGGTGATCGTGCCGGAGAGATCGAGTGCGCTGCTCATCGCCTCGATCGTAGATCCGCGCCCCGGTCCGTCGTACCTTGTGGGCATGGCCAAGACCCAGAAGTTCGCCGAGCTGCTGCGGACCCAGATCCGCCACGAGTTCACCGCCGCCCAGCAGTACATCGCGCTCGCCGTCTGGCTGGACGCGCGTGACCTGCCGCGGCTGGCCAAACGCTTCTACCGGCAGGCGATCGAGGAGCGGAACCACGCGCTGGCGATGGTGCGCTACCTGCTCGACCGCGACCACCCGGTGGCGATCCCGGGCACCGGCGACGTCCGGAACGACTTCTCGAGCGTGCACGAGGTGATCGAGCTGGCCCTGCAGCAGGAGCGCGCGGTCACCACGGACATCGAGGCGATGGCGAAGGCCGCGCGCGCCGAGGAGGACTACCTCGGCGAGCAGTTCATGGGCTGGTTCCTCAAGGAGCAGGTCGAGGAGGTTGCCCAGATGACGACACTGCTGGCGGTCGTCGAGCGGGCCGGCGACAACCTGTTCGAGGTCGAGAACCACCTCTACCGCGAGGCGGCGACCGAGGCCGAGGACGCCCCGGACATGCCCCCGGTGGCGGGCGGCAAGCTCTGACGGCGTGAGCACGGGTGGCGCCGGGGGCGGGTCGTGCGTCGCCGGGCTGGGGCCCGCGTCGGACTGGTACCGCAACGTCGAGGCCCGGCCGCCGGTCGAGGTCGTCGTCGGCACCCGGCGGTTCGCGCCGCGGCACCGGGTGCTCGGCGAGGCCGAAGCGGCGGAGGTCATCGCCGCCTACGAGCACCGCAACCGCTGGGCGCGCCCGATCCTCCGGGCAGCTGCCCCTCGTCGCGTTCGGCGATCCGTCCGTCCACTGAGGACGCGGCGGAAGCGGCATCCCCCCGGGCGATGCCGCTTCCGCCTTTCCTTCAGTGGCAGAAGGAAACTTCCGGGAACCCCGGCCGGTCGAGCAGTGGCCGCGGCTCGCCGCGCAGGTGCTGGTCGAAGAAGGCGTTGACGTAGGCCCGGGTGATGGCCTGCGTGCGCACACCACCCGTCGTGGCGCCCGTGTCGATGCCGAACTCGTCCGCCAGCAGACCGACATCGGTGAAGGACGCGTGCTGCGTGCCCGCCACCTCCGCCCAGCGCTTCCAGCCGGTCAGCTGCGCCCAGTCCCGTTCCCACGGCTCGTTGCCCGGCGCGCACGCCGTGGCCGCGAGCCGGTGGCTCACGAACATGAACGGCCGGTCCAGGCCGGGCGCGGTGAGCGGGACCTCGGTGGTGCCGTCGATGTCCATCCCGGCCTTGACCCGGGCGTCGGCGACCATCGTGGGCAACGAGCTGGCTCCGCCGACGGAGTGCCCGGCCATGCCGATCCGGGACGCGTCGATCAGCGACCCCCACTTCGAGCGCGTCAGCGAGTCCAGCACGAACGACACGTCGGCGGCCCGGCCGAGCACCAGCTTCCGCCAGAAAGCGCTGTCGTGCGGCACTTCGCACGACGCGCACCCGGCGAACCGCCCGCCGGGCATGCTCTGCCCGCTGTTTTCGTAGGTGTGGCCGACGACCGCGACCGCGTAGCCGTGGCTCGCCAGGTCCTCGGCGAGCGCGGAGAGCGTGGCGCGCGGCTTGGTGTAGCCGGGGGACAGGACGACCAGCGGCAGGTGCCGCCCGCCCGGCCGGACGTCGGCCACGGAGTTCGTCACCATCGTCGTGAGCAGGTCCGGCGGCACGTCCAGGCCGCTGCCCTCGAGCAGGGCCGCGGATTCCGCCGGCGTGAGGTACTGCGTCTTCGGGCCGGTCGAGGCCGCCGCCGGGTAGAACAGCGTGACCATCAGCTCGCGGTAGGGCACCGACGGCACCCACGGGTCGGGCCGCGAAGTGTCCTTGAGGTACACCGAAGTGCTGCCCACCGGCCGGTCTCCGGTCGGCGCGGGCAGGTACGGCGTCGACGTCCGCGCGAAGCCCACTTCCGGGTACCGCGCGGACGGCTGGGCCAGCAAGGGCTGGGGTTCGCCGCTCAGGTGCTCGTCGAAGAACGCCCGGACGTACGCGGCGGTGACGGCCTGGACGCGCGCGGCCGGTGTCGTCGCGCCGAAGCCGACGCCGAGCTGTTCGCCGATCAAGCCGAGGTCGGTGAACGACGCGGAGACCGTCCCCGCCACGACGAGAGAGCGCTTCCAGCCCGTCAGCCGGTTCCAGTCCGGTTGCCGCGCTTCCGTGCCCAGGAAGAGGAACGGCCGGTCGAGCGCGGGCGGCGGGCCGTCCGTGGTGCCGTCCAGGTCGAGCCCGGCCCCGACCCGCGGATCGGCCGCCACCGCGTCGATCGTGTTCGCGCGCCCGGCCAGCCCGATCCGGGACGGGTCGATCAGCGGTGCCCACTTCGAGCGCAGCAGCGAATCCAGCACGGCCGGGACGTCCGCGGTCCGGCCGGTCACCGCGACGACGGTGCCGTGGCTCGCCAGGTCCTCGGCGAGCGAGGTCAGTTCGGCGCCGGAGGAGAGGACGACCAGCGGCAGGTGCCGTCCGGCCGGACGCGCGTCGACGAACGCGTCGGTGCGGACCGCGGTGAGCGCCGACGGCGGGATCGTGGTGATCCCGGCTTCCGCGAGGGCGGCTTTCGCCTCCGCTCCGGTCATGAACTGCTTCCGCTTGCCCGATGCGGAAACCGCCGGGTAGAACAGGTCGCCCCGCGCCAGGGCAGCCGTGCCCACCGGCCGGTCGCCGGTCGGTTTCGCCAGTGCGGGCGCCGGAGCCGCCGACGCGGCGGGTGCGGACAGCGTGAGGGCGAGCGCGGTGATCACCATGAGGCTCTTCATCCGATGAAGGTCACTTCCGGGTAGGCGGGCGACGGCGCGGCCAGCAGTGGCTGCGGGCGGCAGCGCAGGTGCTGGTCGAAGAAAGCGCTTACGTAGGTCCGCGTGACGGCCAGCGCGCGTTCGGCGTCGATGGACGCGCCGAGGTCGACGCCGAGTTGCGCGGCGAGCACCCCGAGGTCGGTGAACGACTGGTGCACCGTGCCGGACACCATGAGCCAGCGCTTCCACCCGGTGAGGTGGGTCCAGTCGGTTTCCCAGTCGTCGTACGGTCCCTGCTGCCCCGGCGTGTAGCCGTCCATGCTGCCGAGGAACAGGAACGGCCTCGCCAGTCCGGACGACGGCAGCGGCACGTGGATGCTGCCGTCGATGTCGGCGCCGGCGCGGATCCGCGGGTCGGCCAGCATCGCCTGCGTCGTGACCGCGCCGCCCGCCGAGTGCCCGGTCATGCCGATCCGCGCCGGGTCGATGAGCGCGCCCCACTTCTTCGAGCGCAGCAGCTCGTCGAGCACGAACGACGTGTCCTTCGACCGGACCCGCGTGAACTTCTCCCAGAAGCCGGGCTGGTCGTCGGCTTCGCACGCGGCGCAGCCGGTGACGTGCCCGTCCGGGAAGGTGGTCGCGCGGTTTTCGTAGGTGTGGTCGATCGCCGCCACGGCGTACCCGCGGCCGGCGAGTTCCTCGGCCAGCGCGGTGAGCGTGGCGCGGGGCTGGGTCCACCCCGGTGACAGCACGACCAGCGGCAGGCCGTGCCACCGCCCGGCCGGCCGCGCGTCGACGACGGCGTTCGTCCGGACGGTGCTCAGGACGTCCAGCGGCAGCCCGGGGATGTTCTCCCGTTCGAGGTTGCGTGCGGATTCCAGCGGCGTCATGTACTGCTTCGTGGGCCCGTTCGCCGAGGTCGCCGGGTAGAACAGGGAGACCATCAGTTCCCGGTAGGGCACCGACGGTACCCAGGGATCGGGGCGTGAAGTGTCCTTAAGGGACAGTGAAGTGACACCGACGGGCTCGTGACCCGTCGGACGGGGCAGGTGGGGCGTGGTGCTCGCCTCGGCGGGTGTCGCGGACAGTGTCAGGGTCAAGGCGGTGGCCACCGCGAGTGTGCGCATTATTCCCCCAGGAACCGGATCAGGAGAGGTGGCGGAGACGACGGAAGCAGAACCAGGTGAGCAGCGCGGTCATCGCGAGGTAGAGCGCGAGTTCGAGCCACTGCAGCGGCCAGAACCGCGAGCCGGGCTGGTAGGTGAGGCGCTGCTGGTAGCCGTGCTGCCCCAGCTGCGACATGCACGCTTCCATGCTGCCGCGCTCCGGCGGGCCCTGGCCGGGCCGCGGGGCGCAGTTCTGCACGAACGACGGCAGCGGGGAGGCGACGGTGCCCGCCGGGTCCACGGTTTCGTTCGCCAGCACCCACGCTCCGGCCGGGTTGCGCACGCCGATCTCCAGGATGCCCTGGGTGTCGTCGCCGGTGATGTTCGTGATGTCCTCGCCGACGATCGCGACCGTCATCGTCTGCGGCGGGATCAGGTACGGCCGCACGAAGTTCGGCACCAGGAGCAGCACGGCGGCGAGCACGGCGAGCGTGACGGCCATCGCGGCCACCGTCCGCTTCAGCAGCATCCCGACCGCGACACCGAGCGCGAGCGCGAAAGCCGCGTAACCGATCGGGGCGATGCCGCGCGCGCCGAACACGACCGGCGCGATGCGCGAGAGCATCCCGCGGTCGGTCTGCGCGGCCGCGAGCGCGTCGATCGGGCTGGCCCACCACGACACCGCCCAGCCGAGCAGGCCGGCCGCGACCATCGCGACGAGCAGGCCGAAGCCGAGTTTGGTGGTGAGCCACCGCTTGCGCGTGACGGTCTGGTTCCACACGAGGTTGTGCGTGCCGCTTTCCAGCTCGCGTGTGATCAGCGGGACGCCCCAGAACACGCCGATCGCCGCCGGCAGCAGGTAGAGCACCAGGATCGTCCCGCCGAAGAGGGCGTCCTGGTCGGAGAAGTTCGTGCGCCCGACCAGCTCCGGGCCGGTGATCGCGAGCACGATGCCGATCACGAGCAGCACGGCGAACACGGACAGCGCGGGGGCGCGGAACTGGCGCCAGGTCAGCCAGGTCATCGCAGGACCTCCAGGGCGGGTCGGGCGGCGGCGGGGTTGCTCATGTACTCGAGGACGAGGTCTTCGAGGCCGATCCGCGCGACCGTCCACACGGGATCGAGGATCGGCGCCTCGGTGCGGACGAGCACGGTGGTCTGCCGGTCGGTGTGCTTCGCGGAGATGACGTGCTGGTCCGCGGGCAGCGTTTCGACGTCCCGCCGCGGCCCGGAGAGCCGGTGGTGCGTGGCCAGCAGGTGTTCGACTTCGCCGATCACCCGCACCTGCGAGTCGACGAGCACGATGAGGTGGTCGCAGACCCGTTCCAGGTCGTTGACCAGGTGCGAGGACATCACCACGGACAGCTCGTGCTCGGCGACGGCTTCCATCAGGTCCTGCAGGAACTCCCGCCGCGCCAGCGGATCCAGCGCGGCGACCGGTTCGTCGAGCAGCAGCAGCTCGGGCCGCTTGGCGATGCCGATCGTCAGCGCCAGCTGGGCGCGCTGCCCGCCGGACAGCTTCCCGGCGTGCTGCTTCGGGTCGAGCCCCAGCCGTTCGATGCGCTTTTCGGCGAGCGAGGTGTCCCAGCGCGGGTTGAGGTGCGCGCCGAGCCGCAGGTGCTCTTCGATGCTCAGCCCGACGTAGACCGGCGTGTTCTGGGCGACGTAACCGACTTTCGCCAGCTGGTCCGGCCCGCTGCCGGGCACCCCGCCGCACACCTCGATCGTGCCGGTGGTCGGCTCGAGCATGCCGGACGCGATGTTCAGCAGGGTCGACTTGCCGGCCCCGTTCGGCCCGACCAGCCCGGTCACGTGGCCGGGCTCGATTTCCAGGGTGCAGCCGGACAACGCCCAGGTGCGCTTGTACTTCTTGCCCAGTCCCCGGGCACGCAGGACGCTCACGCTATGTCCTCTCTGGCGGAGTCGCGAAACGTGGACATCAACAGGGCCTCGATGCTCTCTTCGTCGAGACCGGCCTTGCGCGCCTTGCCCAGCCAGCGGCGCAGGTCCTGCCGCAGCGGCCCGAGCACGGCGAACGACGCACCGCCGTTCAGCGTGGCGGTGACGAAGGTGCCGACGCCGGGCCGGGCGGAGACGAGCCCGTCGTGCTCCAGCTCGCGGTAGGCCTTCAGCACGGTGTTCGGGTTGATCGCGAGGGAAGCGACCACGTCCTTGACCTTCGGAAGCTGATCCCCCTCGTCCAGCAGGCCGAGGCGCAGCGCGTGCCGCACCTGCTGGACCAGCTGCTGGTACGGCGACAAGCCGGACCTCGCGTCCAGGTGGAACTCGATCATCGGCAACTCCATTTATCTAGTTGCCTAGTACTATAGACATGCAGCACAAGTCCGCGCCACTGATCTTTTCGGCGGCGGCGGCGGCGGACGGCCGGGAACCCTCGCCGCGGGATCTGCGAACAACCAGGGGGCGGCCGCGCCACTGATCTTTTCCGGGGGCCCGGCCAACCTCACCGCCCCCTCACCCGTCTGGGGAGGTGATCGTTTCCGTTCTTCGAAAGGACTTCCTTTGCGTCGTCTCACTGGGGGAGGCTTCGTGCGCGGCTTGGTCGTCGCGCTCGGGGTCGCACTGGCGGTGCCCGCGGTGGCCTCCGCCTCCGCCGACAGCGTTCCCACGCCGCAGCTGAGCTGGACCGATTGCCAGGACGGCTTCCGATGCGCCACGGCGAAGGTGCCGCTGGACTACGACCGCCCGGCCGGTGCGAAGATCGACCTCGCGCTCATCAAGGAACCCGCCACCGATCCCGCGCACAAGATCGGCACGCTGTTCGTCAACTTCGGCGGCCCGGGCGCGTCCGGCCTGCAGCGGCTGCGGGAGCGCGGCAAGTGGCCGTGGCTGTTCTCCGCCGAGCTGCGCGCGCGGTTCGACGTCGTCTCGTGGGACCCGCGCGGGATCGGCGCCAGCACCGCGGTGCGCTGCTTCGACACCCTCGCCGAGCAGGAGTCCTTCTTCGGCTCCTTCCCGGAGATGCCCGGCGACCCGAGCGGCAATTCGGCCTTCTACGCCAAGTCCGAGGAACTGGCGGACCGCTGTGCGGCCAAGGCCGGCCCGGTCCTGGAGCACGTCTCGACGGCGAACACCGCGCGGGACCTGGAAATGCTGCGCCGCGCGGTCGGCGACCCGAAGCTGACCTACCACGGCATTTCCTACGGCACCCAGCTCGGCGCCACCTACGCGAACCTGTTCCCGAACCGGATCCGCGCGATGGTGTTCGACGGCACGATGGACTTCGCCGGCAACGCGACCGGCCACGACGGGGCCGGCAAGACCGTCCCGCTGGACACCCGCCAGGACGTCGCCACCGGGATTTCCCGGACGTTCGACCAGTTCCTGCGCCTGTGCACCGAAGCCGGCCCGAAGTGCGCGTTCTCCTCGGGTGACCCGAAGGCGAAGTGGACGGCGCTGACCGCCCGCGCGAAGCAGGCGCCGATCACCGTCGACGGCGAGACCTGGACGTATTCCGGGATCATCAACGTGGCCGCCGACCTGTCGGACTCGCGCGGCTGGCCGGACATCGCGGCGCTGCTGCAGCGGCTTTACGAGGCCCCGCAGGTCCAGCAGGCTTCGCAGGCGTTCAAGGCGGGCGAGCCGTACACGTCCAACCGCACCGAAGCGTTCAACGCCATCCAGTGCAGTGACAGCGATGTCCCCACCGACCCGGCGATCTACAGCCGGTACGCCGAAACCGAAGACCAGCGCGTCCCGTACTTCGGCCGGATCGCCGTGCTGGACATGATGAGCTGCGCGTTCTGGCAGGCGAAGGACGCCGACCGGTTCACCGGCCCGTGGAACCGCCCGACGTCGGCGGAGATCCTGGTGCTCAACAACCGGTACGACCCCTCGACGCCGCTGGCCGGGGCCCGGGACGGCGCCGCGGAACTGGCGCGCGCCCGGGTGTTCGTGACCGAGGGGTACGGGCACTCGTCGATGTACGTGCCGAGCACGTGCACCGAGCAGGTCAAGCGGGACTACCTGATCTCGGGCGCGTTCCCGGCCGCGGGCAAGACCTGCGCCGTCGACGCGAGCCCGTTCGCGGGCTGAGGCGGGCGGGCCGCGCCGGCGACGGTGCGGCCCGCTGCCACGAACGCGCCGTGCCCGCGGGACCTTCTCGGGCGCGCCCCGACGACCGGCGCGGTCAGCACCGGCCACCACGAGTGCGCGCGGCCGCACCTGGAAGTCACCCAAGTGGGTGGTGCGGGGCGGGGTTCACGAGCCCCGCGTCAGTCCTCCGGTGTCTGCAGGCCGATGGTGGGCCAGGTGGACGGCGTGGTCGTCCCGAGCACGTCCCGCCGGCCGCGGCGGCCGGTCAGCGCCTGGCTGCGGTCGGCGACGTTCGACGAGCGGGGGAGCACGAGCGGGCCGACGGGGTCCTCCGGCAGTGCGTTCTCGGTCATGAGGGTTCCTTCCGTGGTCGAGGGCACCGCTTACACGTCCGCCGGCCCCGATCGGTTGAGCCCGGCTTGACACGGGGCCCCGTCGTCTCGCACTATGCGAACAAGTGTTCGATGATTCCCCTGGGTTCGCTCGCGGCTTCCGTTCGCGGGTGTCTCCGGTGCGAGTACGTGGTGCTGGAGGTGCGTGGCGATGGCGGTGCCGGAGGCGCTGGCGGGGATCCCGGGGGTCCGCACGGCGGCGCAGCTGGGCGAGCCGGACCCGGCGGGCCGGCTGACGGTCTTGCCCGCACTGGCCGGGCTCCTCCCCGGAGGCGCCCTGCGGCGCGGCACGACGGTGTCGGTCCGCGGCGCGACGTCCCTGGTGCTCGCTTTGGTGGCGGCGGCCACCCGCGACGGCTCCTGGGCGGCGGTCACGGGCCTGCCGGAGCTGGGCCTGGCCGCGGCCGCGGAACTCGGCGTGGACCTGGACCGCATCGCCCTGGTGCCGCACCCCGGGGCCGAGCCGGCGGCGGTGGTGTCGGCGCTGGTGGACGGGTTCGACCTGGTGGTGCTCGGCCGGTCGCTGGCCGGGAGCGTCCCGCCTCAGCTGGCGCGTCGCCTGGCCGGCCGGGTCCGCAACCGGGGCTCGGTGCTGCTGGCGGCGGGGTCCTGGCCGGGCGCGGATCTGGAGCTGACGGTTTCGGGCCGCCGGTGGCACGGCTTGAGCGCGGACGGCCACGGGCACTTGAGGTCTCGTTCGCTGGTGGCGACCAGCCGGGGCCGGGGATCGGCTGGCCGGCCCCGGTCGTTGCCGCTGCAGCTGCCGGGCCCGGCGGGCGCGTTGGCGACGACGACGCGCGCGGAGGCCCCGGTTTTCCCTGCGCGCGTGGGGTGAGAGCACGTGCGATGGCGGGCGTGGTGCCCTGGCCCGGTGCCGGCTCGGCGACCGGCCGGGTGGCTGGGTGATCTGGTCGGTCGAGACCGCGGGGCCGACCGGCCGAGCGGTGGTCGGCCGGTCGGCTTGGCGCGGGCTGCCGGAGGTGTTCATGGCCGCCGTGGTCGGTCGAGGGGTGGTCGGCCGGGTGGCCTGGCGCGGGCTGCCGGAGGTGTTCGTGGTCGGTCGAGGGGTGGTCGGCTGGTCGGCTTGGCGCGGGCTGCCGGAGGTGTTCGTGGCGTGGGTTGTGGTCGGTCGAGGGGTGGTCGGCTGGGTGGCTTGGCGCGGGCTGCCGGAGGTGTTCATGGCCGCCGTGGTCGGTCGAGGGGTGGTCGGCCGGGTGGCCTGGCGCGGGTCGCCGGCTGTGATCACGCCAGGCCGGGCCGGGCCCGGCGGCTTGCGAGCCACTCGGTCACCGCGCGGCCGTCGAAGTCCGAGCACTTCGCCGAAGGCGTCCGGTGACCGATGCGCCGCGGCTGCTGGTGCTGTGGTGCCCGGACTGGCCGGTCGTCGCCGCGGGGGCCGCCGCCGGCACGCCGCCCACCGCTCCCGCCGCCGTTTTCTCCGCCAACCGCGTCGTCGCCTGCTCCGCCTCCGCGCGGGCCGGCGGGGTCGGGCGCGGGATGCGCCGGCGGGATGCCCAGTCCCGCTGTCCCGGCCTGGTCGTCCACCAGCACGACCCGGACCGCGACGCGCGGCTCTTCGAATCCGTCGCCGCCGCCGTCGAAAGCCAGGCGGTCGGGGTCGAGGTCGTCCGGCCCGGGCTGGTGGCCGTCCCCGTCACCGGGGCCGCCGGGTACTTCGGTGGGGAGGCCGCGCTCGCCGAGCTGCTCATCGACGAAGTCGCCGCCCGGGCCGGGGTCGAGTGCCAGGTCGGGATCGCCGACGGGCTCTTCGCCGCGACCCTCGCCGCCCGGCGGTCCGCGCTCGTGCCGTCCGGGCGCGCCGCCGGGTTCCTCGCGCCGCTCGCGATCACCGAACTGGACCAGCCGGGCGACGACCGCGGCGAGCTGGTCGCCCTGCTGCAGCGGCTCGGGCTGCGCACCCTGGGCGCGTTCGCCGCGCTCGCCGAACGGGACGTCGCCGGCCGGTTCCCGAAGGACGCCATCACCGCCCACCGCCTCGCGCGCGGCCTTTCCGAGCGTCCGCCGCTGCGCCGCGCCCTGCCGCCGGACCTGTCGGTCACCGAAACCTTCGAGCACCCGCTGGCCCGGATCGACGAAGCCGCGTTCGTCGCGAAGACGCTCGGCGAACGCTTCTTCGCCGGCCTCGCCCGCCACGGCCTCGCCTGCACCCGGCTGGCCGTCGTCGCGATCACCGAAGCCGGCGAGGAACGCGTCCGCGTCTGGCGCTGCGCCGAACCGCTGACCGCCCGCGCGACGGCCGACCGCGTCCGCTGGCAGTGCGAGGGCTGGCTCAACGCCCGCGACCGCCCCACCGCCGGCATCGTCCGGCTGCGCCTCGACCCCGAAGAAGTGGTCGGCGGGCAGGCGCTGCAGCTGCAGTTCGGGTCGCTGGGCCGCGACGCCGACGCCGCCGAGCGCGCCGCCCGCGCCCTGGTCCGCATCCAGGGCCTGCTGGGCCCGGACGCAGTCGTCACCCCGCTCCTCGACGGCGGCCGCGGCCCGGCCGAGCGCGTCCGGCTCGTCCCGTGGGGCGAGCCCCGCACCCCGGCGACGGCCGACCAGCCCTGGCCGGGCCGCCTCCCGGCCCCCTCCCCGACGGTGGTGGCCGCCCGCCGCATCCCGGCCACGGTCATGGACGCGGCGGGCAACGAGGTCCGCTGCACCCCCCGCGGCGAGCTGAGCCGCCCACCCGCGACGGTCACCACCGAGGACGCCCCGCCCCGGCCCGTCCTCGGCTCGGCGGGCCCCTGGATCGTCCACCACCGCGGCGACCGGCTCGCCCGCGTCCAGGTGGTCCTGGACACCGACGAAGGCGACGTCGCACTCCTGCTCAAGGCCACGATCGGCGACAATCCACAATGGACGGTCGAAGGCTGCTACGACTAGTGCTCGCGGTGGCGGTCCTGTGACGACCACGACTCCGCCACGGTCCACAGTTGACACCGCCCTCTCTCCGGCTCAGGATCGAAGCCAGTAGTCGTACGTGTGTTCGATCGGTATTCGCTGGCTTCCCCTCAGTGAACTTTCCTGCGGGAGCTGGCTTTGGCGTTCAACAACCCGAGCGTGCCGTGGTCCGAAGTGGAGCGGGTCGCCTCCGGGCGGGCGCCCGTGCCCGGGGACGGCAGTGATGCCCCGGCGTGGTCGCGCAAGCGCGAAGGGTATGGCGGGGCGCCCGACGATCTGCGGGCGCGGCGGCGGCGGGACGACGGTGGGGACCGGATCCGGGCGCCCTACGCCGAGCTGCACGTCCACTCCAACTTCAGCTTCCTCGACGGCGCCAGTCATCCCGAGACCCTCGTCGAAGAAGCCGCGCGGCTGGAGCTCGACGCGCTCGTGCTCACCGATCACGACGGTGTGTACGGCGCCGTCCGGTTCAGCGACGCCGCCCGGGAGCTCGGGGTGCGCGTCGGGTTCGGGGCCGAGCTCTCGCTCGACCTGCCCGCGCCGCAGGCCGGTGAACCGGATCCGAAGGGGTCGCACCTGCTGGTGATCGCCCGGCAGCAGGACGGGTACCACCGGCTGTGCCGCGTCATCTCGCGCGCCCAGCTCGCCGGCGGGGCGAAGGGGCGGCCGGTGTACGACGTCGAGGAGCTGGTCGACGAGCTGGCCGGGCACGTCGTCGTGCTGACCGGGTGCCGGAAGGGCGCGGTCCGCCAAGCGCTCGCCCGCACCGGGCCCGCCGCCGCGCACGCCGAGCTCGCGCGGCTCGTCGACCGGTTCGGGCGGCAGCACGTCGCCGTCGAGCTGATCGACCACCGGCTGCCGCTCGACGACGCGGCCAACGACCTGCTCGCCGAAATGGCCCGCGACCTGCGGCTGCCGACCGTCGTCTCGAACAACGCGCACTACGCCCGGCCGGAGGACGCCGTCGTGGCGGACATGGTCGCCGCGGTCCGGGCGCGCCGGTCGGCCGAAGACCTCGAGGGGTGGCGGCCGCCGTCGGGGCAGGCGTTCCTGCGGTCGGGCATGGAGCAGCGGCGCCGGTTCGAGCGCCGCTACCCCGGCGCCGTCGGCCGCGCCGCCGTGCTCGGCGTCGAAGTGGCGTTCGACCTGCGGCTGGTCGCCCCGGACCTGCCGCCGTTCCCGGTGCCGCCCGGGCACGACGAGATGTCGTACCTGCGCGAGCTGACCCGGGCGGGCGCGGCGGACCGCTACGGCCCGCGCGAAGCGAACTCCAAGGCCTACGCCCAGCTCGGCCACGAACTCGCCGTCATCGAAGCCCTCGGCTTCCCCGGCTACTTCCTCGTCGTCTGGGACATCGTCCGCTTCTGCAAGGAGGCGAACATCCTGTGCCAGGGCCGCGGCTCGGCCGCGAACTCCGCGGTCTGCTACGCCCTCGGGATCTGCCACGCGGACCCGGTGAAGTGGAACCTGCTGTTCGAGCGGTTCCTGGCCCCGGAGCGGGACGGGCCGCCGGACATCGACATCGACATCGAGTCCGACCGGCGCGAGGAAGCCATCCAGTACGTCTACGCCAAGCACGGCCGCTTCCACGCCGCGCAGGTCGCCAACGTCATCACCTACCGGGCGCCTTCGGCGATCCGCGACGCCGCCAAGGCGCTCGGGCACAGCCCCGGGCAGCAGGACGCCTTCGGCAAGCTCGTTGACCGCTGGGGCGGCGTCACGGCCACGAAACAGCAGTCCTCCGGCGAGATCCCCGCTGATGTGCTCGACCTCGCTGCCCGGATCGAGGACTTCCCGCGCCACCTCGGCATCCACTCCGGCGGCATGGTGATCTCCAAGCAGCCGGTGTCGGAGATCGTGCCGGTCGAGTGGGCGTCCATGGCCGACCGGTCGATCTTGCAGTGGGACAAGGACGACTGCGCCGCCGTCGGGCTGGTCAAGTTCGACCTGCTCGGCCTCGGCATGCTTTCCGCGCTGCACTACGCGATCGACCTCATCGCCGAACACCACGGGTCCACTGTGGACCTCGGGAAGCTCGACCTGGCCGACCCGGCCGTCTACGACATGCTCTGCGAGGCCGACGCGATCGGCGTCTTCCAGGTCGAATCGCGCGCCCAGCTGGCCACCCTGCCGCGGTTGCGGCCGCGGGAGTTCTACGACCTCGTCGTCGAAGTCGCGCTGATCCGGCCCGGCCCGATCCAGGGTGGCTCGGTGCACCCCTACATCCGGCGCCGTCGCGGCGAGGAGCAGTGGCAGCACGCGCACCCGCTGCTGGCGTCCAGTTTGGACCGCACGCTCGGCGTTCCCCTGTTCCAGGAACAGGTGATGCAGATGGCCGTCGACGTCGCGAGTTTCACCCCGGCCGAAGCCGACCAGCTGCGCCGCGCCATGGGCGCCAAGCGGTCGAGCGCGAAGATGAAGGCGCTGATGGCGCGGTTCTTCGCCGGCTGCGAAGCCAACGGGATCGGCCGCGAGCTCGCCACCCGGATCTTCGAGCAGATCCACGCCTTTTCCGGGTACGGCTTCCCCGAAGCGCACTCGATGTCGTTCGCGCTGCTGGTGTACGCGAGCGCGTGGGTCAAGCGCTACTACCCGGCCGCGTTCTGCGCCGGGCTGCTGCGCGCCCAGCCGATGGGGTTCTACAGCCCGCAGTCGCTGGTCGCCGACGCCCGGCGGCACGGCGTGCACGTCCGCGAACCGGACGTCAACGCCAGTCTCGCCCACGCCACCCTCGAACCCGATCCCGGCAGCACCGGCGGCGTCGCGCTGCGCCTCGGCCTCGCCGGCGTCCGCCACCTCGGCGGCGAACCGGCCGCGGCGATCGTCGCCGAACGCGAGGCCAACGGGCCGTACGGCGGCGTCGGCGACCTCACCCGCCGCGTCCGGCTGAAGAAGAACGCCGTCGAAGCCCTCGCGACCGCGGGCGCGTTCGGCGGCGACCGGCGGCAGGACCTGTGGGCGGCCGGCGCGGCGGCGGCCACCCGGCCCGGCCACCTGCCCGGCCTCGCGCCGGGGCTCGACGCGCCCGCGCTGCCGGGCATGACGCGGCTCGAGATCACCGCCGCCGACCTCTGGGCCACCGGCGTTTCCCCGGACAGCCACCCGGTGGAGTACCTGCGCGAACTGCTCGACGCGCGCGGGGCGATCACCACCGCCGAGCTCACGCGCGTGCGGGACGGCACGCGCGTGTGGGTCGGCGGCGCGGTCACCCACCGGCAGCGCCCGGCGACCGCGGGCGGGATCACGTTCCTCAACCTCGAAGACGAGACCGGCATGGCCAACGTCCTCGTCTCGCCCGGCCTGTGGCGACGGCAGCGGCTGGTCGCCCGCACCAGCGCCGCGCTGCTGGTCCGCGGCCGGGCCCAAGCGGCCGAAGGGGTGGTCACCCTCGTCGCCGACCGGCTCGAACGCATCGATCTTTCGATGCGCGCGGGGCCGTCCCGGGACTTTCGTTGACTTGCGGGCCGCGCGGTGGTTCTCTCTCTGAGAGCGCTCTCAGCCATCCGTTCGTGCCCGACGAGAGGATGGACTTCCCATGACAGCACGACGTCTGCGCTGGGCAGCGTGGCCGGTGATCGCCGTGCTCGCCGCGGCGGTGCCCGCCGCCGAAGCCGCCGAACCGCCCGGAGCGACGGTCACCGTCGACGTCCGCGCGGGGCTGGCCACCGTGCCGGACACCGGGATCGGCGTCAACCACGCGGTGTGGGACAGCCAGCTGGGGACCGACGCCGTGGCGGACCTGCTCGGCGGCGCCGGCGTGCGGATGCTGCGGTACCCCGGCGGGTCCTACGGCGACATCTACCACTGGAAGGACAACACCGCACCGGGCGGCTACGTCGCTCCCGACACCGATTTCGACAAGTTCATGGGCGGTGTCCGGCGGACCGGTGCCCAGCCGATCGTCATCGCGAACTACGGCACCGGCTCGCCGCAGGAGGCGGCGGACTGGGTGCGGTACGCCAACGTCGAGAAGGGCTACGGCGTCAAGTACTGGGAAATCGGCAACGAGAACTACGGCAACGGCCACTACGGGGCCGACTGGGAAGCCGACGACCACGCCGACAAGAGCCCGACCGCGTACGCCAACGAAGTCGTGGCGTACGCCGACGCGATGAAGGCCGCCGACCCGGCGGTGAAGATCGGCGCCGTGCTGACCACCCCGGCGAACTGGCCGGACGGCATCGTCGGCGAGGGCGACACGGCGACGTGGAACCAGACGGTGCTGTCGATCGCCGGCCCGCACGTCGACTACGTCATCCTGCACTGGTACCCCGGCGGCTCGACGGCCGCCGAGGCGCTCACGAAGACCGAGCAGGTGGGCGACATGATCTACCTGGCCCGCGAGCAGATCGCGCGGTACGCGGGCCGCCCGCTGGGCATCGCGATGACCGAGACGAACACGCCGGTGGGCATGAACACCCAGCCCGGCGCGCTGTTCGCCGCCGACGCCTACAGCGCGCTGCTCGCCAACGGCGTGTTCACAGTGGACTGGTGGAACACGCACAACGGCGCGACGAAGGTGTCCACTGTGGCCGGTTACCCGGACTACGCCGACTTCGGCTTGCTCTCGAGCGCGACCTGTCTCGCGGACGGCTGCGAGCCGGCCTTCAACACCCCGTTCGCGCCCTACTACGGGTTGAAGCTGCTGAGCGGGTTCGCACATCCCGGCGACCAGTTCGTCCGGGCGGGTGCGGACGACCCGCTCGTCAGCGCGCACGCCGTCCGCCGCCCGAACGGCGACCTGGCGGTGCTGCTGATCAACAAGGACCCGGACGCGTCGCGCGCGGTGACGCTCGACTACACGGGTTACACCCCGGCCGCGGCCACGCCCCAGGTGTCGACCTTCGCCAACGGCGCGACGTCGATCACCACCGGCCCTTCGGGTTCGCCCGGCGCGCAGACGCTGCCGCCGTACTCGCTGACGACCGTGGTCCTGCACCCGGCTTCCCCCTCGGCCGGCCCGGGCGCACCCGGACAGCCGACCGGCACGACGACCGACCGCACGGCGACGGTCGCGTGGCCCGCGGCGGCGCCGGCCGGGCACCCGATCGCGAAGTACGAGGTGTACGCGGACGGTCAGCTGTGGGGCGAGACGGCCGGGACGACGTTCACGGCCCGGAACCTGGTGCCGGGCAGCCGGTACGCGGTGAACGTGCTGGCTCGTGACACGGCGGGGAACGTGTCGTGGGGGTCGCCGCCGTTGACGCTGACGACCGGTGCCCCTGCCGCGAGCAGCTGCACGGTCCGGCTGACGGACGTGACGGACTGGGCGAGCGGCTTCGTGGGCGGCATCCACGTCGTTTCGCCCGCGGTGACGGGGGATTGGACGCTGACGTTCTCGTGGCCGACCGCGCGCCAGCGGGTGACGAGCGGCTGGAACGGAACGTGGACGCAGACGGGAAGCACGGTGACGGTGACGTCGACGGCGTCCGTGGCGTCGGGCGCCGACGTGGGATTCGTGGCGGACTACGGCGGGCCGAACATCCTGCCTGCGGCGTTCACGCTCAACGGAACCCTCTGCTCGGTGGCGTGAGCCGGCTGCGGTCAGTCCGCGTTCGCCAGGTGGGCGAGGGCTGACCGCAGCACCCGCCGCGTTTCCGCGTCCAACCCCTCGAGCAGCTCGTTCTCCACCACCCGGATCGCGTCGCGCACCGCCGCGTGGCGGCGGGTTCCGAGGGGGGTCAGGCGGACCACGCGGGCGCGGCGGTCCGCCGGGTCGGGGTCGCGGCTGACCAGGCCCTCCGTCACCAGGCCGTCCAGCAGCGTGATCAGGCGGGTCTTGTCGTAGTGGATCTGCTGCGCCAGGACCAGCTGGCTCGGCGCCGAGCCGCGGGCCAGCGCCGACAGCACCACGTACTGCCACATCGAGAGCCCGTGCTCGGTCAGCACGGGCTGCTCGGCTTCGGCCAGCCGGCGGCCCGCCCACGCGCAGAGTGCTCCGAGATCCTCGTCCACCCGCCGGATTTTACGCGTGGACAAATGATACGCAGATGCGTACGGTTAACCCCATGACAGCATTCCGTCCGGGGCGCGCCGAGACGCGCACGACGTCCATCGCCGCTTCGCCCGAACGAGTCCTCGGCTACCTGGCCGACGCGCGCAACCTGCCCGACTGGGCACCGGGGTTCGCGCCCGCCGTCGAGCACGACCACGACGACGTCTGGCGCATCCCGGACGACGCCGGCCCGCGGCTCGTCGCGGTCAAAACCGCGCCGGAGCACGGCGTCGTCGACTTCGTCAGCGCGGCGGCGCCGAACCTCGGCCTCTTCACCCGCGTCGTCCCCAACCTGACCGGCGCCGAGCTGATCTTCAGCCTGTTCTTCCCCGAGGGCGCCGACCCCGCCGCGGTCGACGCGCAGATGGCGGTCGTCGACGACGAGCTGCGGACCGTCCGAGTGCGCGCCGAGGCGTGAACCGGACCGCTTCTACGAAGATCGCGACCGCCCGGTCCCGTTCTTCGTCACCGAGCCCGACGAGAACCTCGACGCCTGGCTCGGCGACGGTCTGCGGGCGGGCGGCCGGGCGCTGGAGCTGGGCTGCGGGCCGGGGCGCAACGCGGTCCGCCTCGCCGAAGCGGGCTAAGACGTGGACGCCGTCGACCAGTCGGCGAGCGCGCTCGCCTGGGCCCGGGAACGCGCCCCGGACATCCGCTTCCGCCAGGCGGACATCTTCGCCGTGGACCTGCCGCACGAGCGGTACGACCTGGTCTACGACTCCGGCTGCCTGCACCACCTCGCCCCGCACCGCCGGACCAGCTACTTGGCGCCCGGCGGCCACTTCGGGCGCGTGTGCTTCGCGGCCGGCACCGGCGACGGCAACTCCGGTACCGAGGTCCCCGACGCCCAGCTCTACCGGGACGGCTCCCTCCACGGCGGCCTCGCCTACACCGCCGACGAGCTGCGGCACCTGTTCCAGGACTGCACCGAGGTCGAACTGCGTCCGATGCGAGCGGACACCGAGCTGTACGGGATGCCGTTCCTGCTCACCGGCCTCTTTCGGAAGGAGCCGTAGTCCCGGCGGCACCCGCAGCCCGGTGACCTCGCCGGTGGCGTCCACCGCGACGTCCGGCGTGCCGCTCGCCGGCGGAAGTCCCCGCACCCGCAGCGTCCCGACCGGGCTCGGCCGGGGTGGGGACAGGGTCACCGTGCCGGCCGGTGGTCGCCGCGCTCTACCTCCACCTCTTCCTCATCCAGCTCGCGACGGCGTTCAAGACCGACGCCACCGCCAACCCGCTGCTGCCGTGGCCGCGGGAATGGCCGGCGAATTCGGTGTTCGTCTCGGTGGCGATCACCGTCGGCCGGGTCGTGCTCACCTCACTGGCCGGGTATGCGTTGTCCCGGCTGCGGTTCCGTGGCCGCGCGCGATCTTCGGGGCCGTCCTCGCCGTCATCGCGGTGCCGAGTTGACCAGCGGCGTGGCGAGCCGGCAAGTAGCGCGCGGTGCAAGGCTCGTGAGTGGGAAACAGTGTTCCAACCCGGTTTCCCGCTCACGACCCGCTGCGGATCAGCTCGTCGGCGACCCAGCGCACGACGCCGTCCGGGTACGGGTTCGCCAGGCCCAGTACGACGTGCCCGAAGCCGGCGCCGACCGCTTCCTCGATCTTTTCCCGGGTGGCGGCGGGCTTGTCGTAGTCGACCGGCAGGAAGATCGAGCGGGTGATCTCCGCCGGGTCGCGGCCGATCTCCGCGCAGTAGCGGTCGAGCAGCCGACTGCGGCCGGCGAGGTCTTCGATGTCGCCGCCGCCGGGGATGTTCCACTGGTCGGCGTGCTCGGCGACCACCCGCAGCGTCGCGCTCGCGCGGCCGCCGATCATGATCGGCGGGTGTGCCTGGACCGGTTTCGGATTCCCGAAGGCGCCCTTCAGCTGCACGTACTCGCCGTCGAAGTCGAACGGTTCCGGTTCCGTCCACAAGCGACGGATGACCGTGCACGCCTCGGCGAGCGCGGCGACGGCGTCGTCCCGGGAGTGGTACGGCAGGCCGTGCCCGTCGTATTCGCGCCGGGCCAGGGGGTGGCTCGGCCGGGAGCCGGCGCCGATGCCGAAGTCGAGGCGGCCGCCGGACACGACGTCCACCGTGGCCGCGATCTTCGCCAGCACCGCGGGCGGCCGGAAGCGGTTGCTGGTCACCATCAGGCCGAGCCGGATCCGCTCGGTCTGCGCGGCCATCGCCGAGAGCAGCGTCCAGCCTTCGAAGATCGGGCCGTCCGGGTCGCCGCCGATCGGCATGAGGTGATCGAACAGCCAGGCGTGCTCGATCTCGGGGATCGCGTCGGCCTCGCGCCAGACGCGCTGGATCTCGTCGTAGCCCACGTTCATGGGCGGGGTCATGATGCCGAAGCTGGTCATCAACGCCTCCGGAGGGACGGGTCGAGCAGGGCGGGCGGGGTGTCGAACTTCTCGTGCGCGGCCAGGTCGACGCCGGGGGCGACGATCGCGTCGATCTCGTCGAGGACGTCGGCGGGCAGCACCGTGTCGGCGGCGGCGAGCTGCGACTCGAGGTGGCCGGGCGTGCGCGGGCCGATGAGCGCGCTGGTCACGGCCGGGTGCGCGGTGACGAACCCGAGCGCGAGCTGAATCAGCGAAAGTGCGGCCTGGTCGGCCAGCTTGGCGAGCTTCTCGACGGCGTCGAGGCGGGCCTGGTTGGCCGGGTCGGTGAGGTCGAAGCGCTGGGGGAGCGCCTGCGAGCGGCTGGTCGTGATCTCCTGGCCGGCGCGGACGGCCCCGGAGAGCCAGCCCGACGCGAGCGGGCTCCACGCGAGCACGCCGAGGCCGTACTCCTGCGTCACCGGCAGGACGTGGGCTTCGATGCCGCGCTGCAGGATCGAGTAGCTGGGCTGCTCGGTGGCGTACCGGCTCAGGTGGTGCTCGCGCGCGGCCCACTGGGCCTGCACGATCCGGTACGCGGGGAACGTCGACGAGCCGAAGGCGCGGATCTTGCCGGCGCGCTGCAGGTCGGTCAGCGCGGAAAGCGTTTCCTCGTCGCTCGTGGCCGGGTCCCAGCGGTGGACCTGGTAGAGATCGACGTGGTCGACGTCGAGGCGGCGCAGGCTGTCGTCCAGCGCCTTGACCAGCCAGCGGCGGGAGCTGCCGCGGTGGTTGCGCTCCTCGCCCATCGGCATGGCCGCCTTCGTGGCGAGCACGAGGTCGTCGCGGCGGTTCTTGATGGCCCGGCCGACCATGACCTCCGACTCGCCTTGGCCGTACATGTCGGCGGTGTCGATCAGGTTGATGCCGCCCTCGATGGCGGCGTCGACGATGGCGGTGGCGTCGTCCTGGGTGGTGCGCCCGATGGCGCCGAAGTTCATCGCGCCGAGTGCGAGGGCGCTGACCTGGACGCCGGTGCGGCCCAGAGTGCGGTACTGCATTTCGATGGCCTCCATGGCAGGATGGCAAGCGGAACGTTGCTCCGCTAACGATACGGAACAATGTTCCGGTTAGCAACCCTGGAGGTGTGGTGAGCCCGAGCAAGCCCAAGCGCGCCGACGCCCGGCGCAACGAGAAAACGCTGCTGGACGCGGCGGCCGCCGTCTTCGTCGCCTCCGGCGTGGACGCGCCGGTGCGGGACATCGCGGCGAAGGCGGGCGTCGGGATGGGCACGATCTACCGCCACTTCCCGACCCGGGCGGACCTGATCATCGCCGTCTACCGGCACCAGGTGGAGGCGTGCGCCGAAGCCGGGCCCGCGCTGCTGGAAGCCGCCGGCTCGCCGCACGCGGCGCTGGCGGAGTGGATCGACCTGTTCGTCGACTTCCTGGTGACCAAGCACGGGCTGGCGGGTGTCCTGCAAGGCGACGGCTTCGACACGCTGCACGCGTACTTCCTGGACCGGCTGGTGCCGGTGTGCGCCCGGCTGCTCGAAGCCGCCGAGCTGACCGCGCGGGTGCGGCCGCTGGAGCTGATGCGCGGTGTGGGCAATCTGTGCATCGGCGCGGAGGACAACCCGGACTACGACGCGCGGCGCCTGGTCGGCCTCCTGATCGCGGGGCTGCGGGCGTGATCGACCAGCTCACGGCCGACCCGTACCCGCTGCTGTCCCGGCTGCGCGCGACCGAGCCGGTGTCCTGGCTGCCGGAGCTGAACGGCTGGCTGGTCACGCGGCACGACCTGGCGCTGGAGGTGATGCGCGACGCGGCCACCTTCACCGTGGACGACCCCCGCTTCTCGACGGCCCGGGTCGTCGGCCCGTCGATGCTTTCGCTGGAGGCGGCCGAGCACACCCGGCACCGGGCGCCGTTCGCCCGGCACTTCCGCCCCCGCGAGATCGCGGACCGCTTCACCGGGTTCGTCCGCGCCGAATGCACCCGGCTGGTCGACGGTTTCGCTGCGGCCGGTCACGCGGAACTGCGGCGGGAGCTGGCCGGCCCCCTCTCCGTCGCGGTGGTCGCCGACGCGCTCGGCCTCGACGACACGGACACGGCGAAGGTGCTGGCCTGGTACGACGCCATCGTGTCCACAGTGGACTCGCTTGCGGCGGGTGGCCTGCCGGGTTCCGGTGGCGCGGAGGCGTTCGGCGAACTGCGTGCGCACATCGAGGGCTCGGTCGGCCGGCGCTCGCTGCTGACCGAGGCGGCTTCGGCGTTGGCGTTGCCGGAGGTGGTGTCCAACGCGGCGGTGCTGATGTTCGGCGGCATCGAGACGACCGAGGGCATGATCGCCAACCTCCTGCGGCACCTGCTGCGCGAGCCGTCGCTCCCGGACCGCGCCCTCCTCCCCGCCGCCATCGAGGAGTCCCTGCGCCTGGAACCCGCGGCGGCGGTCGTCGACCGCTACGCGACTCGCGACGTCTCGCTCGCGGGCGCGTCGATCGCCCGCGGCGACCTCGTGACGGTCTCGCTCACGGCCGCCAACCGCGACCCGGCGGTGTTCGAAAACCCCGACGTCTTCGATCCGCGCCGCCCGGACCTGCGCAAACAGCTGGCGTTCGCGCACGGCCCGCACTTCTGCCTCGGCGCCGACCTCGCCCGCCTGGAGGCGCGGATCGCCGCCGAGACCGTGCTGGACCGGCTGCCCGGCATCGCGTTGGCGGAAGATGTCCCGCCGGCCGGGCTGGTGTTCCGCAAACCCGCGGCCGTGCCCGTGCGCTGGGTGTCATCATGACCGCATGACGGCGTGGCGGGAGTTCGAAGCGGCGGAACCGGAGTTCGCGGGGCGCGTGCGGACGTTGTTCGACGCGCACAAGCACAAGACGATCGCCACCCTGCGGGCCGACGGCTCGCCGCGGATTTCGGGGATCGAGACGGTCATCGCGGACGGCGAGCTGACGTTCGGCTCGATGCCGAACGCGCGCAAGGGCGCGGACCTGGCCCGGGACCCGCGGTTGGCGCTGCACAGCGCGACGGTCGACCCGGTGGAGGGCGCCGAGGCGGCGTGGCCGGGGGAGGCGAAGATCTCGGGCCGGGCGGTGCCGGCGGACGGCGGGGGCTTCCGCGTCGACATCGCCGAGGTGGTCCACACGCACTTGAACGCGGCGGCGACGTTGCTGGTGGTGGAGTGGTGGACGCCGGCCGGCGGGCTTCGCAAGGTCGAGCGCGAGTGAGCTGAACCGCTCGCCGGATGTCATGAACGAGTCGTTCATGACGTCCGGGCGGCGGGGTGCGCGGCTTGCTCGGGGGTGGTGACGCCGGCGCCGCTCGGCCCCGGCTGCCCGGCTCGGTGCCGGCCTGCGGCGATGGGACTGCGTTGCAGGCCGCCTCGCTGGCGTGCTTCGGCGCCTGCGGTGCTTCGCGCCGCCGGGCACCCGCCTCACCAGGTCTTAAGTCAACTGCTTGACTTAACGGTCGATCTTGGCCATCCTCGGGAACAGGGGACATTCACCAACGAGGAGCCCGTGATGACGCCGACCCACACCGATCCGCTGCCGCGCTTCCCGTTCGAAACCGCGACCGCTCTCGAGCCGCCGGCCGAATGGGCGGAGTTCCGCGAAAAGTGCCCCGTCGCCCACGTCGCCCTCGCCAGCGGCGACCAGGCGACCCTGATCACCCGCTACGACGACGTCAAGACCGTCCTCTCCGACCCTCGCTTCACCCGCCCGACCCCCGCCGACAACGCCGCGCGGGTCGCTGACACCGAGTCCGGTGGGGTCTTCAACTCCGAGATGGCCACCGTGCTGCCGCAGCACGGCGAAGCCCACATCACCTGGCGGCGCACGCTCGGGAAGTGGTTCACCGCCAAGCGGATGAACGCGCTGCGGCCCGGGATGGCCGCGATGGCCGAGCAGCTCATCGACGACCTGGTCGCCAAGGGCGCGCCCGGGGACCTCAAGGCCGGGGTCGCTTTCCCGCTGCCCGTGTGGGTCATCTGCGACATGCTCGGCGTGCCCGACGCCGACCGGGACCGGTTTGCGCACTGGTCCGACGTCATGCTCAGCATGACCCGCTACACGCAGGCCGAATTCGACGCCGCCCAGCGGGAGTTCGGGCAGTACATGGGCGGGCTCATCGCCGGGAAGCGGGCCGAACCCGGGGAAGACATCCTGAGCGCGCTGCTGCCCGAAGGGTGGCCGGACCCGATGCTCATCGCCACCGGGATCGGCCTGCTCATCGCCGGGCACGAGACGACCGCGAACATGATCGCCAAGATGGTCGCGATGCTGCTGGCCGACCGGAGCCGGTGGGAGGCGCTGCTCGCCGACCCGTCGCTCGTGCGCACCGCCGTCGAAGAATCGCTGCGGCTGGACGCCAACGCCGGCGTCGGCATGATGCGCTACCTCGGCGAAGACTTCGAGGTCGGCGGCACCGTGTTGCCGCGCGGCACCACCGCGATGTGCAGCATGGCCGCGGCCAACCGCGACGAGCGGGCGTTCGGCGACGCCGCCGAGATGGACCTGGGCCGCAGCCCGAACCCGCACCTCGCCTTCGGGGCCGGCGCGCACGCGTGCCTCGGGCAGCCGCTGGCGCGCACCGAGCTGCAGGTCGTCCTGGAAGTGCTGCTGCGCAAGCTGCCCTCGCTCGAGCTCGCCGTCCCGGCGGACGAACTGCGCCGGGTCGAAGGGCTCGCCGTCGGCGGCCTGCGGGAACTGCCCGTCCGCTGGTGACGGACCGGGCGCAGGCGACGCGGGAGCTGATCCTGACCGTGGCGGAACGGCTCTACGCCGAGCACGGCGTGCTCGCCGTGTCCAACCGGCAGATCAGCGAGGTCGCCGGGCAGGGCAACAACACCGCGGTCGGCTACCACTTCGGCACCCGCGCCGATCTGGTGCGCGCCATCGCGCGACGGCACTCCGCCCGGGTCGAGGAGCTCCGCCAGGGCATGCTGGCGGAGCTCGGCGGCCGCGCCGGCCTGCGGGACTGGGTCCGCTGCCTGGTGCACCCCTCGACCGAGTACCTGGCGACGGCGGGCCCGCCCAGCTGGTTCGCCCGGTTCACCGCGCAGGTGATGACCGAGCCGTCGCTGCGCGCGGTCGTCGCGGCGGAGACGCTGTCGTCGCCGTCGCTGGCGCGGACCGTCGAGGGCCTGGCCCGGTGCCTGCCCGAGCTGCCGCCCGACGTCCGCGCCGAACGCAACGCCATGACCCGGCAGCTGCTGATCCACACGATGGCCGAGCGCGAACGCGCGCTGGCCGAAGGCGGCGACACCCCGAGGTCCACCTGGCGCGAGGTCGCCACCGGCCTGACCGACGCACTGGCCGGCCTGTGGCTCGCGCCCGTCACGAATCACCCGAGGGAAAGGAACGGCCATGAAGGTCACCGTCGATGAGGAAAAGTGCTGCGGCGCCGGAACTTGCGTGCTGCTCGCGCCGGACGTGTTCGACCAGCGCGAAGAGGACGGGATCGTGATCCTGCTCGAGGAGCGCCCCGGCGAGGAGCACCACAAGATCGTCCGGGAGGCGGCCAGCGTCTGCCCCGGCGTCGCGATTTCGGTCAGCGAGGACGCGTGAACGTCCTCGTCGTCGGGGCGTCCGCCGCGGGGCTCGCCACGGTGGAAGCCCTGCGCCGCAAGGGGTACGAGGGCAGCGTAACGGTGCTGGGTGCCGAAGCGCACCTGCCCTACGACCGGCCGCCACTGTCCAAACAGGTCCTCGCCGGGGCCTGGGAACCCGAGCGGGCCCGGTTGCGCCCGCCGGAGGCCTTGGCCGGCCTCGCGGCCGACTTCGTGCTGGGCGACCCGGCGGTCCGGCTCGACGCCGCCGCGCGGACCGTCCACACGCTGGGCGGGCGGGAGCTGACCGCGGACGCGATCGTGCTGGCCACCGGTCTGCGGCCGCGCACCCTGCCCGGACAGCACGGCCTGGCGGGCGTCCACGTGCTGCGCACCCTCGACGACGCGCTCGCCCTGCGCGCGGACCTCGCGCCGGGCAAGCGGGTGGTGGTCGTCGGGGACGGGGTGCTGGGCGCGGAGATCGCGGCCACCCTGTGCGGGCTCGACGTCGAGGTCACGCTGGCCGGGCCGCAGGAAGCGCCGCTGGCGTACCAGTTCGGCCCGCTCGTCGCCGGGGCGCTCGCCGCGCTGCACGCCCGCGGGGGCGTCCGGCTCCGGCTCGGCGCCGCCGTCACCGGGCTCACCGAGGCGGACGGGCGGGTTGCCGGGGTGCGGCTCGAGTCCGGCGAGGTGCTGCCCGCCGACGTCGTCGTGGTGGCCTTCGGTGCCGCGCCGGCGACGGAGTGGCTGGCGGGCAGCGGCGTGCTGTGCGACAACGGCGTGGTGTGCGACTCCCGGTGCCGCGCGGCCGAGGGGATCCACGCGGCGGGCGACGTCGCCCGCTGGCACCACGAACGGCTCGATGTCCTGCTGCGGCTGGAAAACCGGACCAATGCCACCGAACAGGCGATCGCCGTCGCCGGCAACGTCCTCGGCGAAGACCGCCCGTACACGCCGGTGCCGTACTTCTGGACCAACCAGTTCGACGCCCGGATCCACGTGCACGGCACGCCGGCCGCGGACGCCGAGGTGTCCATTGTGGAAGGTGATCCGGCGGAGGGCCGGTTCGTCGTGCGCTACCACCGGGGCGGCGCCGTCGTCGGTGTGCTCGGCTGGAACATGCCCAAGCAAGCCCGGCTGCGGCGGCAGGAGATCGACGGCGCGGTCTTCGCCGGGCGGTCCTGAACCGGGGAAACCCGCCATCCGCCGGTTGACGGGGCCGCGGGGACGGCCGATCCTTGTTCGCGTTAACACCGCGTGGGAGGGAACGGCCATGAGGAAGAGAGCGCTTTCCCGCATCCTCGGCGTGCTGGTGGCCGCGGCCCTGCCGCTGTTGCCCGCCACGCCGGCCGAAGCCGCGGTGTCCGTGGTCGAGGTCGGGGACACGCAGCTCGACGCGGCGGCGCTGTACTTCGTCTCCTACGACGGGCTGGTGAACAACGACTCCTTCCAGCAGAGCGGCATCTTCAGCTACGCCGGCTACCAGTACGCGGCCTGGTACACCGCCGACCGCAGCGCCGTGCTCGCCCGGCGCGCCGGGTTCACCGGTGCGTGGCAGACCCTCGTGCTGCCGCACAAGCTCACCGCCGACGACTCGCACAACGTGATCTCGATGGGGGTTTCGCCCGACGACGGCCGCCTGCACGTGGCCATGGACACCCACGGCAACCAGGTCTACTACACCGGATCCGCGGCGGGCCTGCTCTCGTCGCCGGCCTCGCACGCCTGGACGGCGTCGGCGTTCGGCCCGGTGCAGCGCACCCTGGACGGCGTCGACCTCGGCGCGATCACCTACCCGCAGTTCGTCGTCACGCCCGAACGGAAGCTGCAGCTCAGCTACCGGACCGGCGGTTCCGGCAACGGCGTCGACGAACTCGCCGAGTACAGCGGCGGCAGCTGGCGCAAGCTCGGGCCGTGGACGTCGGCGACCGGCTCGTGGACGGCCGGCAACGGCGTGACCAGCACGACCCGCAACATGTACCTGCACGGCCTCACCTACGGCCCCGGCGGGCGGCTGCACGCGGCGTTCACCTGGCGCGAGGGCAACACCGGCGTACTGTGCAACGCTGGCGGCCTGGCCAACCACGACACCGGGTACGTCTACAGCGACGACCGAGGCCGCACCTGGCGGACCAGTTCCGGTGCGGCCGCCGCGACCCCGGTGTCGGTGAGCACGCCGGGCACCGTCGTCGACCCGCTCGGCGTCGACCACGGCCTGATGAACCAGGAGAGCCAGGCCGTCGACGCCGCCGGGCAGCCGCACGTCGTGATCAGCTACGTGCCCGGCCGCTTCACCCAGTGCGTCACGAACTACTCCGCGCAGCGCAAGCAGTACGGGCGCACGTTCTTCTTGAGCCGGGCGGCCGACGGCGGCTGGACCAAACGCGAAGTGCCGGTGGCGCCGGAATCGACCCAGCGCACGAAGCTCGTGTTCGACCGCGCCGACAACGCCTACCTCGTCATGCCGTACGGCAGGATCGTCGCGGCGACCAAAGCGAGCGGGTGGACCGACTGGAAGACGGTGTACACCCCGGACCTGCGCGCCTTCGGCGAAGTCGACGTCGACGACTCGCGGCTGGCCACCGACGGCGTGATTTCGGTGATGTACCAGCAGGTGTCGGCCGGGACGACGCCGTCGCCGATCCGGGTGGCCGACTTCCGGCTGGGCTGACGCTCACTCCACGGTGACGGACTTGGCCAGGTTGCGCGGCTTGTCGATGTCGTAGCCCAGGCTGAGCGCGGCGTGGTAGGCGAGCAGCTGCAACGGGATCGTCAGCAGGATCGGGTCGAGCTCCGGCTCGGTCTTCGGCACGACGATCCGCGGCACGTCGAGCTCGCCGAAGTCGACGTCCTCGTGCGTCACGGCCAGTACCGCGCCGCCGCGGGCCTTGATCTGCTGCACGGCGGCCAGGTTGCGCCCGGTCAGCTCGTCCGAGGGCACGATGGCGACGGTCGGGAGCGCCGCGTCGATCAGGGCGAGCGGGCCGTGCTTGAGCTCGGACGTCTGGTACGCCTCGGCGTGGCGGTAGGAGATCTCCTTGAACTTCTGCGCGCCCTCGCGCGCCACCGGGTAACCCCGGACGCGGCCGACGAAGAACAGGCTGTTCGCGGTGGCGACTTCCTTCGCGTGCTCGGCGATGCGCGGTTCCTCGTCCAAAATGGACTTGATCTGGCCGGGCATCGCGCGCAGCGCGTCGATGATCCGCTGACCGTCCGCGTTGGACAGGTCGCGGACCCGGCCGAGCGCGAGCGCGATCAGGGCGAAGCCGATCGCCATGTTGGTCAGCGCCTTGGTCGACGCGACTGCGATTTCGGGACCGGCGTGCAGGTACACGCCGCCGTCGCAGGCGCGGGCGATGGTCGAGCCGACGACGTTGACCAGGCCGACCACTCGGCCGCCCTTGCGCTTGATCTCCTCGACGGCGAAAGCGGTGTCGATCGTCTCGCCGGACTGGCTGACCGCGATGTAGAGCGTGTCGGCTTCGACGATCGGGTTGCGGTAGCGGAACTCCGACGCGGCTTCGGCGTCGGCGGGGATCCGTGCCAGCTCCTCGATCATCGTCGCGCCGACCTGGCCGGCGTAGTAGGCGGAACCGCAGCCGAGGATCTTCACCCGGCTGAAGCCGCGCAGCTCCCGGGGCGTCAGGTTGAGCCCGTCGAGGCGCGCGACGCCGAACCGGTCGTCGAGCCGGCCGCGGATGATCCGCTCCACGGATTCCGGCTGCTCCTGGATTTCCTTGGCCATGTAGTGCGGGTAGCCGCCCAGGTCGAGGTCTTCGGCGGCGATGTCGATCTCGGTGGCCGGCTTGGTGGTGTCGCTCTCGTCGACGGTGAAGGTCCGGTAGCCGGTGGCGAAGACGGTCGCGAACTCGCCGTCGTCGAGGTGCGCGACCTGCGAGGTGTGCCGGACGAGCGCGGCGAGGTCGCTGGCGATGAACATCTCGCGCTCGCCGACCCCGATGATCAGCGGCGAGCCGTTGCGCGCGATGACCAGCCGGTCCGGGTATTCGCTGTCGGTGACGGCGATCGCGTACGTGCCGGTGATCCGGGAGACGGCTTCGACGACGGCGTCTTCGAGGGTGCCGGCGCCGGAGCGGGCGATCAGGTGGGCCAGGACCTCGCTGTCGGTCTCGGACGTCAGGGTGACCCCGGCGTCGGCGAGCTGGGCGCGCAGGGCGTCGGCGTTGTCGATGATCCCGTTGTGGACGACGCAGACGCGGCCGTCCTCGGAGGTGTGGGGGTGGGCGTTCGCCTCGGACGCGGGACCGTGGGTGGCCCACCGCGTGTGCCCGATGCCGACCTTCCCGGTCAGGCGCTTGGGCAGCGCCGCGGCGAGGTTGCGGACCCGCCCGACGACCCGGTGCACCTGGGCGGTGCCCTTGGCGCCGAGCACGGCGATCCCGGCCGAGTCGTAGCCGCGGTACTCCAGCCGCGTCAGGCCTTCGAGCAGGATGGGGGCGGCGTTCTGGCCGCCGATGTAGCCGACGATTCCGCACATGGCGAACCTCTTCTAGCTGTAGACGATGCGGCGCAGCTGCCGCTCGGACAACGCGGGCGCGGCGACGAGGCGCCCGCGGAGCTCGGCGGCGATGAGCGGGAAGATCTCGGGGTTCTTCCGCCCTTCGGCCTGCAGCTCGGTGTGCCGTCGCCGGACGTAGGCCTCGGTGGGCGTCCGGTAGAAGGCGAGGACGTCGTCGACGACCCGCGCGGCGACCCCGGGCGGGAGCCCGGTGGACGCGGCGACGCGATCGACGATCTCGGTGTCCGGCACGTCGGCCATCATGCACTGCTTGGATGGCGAAACCCAAATTCTTGCCCGAAATCGGGCAAGTTTGCTTCGATCAAGGGGAGACGCACGGTCGCGTGCGGGAGGATCCCCAGCTCCACCAGGGCGGCCTTGGCCATCGCGGTGCCGGGGCCGGCGTGCATGACGGCGTCGATCACCGGGTTGAGCGCGTGCTGGATCCGGCGCGCCGACGCCAGGTCGCCGGCGCGCACCGCGCGGATGAGGTCCGCGGTGCGGTCCGGCACGACGTTGCCCACCACGCTGACCAGGCCCGCCGCGCCGCACGCGAGGTACGGGAGGTTCAGCTCGTCGATGCCGCAGTAGTACGCCAGCGACGTGCGGGCCAGCACGGTCATCGCTTCGAAGAGGTCGCCCTTGGCGTCCTTCACCGCGCGGACGCGGGGGTGGCCGGCGAGCTCGACCAGGGTCTCCGGCGCCATGGCGATGCCGGCCCGCGCGGGGACGTCGTAGAGCATCACCGGCAGCTCGGTGGCGTCGGCGACCGCGAAGCAGTGGGCGAGCACGCCCGCCTGCGTCGGCCGCGAGTAGTAGGGGCAGACGAGCAGCAGCCCGCCGGCGCCGGCCGCCTCGGCGTCGCGGGCGCGGCGGACGCTCTCGGCGGTGTCGTGGGTGCCGACCCCGGCGATCACGGTCGCTTGGCCGCGGGTCCGGGCCACCACGCTCCGGACGAGCCCGGCCGACTCGGTCGCGCTCAAGGTCGGGGCTTCGCCGGTGGTCCCGCCGACGACCAGGCCGTCGGCCCCGCCGGCGAGCAGGTGGTCGACGAGCCGGGTGAGGCCGGGTTCGCTGAGCGTGCCGCCGGGCCCCATCGGGGTGACCATCGCGACGAGGTTGGCGCCGAAGTCCGTCATGGCGTCGACCCTGCCCGCGGTGAATGCTGCGGTCCAGCGATGCTTTTTTGCCGGTACTGCGTAGCCTGGCTTCATGATCGAGGTCGGTGCACTGCGGGCGCTGCGTGCGGTGGCGGCGCTCGGCACGCTGGCGAAAGCGGCCGATGAGCTGGGGTTCACGGCGTCGGCGGTGTCGCAGCAGCTCAAGCGCCTGGAACGGCAGGTGGGCCTGCCGGTCCTCGCCCCGGCGGGCCGCGGCGTCGTGCTGACCCCGGCCGGCCAGGCGATCGCCGACTCGGCGCCGGAGGTGTTCCAGGCACTGGAGCGCTGCGCCGAAGCGGCCCGATCGGTGTCGGAGGGCGCGCCCCGCGGCACGCTGCGCGTGGCCGCCTTCTCGACCGGCATCCGCGGCCTGCTCGCCCCGGCACTCGGCCGGTTGTCCGCGCGGTGCCCGGAGTTGCGCCTCGACATCACCGAGCAGGACCCGGACCAGGCCCTGCGCAGCGTCGACGCGGGGACGGCCGACCTCGCCCTGATCCACGACGCCGACGGCCTGCCGGCCGTGCTCCCGCCGTCGTTGACGCAGCGGCACGCGCACACCGACGTCGGCGACGTGGTGCTGAGCCGCCACCACCCGCTGGCGGCGGTGGACCGGCCGCTCGGTGCGGAGCTCGCGGGCCACGCGTGGGTGACGAGCCCGCCGGGAACCGTGTGCCACCAGTGGTTCCGGCGCCTGTTCGAGACGGTGCCGGAGGTCCGCCACCTGGTCGACGACTTCGCGACGCAGCTGTCATTGGTGGCGGCGGGCGAGGTGATCGCGCTGATCCCGAGGCTGGCCCGGCCGCCGTTGGGGGAGGAGCTCGTGTCACGGCCGTTGCGGCGCCCGCCGAAGCGGGAGGTGCACGCGGCTTGGCGGCGAAGCGCGGACACGAGCCCGGCGATCCGGGCGGTGCTGGCGGAGGTGGTTACTCGGCCTTCTCCTCCGGAGCACGCCGGCTGAAGAGCGGGCCCGCCGCGCGCCCCGTCACGAAGATCGCGACCACCGAAACCGCACCCGCGCCGAGCGCGACGCTGGCCTGCGTCGGTGCGCCGTGCCCGATGAACTGAGCGGCGATCAGGGCGAAGACGACGAGCGCGCCGAACCCGAGCAACGCCGAAGCCGCCCGGAAGCCGAACCAGGCCCACTCCAGCCGTCTCCGGTGCCGGGCTTCGACGACCTCCGCGTCGTGCCGTTGCCCGAGCCGCAGCTCGACCAGCTTCAGGACCCGATCGGCGCTGTCGGGTTGTTCCTTGTAGAGGTCACGCACGTGTTCGAGCACCCGCATGCCCAGCCACTCGTCGACCAGCGAAGAGCCCGACGTGGTCTGTTCGGTCATCGTCGGTCCCCTGCTTCCGGCGCGAGGGCGGCGTGCTCCGAAACGACCAGGGCGAACTCGCCGAGAACGTCCCGGGTGGCACCGGTGACGTCCCGGCAGGCGGCCACGACATCGGTCGCCGGGTGGTGCCGCGGTGGTGGCACCAGGCCGAACGCGCGGGCGAGAGCACGTACCCAGCCGCGCCGGGGTTCCGGTGGGGCTTCTTCCCGGGCTGCCTTGCGGAGCAGGAGGGCGGCCTCGAGGTCGTCGCGCGCGGTGCGCCGGCCACGGCGGGGCCCGGGCACGCCGGAAGTCGACAGCCGCCAGATCTTCTTGAACAGCCGCGCTCTGGTCGGGCCGATCGCGCCGGCTGGGATCTCGGTGTAGCGCGCGACATCGGCGTAACCGGAGCCGCCGCGCAAGATGACCAGGAGCAGGTGCCGCTCGGTCACCGACAAACTGCTCAAGGTCCGGTCGACTTCGGAATACCGGCCTGCCGGGTACTCCCGCACCGCCCGCAGCACCCAAGCGATCAGCGAGTCCTCGTCGTCGATGCGGTGCACCTCCCGGCGCAAGCGGGCGGGTACGTCCGCCGCGATCGATTCGCCGGTCGGGGGATCGATCCCCGCGCCTCGAACCAGCGTCGTCAAGAACGGTTCGACCATGGCCAGGAGGTCCGACCAAGCGGCTTCGTCGCCGTCGCGGGCGGCGGCCAGCAGTGCCGAAGTGCGCTCCCGGCCGGCCTGTTCCCGCCACTGCGGCGTCACTGAGGTCCGGCCGGGTTCGTCCACCTTCCCACTGTCGCCGTGGCCGTCCCGCCCGGCAAGGGGCCGGTCCGGTGACCGACGCCTGGCACGGCGGCGCGGAAGCGGGCTAAGCTCGCCGGCGAACGGGTGCGGCGTCGGAACGCCCGTTCGGCGACTTCCCTTGGCGCACCAAGCGGAGGAGTGCGCCTTGCCCACGTTCGCCGGGATGAGCCTGCCGGTCGCCAGTCTCGATCGCTCGCTTCCCTTCTACGAATCCCTCGGGTTCACCACCGAAGTCCGCAACGGCCGGTTCGCGCTGCTGCGGCTCGGGGCCGGCACCCTCGGGCTCCTCGAGCTCGGTGACGCCGTCGAACGGGACAGTGGCCGGCTGCGGGCGTTCGTCCAGGTCGAGCTGCTCGCCGACGACCTCGACGAGCTGTACGCCGACTTCATCGCCCGCGGGGTGCCCGTTTCCGGGCCGCCCCGGGACCGCGGATTCGAACGGCAGCTCCAGCTGCGGGACCCGGACGGCTTCACCGTCGAGTTCGCCGACCGCAGCCCGCGCCAGTCAGGGGCCGGAGGTCGGCCGCCGGGTTCGGGAGGCCCTGTGCTCTTGACGTACGATTCCGGCACCGGCGGGAGGGGGCAGGGGTGTTCGGTCGGAAGAAGAGACTCGACGATCTGAACGATCTGATGGCGCAGCTGAGGCCCGACCTGAGCCGGGAATCGCTCGGCGTCGGCCCCGATTTCCCGGGCGTCGCCCCGAACCCGCTCCTGAGCGGTGGTGCGCGGAATCGCACCGCGGAACTGCGTGCGGGGGTGCTCGCGCTCGGCGTTCTCGTCGACTGGCGGGAGGTCAACAGCAATCCCCGCGTGGTCCTGATGTTCGACGTGGAGACCGCCGACGGCCTCTCGTTCCGCGGTATCGCGGACGAAGACCTCACGCTCACCGAGTTCACCCGGCTCGCCCCGGGACAGACGTGGCCCGTGCGCTACCGGCCGGCCGTCATGGACCACTACGTCGCCCTTGCCCGGGACGCGGATCCCGCCCACGTGCAGCAGCTTTCCGATCGGATCGCCGGCCGCAAGCGGACCTGACCCCGGGTGACGGCGCGGGAGCTTTGTCCCCCACGTCCTAACCGTGCGCGGTGATGGCCGCTTCGGCGCTCGGGTACGTCGGGAAGAAGTCCGCCAGCCCGATCAGGCCGAACGTCCGGCTGAGCCGGGCGGGGACGGCCGCCAGCGCCACGCCGGCACCCGCCGTCTCGGCGACGTTGCGGGCCGCGATCAGGGCGGAAATGCCGCTGGAGTCGCAGAACGTCACGCCGGCCAGGTCGATCACCAGCAGCTGCCCGCGGTCCAGGGGCGCGGAGGCGATCGCGGCGCGGAGGCGGGGTGCCGTCGCCACGTCGAGCTCGCCTTCGACCGTGACCACCGGGCCGGATGCGGTGGTCCGGGAGGTGGTCGAAAACTGGGTCACGATGGATCGCCTCCGGGGAGCGGGATGCTCAGCGCGAGCAGCGCGGTGTCGTCGTCGACGCCGTCGCCGAAGCCGGCGAGCAGCTCGGTCACGGCCGCGACGACCGCCGGTGCGGTGGTGGGCGCGCGGCCGGTCAGGTACGCCTGCAGCTGCTCCCCGCTGTAGCGGGTGCGGCCGTGGGTGCGGGCTTCGGTCAGCCCGTCGCTGTAGAGGAGCAGGGTGTCGCCCGGCGCCAGCCGGACGTCCACGGTGGCGAAGCGCGCCTGCGGGAACGCGCCGACCAGCTGCCCGCCCGGGATGTCGAGGAACGCCGACGTGCCGTCGGCGCGCAGCAGCAGGGCCGGCGGGTGGCCGCCGGAGCCGAGGGTGACCGCCGCGCCGTCGTCATCCGGGCGGACGACGCCCTGCACGACCGTGCAGTAGCGCGGGTCCGCACCGCGGTATTCCTGGTGCAGCACGGTGTTGAGGTGCGCCAGCACGGTGGCCGGCGCCGGGTCGTACGCCGCGGCCGCGCGCAGCGTGTACCGCGCCAGCGACGTCACCACCGCCGCGCCGGCGCCCTTGCCGGAGACGTCGCCGAGGAAGAACCCCCACGCGTCGCCGGTCAGCGCGAACAGGTCGTAGAAGTCGCCGCCGACCTCGTCGGCCGACGCGGGGTGGTAGTACGCCGCGACCCGCACGCCCGGCACCTCGGCCAGCGCCGGCGGCAGCAGGGTCTGCTGCAGCGTCCGCGCCAGCCGCTGCACCCGGTCGCGTTCGCGTTCGGCGGCTTCGCGCGCCCGCAGCAGCTCCTGCTCGTAGGCGCGCCGGTCCCGCGCGTCGAAGACGGTGGTGCGGATGAGCTGCGGCTGCCCGTCGGTGCCGACCTTGACCGTCGACGTCACGAGCACCGGCAGCCGCGTGCCGGTGGCGGTCTTCAGCTCGAACGCGACCCCGCCGAGCTGGCCCTGCATGCGCAGCAGCGGCGCGAAGTGCGTCTCGTGGTAGATCCGGCCGCCGACGGTCAGCAGGTCGGCGAACCGGCGCCGCCCGACGACGTCCTCGCGCTCCCAGCCCAGCCAGCCGAGCAGCGTGGCGTTGATCTTCGCGATCGTGCCGTCGAGCAACGTCGAGAGGTACCCGCAGGGCGCGTGCTCGTAGAGGTCTTCGGCGCTGTCTTCGAGCAGCGCCGAGAACGCCGGGCCGGCCTGGTCACCGGCGTCGCACATCATGGCCGGTCCACGAACGCGGTGATCGCGGCGGCGGTGGCCTCCGGCGCGCTGAGCTGCGGGCAGTGCCCGGTCGCGTCCAGCGTGACGAGCACGCTGCCCTCGATCCGCTCGTGCGTGAACTGCCCGACCTCCCGCGGCGCGATGGCGTCCTGCGCGCACTGGACGACCAGCGTCGGCACGGAAACCTTCGCCAGGTCGGCGCGGTTGTCGGAGAGGAACGTCGCCCTGGCGAACACCCGCGCGATCGTGGGATCGGTGCGGCAGAAGCTGTTCGTCAGCTCCTCGCCGAGCTCCGGGCGCTCCGGGTTGCCCATGATCACCGGCGCCATCGCCGCCGACCAGCCCAGGTAGTTGGAGTCGAGCGCTTCGAGCAGCTCGTCGATGTCCTCGCGGCTGAACCCGCCCCGGTAGTCCCCGTCGTCGAGGTAGCACGGCGACGGCGTCAGCAGCACCAGCTTCGCGAACCGGTCCGGCTCCCGGTTGGCGGCCAGCACCGCGATCATCGCGCTGACCGAGTGCCCGACCAGGACGACGTCCCGCAGTTCGAGCTCGTGGCAGATCGCCAGGACGTCGTCGGCGTAGCCGTCGAGACCGCTGTAGCGCCCAGCGGTCCACGCCGAGCTGTCCGACTGACCGGCCCCGGTGTGGTCGAACAGCACCAGCCGGTAGCGCTCGGCGAGCGGCGGGACGACGAGGCGCCAGAGGTTCTGGTCACAGCCGAAGCCGTGCGCGAGCAGCAGAGTGGGGCCGTCCTCGTTACCGGCGACGACGACGTTGTTCCGGTGGCGCATGCTCACCGGCACATCCTCCCACCCGGCGGCCCGGATCGCGTGGTTCAGCGGGCGAGAGCTTCGTCGCGGGTAGCCGTGACGGCCAGTGCCTCGCGCAGGCCGGTCAGCTGCAGGGTCCGGGCGACGACGCTGCGCTCGGGCGCGACGACCCGCACCCGGGTGGCGGTGCCGGCGCCGCGGCGGGCTTCGAGCAGGGCCGTGATGCCGATGGAGGCCAGGAACGAGACCCCGGTCAGGTCGATCACGAGCAGTTCCGGCGGGTCGGCGAGCGCCGCGGTGATGCCTTCGCTCAGCACCGACGCGCTGAGCAGGTCGACTTCGCCGGCCACGTCCAGGACGACCGCGCCGCCGACGCGTTCGGGCGTCACGCGCACCAGGTCCTGGGGCCGGAGCCGATTGCCGTCCGTGCTCACCTGGTGCTCCTCCTCTGCCTGGTTTCCACCGAATGGTGGCTTACCCAGACCGGGTGACGGCCAAACCTCGCCACCTCCGGCGCTCGGGCCAGGGGAGATGTCCGTCTCGCGGGGCCGGCGGGGTGTAACGGATCACCCGGTCGGCCGATAGCCCGATCGTGTCCGGGCGTGGCCCGGCCCTCATGAACGGACTATCCGATGCGACGCCTGTCCCTCGCCGCCGCCCTCGCGGCCGGCACCCTCGCCCTCGCCGCCTGCTCCGGCACCTCCGGCACGGTGGAACCCGCCGGGGCCACCTCCTCCGCGGCCGCCGCCGCGCCCAGTTCGACCGCGCCGCCGGCGCTCGAGGCCGCCAAGGTCGGGTCCGCCGTGGCCGACGCCGCCAAGCAGGCGTCCTCGGTGCGCGTGAAGGGCACCATGGCGAGCGAGGGCAACATCAACCTGGACCTGCAGCTCAACCAGGACAGCGCGAGCGGCACCGTGGTCAAGGACGGCATCGAGATCCCCGTCCTGCGCGTCGGCGACAAGTACTTCTTCCGCTTCACCGACTCGCTGGTGAAGGAGGCCGGCATCCCGGCCTCGATCGGCAAGAAGCTCACCGGCAAGTGGGTCCCGTCCACCGCCAAGATCGGCGCCGGCATCGGCGACGCCTTCAAGGTGTTCCTCGACTACAAGTCGTTCACCGAGAACACCGTCGGCGAGCTGGCTTCCGCGAGCTTCACCGGCGGCGAGCCCACCACGCTCGGCGGCGTCCCGGCGCTGAACTTCACCAGCCCGGACGGCACCGCCACGGTCGCCGCCGACGCGCCGCACTACCTGCTGCGCATGCAGGACCCCAAGAGCGGCGCCATCGAGTTCAGCGACTGGAACAAGCCGGCCCCCGTCGAGGCGCCCCCGGCGTCGGAGATCTACTCCGGTCCCGGCGCCTGAAGCCGGACGGGGACGCCGCCCCGGACCGTGCCCAGGTTGGTCAGCGCGACGTTCTCCAGGCCGTTGCCCGGACCGCCGTCGCTGGTCACCGCCAGCGCGAGCGTGTTGCGCCCGTGCGGGTCGAGGACGCCGGTCGGCAGCACGAACGTGTGCTGCGGGCCGACGTCCGCGACGTACTGCCCGAGGTTCCACCCGTTGACGAAGATCAGCGCCCGGTAGCGGCCACCCGATCGCGGGACCGCCGGGTCGCCGATGGTCAGGCCCAGTGAGGCGTCGTGCCCCTTCGGCACGGCGAGGGTGAAGTCCTTGCGGTACCAGGTCGTCCCGGGTGCCGCGGTGGCGGCGGGGACCTGCCCCGCCGCCCACCCCGCGTCGGAGTGGCGGGGCAGGGTCCAGCCGGCCCGTTCGCCGTCGAGGCCGCCGTTGTTCAGCGGGCCCCGCACGGGATCCGTGACGCCGCCGCGGATCTTCCACGCGACACCGTCGAGCGACGCCGAGATCAGCCCGCGCCCCTCCTTGTGGGCGTCGTTGACGCCGCCGTCCTCGTTGTGGCCGTTGTTCCGCACCATCACCGACAGCACGTGGCCGCCGTCGCCGCGCAGGTCGGCCGGCACGGTGAAGCTCGCGGTGCCGGTCGTGGGCGGCGAAGCGAGCGCGCTCGGCAGCACGTGCTGGCCGAGGTACCGCCCGTCCAGCCACGCCTGCAGCATCCCGGCGCCGCCCCCGCCGTAGCCGAAGCTCAGCGACTCGGGAACCAGGCCGCCGAAGTGCCCGCGGTACCAGACGTCGCCGGTGTGGAAGCCGTAGTCGTCCGCGGTGAGCGCGGGTTTGTCCGCGGGCTGCCACGCCGAGTCGTCGTAGGCGGCCGCCGCCTCGGGCGAGCCCGGGGCCTGCTTCCAGCCGGTCAGCGCGGGCAGGGGCACCGCGTCCGGGCCGGGGAGCCGGGCCGCCGCCAGCAGGCTCGACGACGACGTCCGCCGGGCCGGGACTCCCCGCCCGTTCCACGTGGCCCGCGTGCCCGGGCCCCACACTTCGAGGTCGCCGGCCTGGGCGGTGTCGCCGGTCAGGGCGAGCACGCTTCCGTCGAGGCGGGCCGTCCGCAGCAACGCGGGCCCGCGGACCAGGGCGGGACCCTGGCGCCAGAACGTGTCGGCGGTGGCGTCGTCGGCGAGCAGCAGGGTGACCGGTGGCCGGCCGCCACCGGACACGCGGACCCGGGAGAGTCCTTTGTGGACGTAGTTCAGCCGCAGGTCGCCGCGCGCGGCGTCCCAAGTGGACGTCACGTTCCCGGCCAGTACCTCGACCTTCGGCTCCCGGCTGTAGCGCAACGTCGTCTCGCCGTCCTCGCCCGGCCGCCCGTGCAGCAGGGCGGTTTCCCGGACCGCGGTCATGATCTCCGACGTCGAGTACACCAGGTGCTGGCCCGCCAGCTCGAAGTTCGCCACCAGCTGCTTGGCGTCCTGGCCGTGCACCCGCAGGGTGCCCGCCTGCGGCACGGTGTAGGAACCGTCCGGTGTGGACACCGGGAACGTGAAGGCGTCGTCCGTGGTGTCCTTGGACGGGTTGTGCATCGGCACGTAGAAGTGCGTGAGCGTGTCCGGGTTGACGTTGTGGTACACCTTCACCGCCGTCGACGACGGGGCGATGGCCGCTGCCTTGTCCTGCTTGGTGATCGGCGGCACCGCCTGCAGGAAGTAGCCCAGTTCCTTCATCGTGAACGCCTTGGGCCGCAGCTGCCGGGCCTCGTCGATGGCCGCGCCGTAGTCGTAGGAGCTGAAGACGACCGGTGCCGGCAGCCAGCCCCACGACGTGCCACCGAAGGTCATGTAGAAGTTCTGGACGGTGAGCCCGTTCGCGATGTTGGTGCCGTAGAAGACGCGCTCGTACCCGGGGCCCTGGCGGACGGCCGTGCACGGATAGGTGCCGTTGCTGCCCCAGTAGTCGAACCAGCCGCCGCCGAACTCGGCGGTGAAGCCGGGGGTGTTCGGCGACGCGCTCGCGCCGCCTTTCGCTCCGCCCGGGCCGTACAGACCCCAGTCCGGTGCGGTGTTCGGGGTACCGGGCGTGGCGTCGGGGCGGCAGGTGCCGCCGGGGTAGGTGTCCCACGCGTAGAGGTCGACCTTGCCGGGCACGGTCCCCGGCACGCCGGAGTCCGGCGGCACCCAGATCCCGTTGCGGCCCTTGTCGTTGTGGAAGATCGGCACGCCGATGCCGTCCGCGCGGACCTTGTCGTAGAGGTGGGCGATGTAGTCGCGCTGGCTTTGGCCGGTCGCGGCCAGTTCGTTCTCGATCTGGTACAGGATCACCGGACCGCGGCCGTCGACGTACTGGTGCCGCGCGATGACGCGGTCGATCGCGGTCAGCCACTCGTCGGCCGCGGCCAGGTAGTCGGGGGCGTCGCTGCGGGCCGTGCCCGCCTGGGTGGTCAGCCAGCCGGGGAAGCCGCCGCCGGTGACCTCGGCGTTGATGTACGGGCCGGGCCGCGCGATCACGTACAGGCCGGCCTCGCGGGCGAGGTCGAGCACCTTGTCCATGTCGCGGACGCCGGTGAAGTCGTACACGCCGGGCGCGGGCGAGTGGTAGTTCCAGTCGAAGTAGATCGACACGGCGGTGTAGCCGGTCGCCTTCATCTTCTGCAGCACGTCGCGCCAGAGGTCCGGGCTGGGCAGCCGGAACGGGTGGAACTCGCCGGACCAGACGAACTCCCGCCGTCCGTCGAGCAGCATCGAATACTTGTCGAACGTGATCCGGTGCTTCGCGGTGGTGACGGCCGCGGCGGCGGTGGGCGCGGTGCTCAGCCCGGCCGCGGTGACGAGAACGAGGAACAGGGCGAGCAGACGCCTCATCGTCGAAGCCTTCCGGGACGCAGGAACCGCGCGAGCGGCGAGCGGGCCTCGGCGACGGCATCGGCGACGAGCGCGGCGTACCGCTCGGCGCCGTACCGGCTGAGGTGGGTCGCGTCGTCGACGCCGTCGTGCGCGAGGGTCAGGTAGAGCGGCCACGAAGCGGCTTCGCCGAGGCCTTCGACGAGGGCCTGGCTGCGGGCGGTCAGGTCGAGCAGCGGGATCCCCTCGCCCCGGGCGACGTCCCGCATGACCGCGGGCAGGTCGACGCCCAGGTTTCGAAGGTGCAGTCCGCCGCGGCCGTCGAGCCAGTGCAGCCGGACCTCGGGATCGGTCGCTCGCGCGGCGGCCGGGCGCGCGACGGCCGTGGCGGCCAGCGCGGACACGCCACCGAGGAAGACGCGCCGGGTGAGCGGGAACTGCGGGGACATCGCCGGCCTCCGGTCAGCTCGCGACCGCTGTGGTCGAGCCGATTCAAGCCAGCGGCGTCCGGGCTTGTCAACCTCGGGGACCCGATCAGTCCAATACCTCAGTAAGCGCTTTCTCGGGAAACCGCCGGTCCTCAAACCCGCACCCGCGTGCTAGCGTGGGAGCGCTCCCAGATCGAACTGTCCTGTCGAGCGGTACTCCAGGAGGTCGGTATGAAGTGGCGTTTTCCCCGCGCGGCCGTGGCCGGCCTGCTGCTGGCCGCCTGCGCTGTCGTGGCCCCCACGCCGGCCGGCGCGGCCACGCCCACGCGCGTCATGGCGCTGGGTGACTCCATCACGGGGTCGCCCGGGTGCTGGCGGGCCCTGCTGTGGCGGCACCTCCAGCAGACCGGGCACACCGACGTCGACTTCGTCGGCACGCTGCCGCCCCAGGGCTGCGGGTTCACCTACGACGGCGAGAACGAAGGCCACGGCGGCTTCCTCGCGACCGGGATCGTGCGGGACAACCAGCTGCCCGGCTGGCTGTCCTCGACGCACCCGGACGTCGTCCTGATGCACCTGGGCACCAACGACGTCTGGAACGGCATCGCCGCGAGCACGATCCTGGACGCCTACACCACGCTGCTGGGGCAGATGCGCGCGAGCAACCCGGCGACCAAGCTGATCGTCGCGAAGATCATCCCGATGAACCCGTCGAACTGCGCGGCCTGCGCCCAGCGGGTGGTCGACCTGAACGCCGGCATCCCCGCCTGGGCCGCGGCGCACAGCACGGCGGCGTCCCCGATCACCGTCGTCGACCAGTGGACCGGGTTCGACACCGCGGCCGACACCACCGACGGCGTCCACCCCAACGGCACCACCGGGATCGCGAAGATGGAGAGCAGGTGGTACCCGGCCCTGGTCGCGGCGCTGAGCCCGGCCACGCCGGCCGCCACCGGGCTGCACGTCGACGGCACCCGCGTGCTCGAGGCGAACGGCGCCGCGTTCGTGATGCGCGGGGTCAACCACCCGTACGCCTGGTACACCGGCCAGAACAGCGCCTTCGCGAACATCAAGTCCTTCGGCGCCAACACCGTCCGGGTCGTGCTGGGCAGCGGCAAGCGGTGGGGACCCACGTCGGCGGCCGAAGTCACGAACATCATCTCGCTGTGCAAGCAGTCCCGGCTGATCTGCGTCCTGGAAGTGCACGACACCACCGGCTACGGCGAAGAAAGCGCGGCGGCGAGCCTCGACCAGGCCGCCGACTACTGGATCAGCATCGCGAGCGCGTTGAAGGGCCAGGAAAACCACGTCGTCGTCAACCTCGGCAACGAGCCGTTCGGCAACAACGCGCAGGTGAGCGCGACTTGGGCGAGCGCGACGTCGAGCGCCATCACGCGGCTGCGCGGTGCCGGGCTGCAGCACCTGATCATGGCCGACGCGCCGATGTGGGGCCAGGACTGGCAGAACATCATGCGCGACGACGCGGCCTCGGTGCTCAACGCCGATCCGCAGCACAACACGGTGTTCTCGATCCACATGTACGGCGTCTACGACACCGCGGCGGAGATCACCGCCTACTTCGACGCGTTCCGCACCGCCGGGCTGCCGCTGGTCGTCGGCGAGTTCGGCAACATGCACAGCGACGGCAACCCCGACGAGGACACGATCATGGCCCAGGCGCAGGCCCGCGGTCTCGGCTACCTCGGCTGGTCGTGGAGCGGCAACGGCAGCGACGTCGCCTACCTCGACATGACCAACGGCTTCGACCCCACCAGCCTGACCGCGTGGGGCGAGCGGTTCCTCAACGGCACCAACGGCGTCCGCCAGACGTCGAAGGAAGCGACGATCTACGGCGGGGGCACCGTCGACACGCAAGCGCCGACGACGCCGGGCACCCCGGCCGTCTCGGGCGTGACCTCCTCCGGCGTCACGCTGAGCTGGACGGCCTCGACGGACAACGTCGGCGTCACCGGCTACGACGTCCTGCGCGCGCCCGGCGCGTCCGGCGGCACGTTCGCCGTGGTCGGCTCGGCCGCGTCGACGACGTTCACCGACTCGGGCCTGACCGCCTCCAGCACGTACCGCTACCAGGTGCGGGCCAAGGACGCCGCGGGGAACATCTCGGCCGCGTCCGGTGCGGCGTCGGCGACGACCGGCGCGGGCGGCGGGAGCGGGGCGTGCAAGGTCGCCTACGCCGCGCCCGGCTGGGGTGGCGGCAACGGGTTCACCGCCTCGGTGACCATCACCAACACGGGTACGAGCCCGGTGACCGGCTGGACGCTGGCCTTCACCTACACCTCGGGTCAGCGGGTGACGCTGCCCGGCTGGGGCGCGACGTTCACCCAGTCCGCCGCCGGCGCGGTGACCGCGACGAACCTGGACTGGAACGGCACCCTCGCGCCGAACGCCTCGACCGGCATCGGTTTCAACGGCACCTCCAGCGGCACCAACCCCGCGCCGGCGTCCTTCGCCCTGAACGGGAGCACTTGCACGATCGGCTGATCGAGTCTACTTCGGACGGAGAAGGTCATGTCCTTGCGCACATCCGCCCTCAGCCGGCTGCTGGCCGTGGGCCTGCTGGCGGCCGGGCTCGCCCCGGCCCCGGCCGGCGCGGCCGCCGCACCGCAGATCGACGAGCTGAACCGCGGGGTGATCAGCGTCCACAGCACGGCGGGCAACCGGGTCGGCTGGCGGCTGCTCGCCGGCGACCCGGCCGGGGTGGCGTTCGCCGTCTACCGCGACGGCACCCGGGTGACCACGACCGCGGCCGGCGGCCCGACCGGCTACCTGGACGCCGGGGCGCCCGCAGGGGCGAAGTACACCGTGCACGCGGTCGTCGACGGCGTGGAGCGGATGTCGGCGTTCGCCGCGGAGGAGTCGCTGTCGCTCGACAGCACGGCCGCGGCGAGCACCCGTGACGTGCCGATCCAGGTCCCGGCCGGCGGCACGACGCCGTCGGGCGAGAGCTACACCTACAGCGCGAACGACGCTAGCGTCGGCGACCTGGACGGCGACGGGCAGTACGAGTTCGTCGTGAAGTGGGATCCCAGCAACGCCAAGGACAATTCGCAGTCCGGGTATACCGGCAACGTCTACGTCGACGCCTACCGGCTGGACGGCACGCGCCTGTGGCGGATCGACCTCGGCCGCAACATCCGCGCGGGCGCGCACTACACGCAGTTCCAGGTCTTCGACTACGACGGCGACGGCAAGGCCGAAGTCGCGATGAAGACCGCGGACGGCACGCGCTCGGGCACCGGCCAGGTCATCGGCAACGCGAGCGCGGACTACCGCAACTCCAGCGGGTACGTGCTGTCCGGCCCGGAGTTCCTGACCGTGTTCAACGGCCAGACGGGCGCGGCGGCGGCCACGGTGAACTACGACCCGCCGCGCGGCACGGTGTCGTCGTGGGGCGACAGCTACGGCAACCGCGTCGACCGCTTCCTGGCGGGCACGGCGTACCTCGACGGCTCGCGCCCGAGCCTGATCATGAGCCGCGGCTACTACACGCGCACGGTGATCGCGGCCTGGGACTTCCGCGGTGGCGCGCTGACCGAGCGCTGGAAGTTCGACTCGAACACGGCCGGCTCGCAGTACACCGGCCAGGGCAACCACCAGCTGGCGATCGCCGACGTCGACGCGGACGGCCGTGACGAGATCGTCTTCGGCGCCATGGCGATCAACGACAACGGCAGTCCACTGTGGAACACCCGGCTCGGCCACGGCGACGCGATGCACGTCGGCGACCTGATCCCGGGCCGGCCGGGGCTGGAAGAGTTCAAAGTGGACGAAGACACGTCGAAGCCGGGCGCCTGGATGGCCGACGCGAAGACCGGGCAGATCCTGTGGCAGTTGCCGTGCGGCTGCGACAACGGCCGCGGGGTGTCGGACGACATCTGGGCGGGCAGCCCGGGTGCGGAGTCCTGGTCGTCCGGGGTGGCGGGGCTGCTGAACACGAGCGGCCAGAACACCGGGCGCAAGCCGTCGTCGGCCAACTTCGTCGTCTGGTGGGACGGCGACGCCCAGCGCGAACTGCTGGACGGCACGCACATCGACAAGTACGGCACCGGCGCGGACACGCGCCTGCTGACGGCGTCGGGCGTGCACGCCGACAACGGCACGAAGAACACGCCCGCGGTGCAGGCGGACCTGTTCGGGGACTGGCGCGAGGAAGTCGTCTGGGCGACGTCGGACAACCGGGCCCTGCGCATCTATTCGACGACCGACCCGACGAGCATCTCGCACGTGTCGCTGATGCAGGACCGGCAGTACCGGGAAGCCGTGGCGTGGCAGAACACCGCGTACAACCAGCCGCCGCACCCGAGCGTCAATCCAGCGTGACGGGCGCCGAGCTTTCGAAGCGGTAACCGACCCCGCGCACGGTGGTGATCGGATCGAGGTGCGGCTCGAGCTTCGCCCGCAGCTTGCGGACGTGCACGTCGACGGTCCGGTCGTTCCCGTCCTGCCGCGGCCACAACGCGCTCTTGAGCGCGGTGCGGGTGAAGACGCGGTCGGGGTGGGCGCGCAGGTAGTGCAGCAGATCGAATTCGAGGCGGGTCAGCTCGAGCGGGCGACCCAGCAGGATCGCCCGCCTCGAGCGGGCTTCGATCCGCAGGAGGGGATCGGGAACGGCCCGCAGGTGCCGGCGCGAGCTGACGACGTCGACACTCGCGACGCCGTCGAGCGCACTGGCCAGCCGAGCGGCGACGGTGGCGGCGTCGACGGCCCGGCCGACGAGGTCGATCCGAATCCCCACGTGCAGAACCTCGGCGTCGGCTCGCCGTTCCGGCAGGATCTTCATGCGGACAGATTGTCGAGGTCCGACCGGGGAAAGGGGTAGTGCGCCCGGCTGGTGAAACGACTTGCTTCCCGCCGGGCCGGCCGCGGGGCAGGATGACCACCGTGGTGGAGATCAGCTTCCTGACCGAGTCCGACCGCGCCGCCTGGGAAGTGCCGGCCCGCGGGAAGGACACCTACTTCGCCGTCGACCGCGCGGCCGCCGACTACGACCGGACCTGGCGGCGCCTGCTCGACGACGACCGGATCCGCGGCATCGCCGCCCGCCTCGACGGCTTCGCGCACTACCTCTTCCACGCCAGCGTCTGGTACTCCGGCAAGTGCTAGCTCGCCGACTTGTTCGTGGCTCCCGGGGCCGGCGCCAGGGCGTCGCGACCGCGGTGCTCGGCTGGGTGGCGCGCGACGCCGAGGAGCAGGGCTACCCGGGTCTCTACTGGAACACCCTCGAAGACGCCCCGGCCCGCGCGCTCTACGACCGGGTCGGCCGGCTGCACGAAGGGCTCATCCACTACGGCTACCGCCGCGGGCCGGGCTGATTCCCAGCATGTGGGTGCGGTCCGCCGGACTGGTTAGAGTCCGGGCGTGACCTCGACGATCCGCGCCGCCGCGCTCGTGCTGATGGCCGTCGTCGTGCTCGCCGGGTGCCGCCACGACCCGCCCGCCGCACCGGGAAAGCGGTGGCCCGTGGTCGCCGAGGCGGGCGGGCCGCAGCTTCAGTCCAGTCCGAGGTGATCGCGCAGGGTCGTGCCGGTGTAGTCGGTGCGGAAGGAGCCGCGCTCTTGTAGCAGTGGGATGACTGTGTCGGCGAATTCGTCCAGGCCGCCCGGGGTCATGTGCGGGACGAGGATGAACCCGTCGCTCGCGTCGGCTTGTATCGGGGAATCGGTGGGCTGAGGCGGCCGAGCTGAGCCGGGGTCAGTCGAGTCCGAGGTGATCGCGCAGGGTCGTGCCGGTGTAGTCGGTGCGGAAGGAGCCGCGCTCTTGTAGCAGTGGGATGACTGTGTCGGCGAATTCGTCCAGGCCGCCCGGGGTCACGCGCGGCACCAGGATGAACCCGTCGCTCGCGTCGGCTTGCACCGGGGAATCGGTGGGCTGAGGCGGCCGAGCCGAGCCGGGGTCAGTCCAGTCCGAGGTGATCGCGCAGGGTCGTGCCGGTGTAGTCGGTGCGGAACGAGCCGCGCTCCTGCAGCAGCGGGACCACCGCGTCGGCGAACTCGTCCAGGCCGCCCGGGGTCACGTGGGGCACCAGGATGAACCCGTCGCTCGCGTCGGCCTGCACCAGCTCGTCGATCGCGTCGGCGACCGTCGACGGCGAGCCGATGAACGTCTGCCGGGCCGTGACTTCGATGATCAGCTCGCGGATCGACAGGTTCTTCGCCTCCGCCAGCTGCCGCCACTCCCGTGCCGTCGCCAGCGGGTCGCGGTACATCCGGACGCTCGCGCGGCCGCGGGCGATCGTGTGGTCGCCGAGGACCGGGTCGGACTCCGGCAGCGGGCCGTCCGGGTCGTACGAGCTGAGGTCGGTGTTCCACAGCTGCTCGAGGAACTTGATCGCGGTCTGCCCGCTGACCTGCTGCCGCCGGACGACGTGGGCGCGCTCGTGGGCGTCCGCGTCGGTGTCGCCGAGGACGAACGTCGCCGCCGGCAGGATCACCAGCTGCTCCGGCGTCCGGCCGTACTTCGCCAGCCTGCTCTTGACGTCGGAGTAGAACGCCTGCCCCGCTTCGAGCGTGCCGTAGCGGCTGAAGATCGCGTCGGCGGTCGCCGCGGCGAACTCGCGGCCCTCCTCGGAATCCCCGGCCTGGATGATCACCGGACGGCCCTGGGGGCTGCGCGGCACCGGGAACCGGCCCTCGATGTCGAAGTGCGCGTCGTGGTGGGCGAACGCGCCCGCCGACGGGTCACGCAGGAACACCCCGGTTCCGGCGTCGGCGGCGACCTCGTCACCGCGCCAGGAGTCGAACAGCTCCCACGCCGTGCGCAGGAACGTCTCCGCGCGCTCGTAGCGCTGGTCCTGCGGCAGGAAGCCGCCGCGGCGGAAGTTCTCGCCGGTGAAGGCGTCCCACGACGTGACGACGTTCCAGGCCGCGCGCCCGGCCGAGAGGTGGTCCAGCGACGCGAACTGCCGGGCCACCTCGAACGGCTCGTTGAACGTCGAGTTGATCGTCCCGGCCAGCCCCAGCCGCTCGGTGACCGCCGCCAGCGCCGACAGCACGGTGAACGTGTCCGGGCGGCCGACGACGTCGAGGTCGTAGATCTCCCCGTTCTGCTCGCGCAGCCGCAGGCCCTCGGCCAGGAAGAAGAAGTCGAACTTCGCGCGCTCGGCGGTCTGCGCGAGCTTGACGAACGAGCTGAACTCGATGTGGCTGCCGGCCGCGGGGTCGCTCCACACGGTCGTGTTGTTGACGCCGGGGAAGTGCGCCGCGAGGTGGATCTGCTTGCGGGTCATCTCGGTCCTCCTCAGACGGCGGCGTAGCGGTTGGCCGGGCGGGCGAGGCCGAGCAGCCCGCGCAGGGTGCTCGCCTCGTACCCGGTGCGGAAGGCCCCGCGGCCCCGCAACTCGGGTACCAGTCCCCGGGTGATGGCGGTCAGGTCGTGCGGCACCGCGCCCGGCCGCAGCCGGAAGCCGGACAGCCCGGCCGCCTGCCAGTCGAGCAGGAGGTCGGCGAGCCCGGCCGGGGTCCCGGTGAAGACGTGCGCGTCGGAGGTGTACCGGGCGCCGGACAGCTCGTCGAGCCGCGCCTTGCGGTCCGCGGCCGCCTGCTCGGTCTCGTCGAGGAACACGACGACGTCGCCGAAGACGTGCAGCGTCTCCGCGCCGCGGCCGGCGAGCTCCTGCTCGTCCCGCACCTCGGCGACGATCGACGCGGCCCGCGCGCGGTCGGACGGCGTCACGTAGACGACGTCGGCGGAGCGGGCGGCGAGCCGGTAGGGGACGGCGGCGTGGGCCAGCGCGGTGACCGGCGGCTGGCCCTGCGGCGGCCGCGGCGTGATCGACGGGCCCTTGACCGAGAACCAGCGGCCCTCGAAGTCGATGTAGTGCAGCTTCCCGCGGTCGACGAACCGGCCGGTGGCGACGTCGCGGATCTCGGCGTCGTCCTCCCAGCTGTCCCACAGCCGGCGCAGCACCTCGACGTAGTCCGCGGCCTCGTCGAACAGGTCGCGCAGCGGGCTCGGCTTGCCCGGCTCCGCGGAGTCCTCGAGCCGGAACTCGCCGAACTCGCGCCGCCCGAAGTGCCGGTTGTCCTCGGCGCGCCCGGCGACCTGCACGCGGACGCCCGCGCGGCCGGTGCTGACGTAGTCGAGCGTGGCGATCGCCTTGGACAGGTGGAACGGCTCGGTGTGGGTGACGACGGCGGTCGGCACCAGCCCGATGTGCGAGGTCAGCGGCGCGACGCGGGCGGCGATCAGCACCGCGTCGAGCCGTCCCTGGACGATGCCGTCCCGCTCGCCCGGCCGGTCGAGGGGCTGCACGGTCTGCAGGGCCAGCGAATCTTCGAGGGTGACGAAGTCCAGCAGGCCGGCCTCGGCTTCGCGGACGACGTCGGTCCAGTAGCCCGCGGTGAGCAGCTCACCGGGCCGCGCGCCGGCTTCCCGCCAGGCGGCGGGGTGCCACCCGGCCCCATCCAGCGCGACGGCGATCCGTGGTCCTGTCATCCCCGCGTCCCTTCTCTCGGCCCGTCCCCGTAGTGTGCGCCGGTTGCCGCGGGACGGGCCGGAGCGGCCAGTGGCTGGGACGAGCCGGGTGCGCCGGGAATAAACCGCGGATCAGCCGACTTCGTTCAGCTTCCCGGTGGCGACGTCGAAGACGAACCCGCGCACCGAGTCCTTCTTGGGGACGAACGGGCTGCCCTTGATCCGCGCGATCGACTGGCGGACGTCCTCGTCGAGGTCGGAGAACGCTTCCGCGGCCCACGCGGGCTTGACGCCGACGTCCTGCTGGATGGACCTTTTGAAGTCGTCGTCGGTGAAGGTGAGCATGCCGCAGTCGGTGTGGTGGATGAGGATGATCTCCTCGGTGCCGAGCAGCCGCTGGCTGATGGCGAGCGAGCGGATCTCGTCCTCGGTGACGACGCCGCCGGCGTTGCGGATCACGTGCGCCTCGCCTTCCTGCAGCCCGAGCACGCCGTAGACGTTGATCCGGGCGTCCATGCAGGCGAGCACGGCGACGTGCTTGGCGGGCGGCAGCGGCAGCGGCCCGGCGAAGCGCGCGGCGTATTCGGCGTTGTTGGCGAGCAGCTCGTCGGTGACCGACATGGTGGTCCCTTCCGCGTGGATGTGGTGGGCCGAGTGGACGCGTCGCGTGCACCCGTGCGCAACCGTGCCCACCACCTGGACTGTCCACTGTGGATTTCGGTTCCGCTCCGTGGACGTCCTGGCCGGGCGGTCGCGCCGCCGCCGACAATGCCCCGCATGACGAGCGAAGAAACGGCGTACGACCGGACCCGCCTGGCCCAGTGGCGGGACGGGGAGGCACGCCTGCCGGGACTGAGCCGGCGAGACCTGCTGCGGCTGACCGCGGCCGGTGGTCTCGCGCTGGCCGCGGGCACGGCCACACCGGGGGCGGCCGCCGCGGAACCGGGACCGATCGTGAAGCCGCTGCCGCCCGAGCTGTTCGACGTCCACGGCACCAACGCCGAGATGCGCTGGGAGTCGATGCGCGGCCAGGGCTACCTGACGCCGGTCGACCGGTTCTTCGTCCGCGACCACACCTCCACGCCCCTGCTGGACGCCGCCGCCTGGCGGCTGAAGCTGTTCGGCTCGGGCCTGCGCGGCGCGCCGACGGCCGGGGCGCCGATCGAGCTGTCGTACCGCGACCTGCGCGCGCTGCCGTCGGAGACGATCACCGCGTTCGTCGAATGCACCGGCAACGGCCGCGCGTTCTTCACCGGCCAGCAGGGGCAGACGGTCAGCGGGACGGCGTGGAAGCTGGGCGCGGTCGGCGTGGCGCGCTGGCGCGGCGTCCGGCTCGCGACGGTGCTCGCGCGGGCCGGGCTGACCCGCGACGCCGTCGACGTCCTGCCGGAAGGGCTCGACCACGACTACACCGCGGCGGGGGTGAACCTCGGCAAGGTGCGGCGGCCGCTGCCGGTGGGCAAGGCACTGCAGGACACCCTGCTGGCCTACGAAATGAACGGCCGGCCGCTGCCGCCCGACCACGGTTTCCCGGTGCGGCTCGTGGTGCCGTCGTGGGCCGGGATCGCGTCGATCAAGTGGCTCGGCCGGATCGAGGTCTCGGCGACGCCCCTGGTGTCGCCGTGGAACACGCAGTTCTACCGGCTGCTGGGCCCGGACTACCCGCCCGAGGGCACGCTCGTCACCGAACAGGTGGTGAAGAGCGCGTTCGAGCTCCCGTGGGACGCGACGCTCGCGGCCGGGCAGCGGCAGGTGCTGCGCGGCCGGTCCTGGTCGGGCCACGGCCGGATCCGGCGGGTCGAGGTGAGCACGGACGGCGTCACGTGGGCGCCCGCGAAGCCGATCAGCCCGGCACTCGACCGCGGCTGGCTGCAGTGGGAGTTCCCGTGGCGGCCCCGCACGGCCGGGTCGTACACCCTGCGGGCGCGCGCCACCGACGTCACCGGCACCCGGCAGCCGGACGTCTCGCCGTACAACACGCAGGGGTACCTGTTCGGCGCGGTCGTCCGGCACCCGGTGACGGTGGCCTGACCAGGGCAGCCCGAGGTGCTCCCGCAGCGTCGTGCCCTCGTATTCGGTGCGGTGGACGATCCGGAACGGGAAGTACGCGGAGGTGCTGAAGCGGTGGCACCTGACGTCGGAGGCCCTGCTCGCGTCGGAGATCAACCCGCAGGTCCGTCCATTGTGGATTCTGGTGCGCTCAGCAGTGCGTTTCCATCGCGTCCTCCTTCCCCGTCGTGCTTCCGACGGTAGGAAGGGAAGCGGGAGCGGAAGGCCGCCGTCGCAGTGAAAAACCGGCCGGCAACGACCCTTGACAACGGGGTGCGGCCGAACGGGCCCGGCGCGTTCAGCGGATGCGGCGGGCCCGTTCGCGGCAATTCTGCAACGCCGCTGGCCCCGCGCGGACTCCCGGGTGTTCGCTGGAGCGGGAGGGCGTGCGATGCGGAAGGTGAACGCGGGACGGCGGATCAGCTGGCTGCTGCGGACGAACCGGGTGCTCGGCGCCCGGCCACGCTACCGCCGCCTCGCGGCCTTCGCTGCGGATTTCGACGCCGATGGCGTGACGCCCTCGGTGTCCGTCAGCACCCTGTCCCGCTGGGAGAACCGCGTCACGACCGTGCCGGGCGCGGCGGTGCGGCGCTACGAACAGCTGCTCGACCTGCGTCCCGGCCTGCTCGCCGCGGTCAACGACACCGTCGCGCGCTACCTCACGCCGCCGACCCAGGCCGTCCCGCCGTGGGCCCGGCACCGGCGGCCGAACCCGGGCGCGCCGCTCGACGAGCTGGTCGACCTGGCCGTCACCGACGCCGTCCTCGGCAGCGAGGAATGGGACCGCCTGACCGAGCTCCTCGCCTGCCGGCCGCAGCTGATCCTGAGCCCCGCGTCGACGTGGGACCGGCTCTCGGAGCGGCTGCTCACCGAGATGTGCATCGCGGACGGCGTTTCGTGGATGCGCCGGGCCGAGGCGTTCCACCGGCTCATCGTGCACCCGGTCGGCCAGCAGGCGGCGATGACCACGGCCGCCGCCGCGGCGGCCGACACCTCCGCGCAGAGCCTGATCGGCACCCTCGGCGTCTTCAGCGCGAGCGCCCACCCCGACGCGAGCTCGTCGGTCGTCCGGCACCTCACCGACCCGCTGACCGACCGGACGTTCTACGGAGCCCTGCTGACCAGCGTCAAGAAACTGCGGTTCGGGCACTTCGACGACCGCCAGACGGCGGCCCTGCTGCCGATCCTGTGCGCGCTCGTGGCGGCGGGCGGCGGCGAGCGGACGTCCCTGGCGGCCCGGTTGCTGCAGCTGCTGCCCCGCGAGCTGCAGGCGAAGGTCCCGAGCCGGGTGTGGGCCGCGGCGACGGCGGCGCTCTGGCCGGCGGCGGCCCCGGTCGCGGAACGGCTGTCCGCCGAGACCCTGGAAGCGATCGAGGAGCCGCCCGCCGACCCGCTGCTGGCCGTGTTCGTCGACGAAATGCTGCACGACCCGGTGTTCGACGTCCGGCTGTGCACGATGTTCCTGCTCTACGCGACGCCGTACCGCGCGCCCTTGGCGCACGCGCTGGCCCGCGAACTGGTCACCACCCTCCGGCGGCGCGGCCGCCCCGACTGGGTCCAGCGGCTCCTCGACGCACTGCGCATCCTCGGCGGCGCGGAGGAACGACGGCTGATCGAAGCGATGGTGCTGTCCGAACACCTCGGACCCGCGGTGCGCGATTCCGCCGCGTACGCACTGGGCCACGTGGGCGGCGCGAGCCCCGACGACTTCTACCGCCGGGCGTTCGCGTTGCACGCGCGCCACGAGGAGGGCGCGCACTCGACGTCGGTGCTGGACCGGCTGGTGTACTGCATGGGGATCACCGACCGCCGCGCCCTGCTCGGCGAAGTGGTCACCCGCCCGGAACTCCCAGCCCGCATCCGCACGGCGGCGACGTGGTGGACCGGGCTGCCGGCCTACATCCGGGAGAGCGCGGCGCTCTAGCCCGAGATAGTTTCAACTTTGACTACCTGTCGTGGCCGCGTTAGGCTGCGCCCCGTGCAGGACGTGACCGCCGCCGAGCTGGACTTCTGGTCCTTCGTGGCGCTGGCCAACCGGCGGCTGGCCGAGGAGTACGGCTTCCGGCACCAGCTCGCCACCGAGGTGCTGCTGACCCTCAACCGCGCCTCCGACCTGGTCACCTACGACCTCGAAGCCGCCGTGCACCGGCCGCGCGGGCGGTCGTGGTCGGCCTTCCGGCTGCTCTTCGTGGTCTGGCTGGCCGGCCCGCTGGAGCCGAAGAGCGCCGCCCGGCTGACCGGGATGAGCCGCGCGGCCGTGTCGAACCTCGCCAAGGTGCTGGTCGCGGACGGCCTGCTCGACCGCACCCCGGACGAGCACGACGGCCGCTCGGTCCGGCTCTCGCTGACCGACGCGGGCCACGACGAGATGGTTTCGGTGTTCCAGGAGCACAACGAGCGCGAGTTCGGCTGGACGGACGCGCTCACCGAGACCGAGCAGCGCATCCTCGTGATGCTGCTCGGGAAGCTGATCACCAGCCGCGCCGGCTTCGACGCGCGCAGCCGTAGTTAGTAAAGGTGTGAACCAAGTTGGCTGAGGAGGCGCCCACCGTGATCCCCGCGCTGTTCACCGGCTTGTGCGACGACGCCGCGGTGTTCCCGCCCGGCCTGGCGCCGCTGCCGGACGCCGTCGTCGCGCACGACGGGTACTCGACGGCCTGGTACGCCGACCTGGTCGGCCCGCTGGTGGTCGCCGCCCCGGCGCTCGGCGAGCTGGCCGGCGTGCTCGGCGCCCGCGAGACGCCGTTGCCGCTCGCGGTGACGCTGCCCGGCGGCCCGGCGCAGCTGCCCGGCGTGCTGGCCGCCGTCCCCGCGCTGCCCGTCGACCTGCAGGCCCTCGAGATCGCGGTGCCGGACGGTATGGGCCCGGCCGAGGTGCTCGACGCGGTGTCCGCCGCGACCGCGCCGGTGTATGTCGAGATCCCGCGCGACGACCGGCGCGTGCCGCTGCTGCGGGCGCTCGCGGGCACGGGCCACCGGGCGAAGTTCCGGACCGGCGGCGTCCGCGCCGAGCTCTACCCCGGCGACGCCGAACTGGCGGCGGCGATCCGGGCCGCCGTCGACGCTGGCGTCCCGTTCAAAGCGACGGCCGGCCTGCACCACGCGCTGCGCAACACGGACCCGGAAACCGGCTTCGAGCAGCACGGCTTCCTCAACCTGCTGCTCGCGTCCGCCGACCCGGACCACGCCGAAGCCCGCCTCGCCGAGCGTGACGGCCGGGCGGTCGCCGCGCTGGTGCGCGACCTGCCCGCCGGCGTCCGCGCGCGGTTCACGTCGTTCGGCACGTGCAGCATCACCGACCCCCTGACCGAACTGGCCGAGCTCGGCCTGCTGCCCCGAGGAGAGGCATGACCACGATCGCGATCCCGGCGGATTCCCCCTTCGGGACCGGCAACCTCCCGTACGGCGTGTTCTCGCCCGCCGGCGGCACCCCGCGCGTCGGCGTCCGTGTGGGCGACTCCGTGCTCGACCTGGCCCGTGCACTGGGCGACGACGTGTTCGACGCGCCGACGCTGAACCCGTTCATGGCGCAGGGCCACGACCGCTGGGTGGCGGTCCGCGCGCAGCTGACGTCACTGGTGACCGGCGAGGTCCCGGACGACGCCGTGCACGCGCTCGCCGACGTCACGATGCACCTGCCGATCGAGGTCGCGGACTACGTCGACTTCTACGCGTCGGAGCACCACGCGTCGAACGTCGGCCGCCTGTTCCGCCCGGACGCGGAACCGTTGCTGCCCAACTGGAAGCACCTCCCGGTCGGCTACCACGGCCGCGCGGGCACGGTCCTGGTCTCGGGCACGGACATCGTCCGCCCCAGCGGCCAGCGCAAGGCCGACCCGGCGCCGGTCTTCGGACCCAGCACCCGCCTGGACATCGAGGCGGAACTGGGTTTCGTGGTGGGCACGGGAACGCCGTTGAACACCCCGATCTCCCCGGACGACTTCCCCCGCCACGTGTTCGGCGCGGTGCTGCTCAACGACTGGTCCGCGCGGGACATCCAGGCGTGGGAGTACGTCCCGCTGGGCCCGAACCTCGGCAAGAGCTTCGCGACTTCGATTTCGGCGTGGGTGGTCCCGCTGCTGGCCCTGGAAGCCGCGCGCGTGCCCTTGCCGGGCCAGGACCCGGAGCCGCTGCCGTACCTGCGGGAGAGCTCGCCGTGGGGCTTGGACGTCGAGCTGGTGGTGGAGTGGAACGGCGAGGAGGTCAGCCGCCCGCCGTACCGCGAGATGTACTGGTCACCGGCCCAGATGCTGGCCCACCTGACGGTGAACGGCGCGTCGTCCCGCACGGGTGACCTGTACGGCTCGGGCACGATTTCCGGCCCGGAGAAGCACCAGCGAGGGGCGTTCCTGGAACTGAGCTGGGGCGGCGCGGAACCTTTGACGGTGAAGGGCGAGCAGCGGTCGTTCCTGCAGGACGGCGACGAAGTGGTGATCACGGCAACGGCCCCGGGAGCGGACGGCACGCGCATCGCGTTCGGCGAGGTGCGCGGCCGCATCCTCCCGGCGGGGGAGTGAGTCAGCGGGCTTCGGCCATCCGGCCCTGGGGCAGCAGCACTCGCCCCGCGCTCCCAGCGGCGCCAGCGGGACCACCATTACGGCGACGGCCAACGCGCCGATCCAGCTCACCCCCTCGACGATCGGGCGCCAGGGGCGTCTCCCAGCCAAGTCACCCCCGAATGGGCCCGGCTCATTCGAAGAACTTCAGGCTCCACCCCGTGTCGGTGTTCGCGCCCGGGACGTTCGCCCGCCGGTAGGTCGTCGACCCCCACCAGCAGAACGTTCCCGTGTACCAGTACCGGTTCGCCCACGAATACGGCGTCCCCTTGGCGACCGCGTGGTACATCAACGGGAACTTGGGCCCCGCAGGCGGGCTCGTCGCGATATCGCCGTTCAGCAGGACGAAGCTGTTGTGGCCGGGCCCGTTGACGTACAACGTCGGGTCCCAGCCCGCCATCATCGTGGCCCGGTTCGAGCCGAACAGGCAGCCGTTGGACTTGTACCAGTCCCACACGTACGTCGGGTCGCCGCCGGCGCGCAGGCGCAGCTCCGCGATGCAGTACTGGTCGCTCCAGCTCCCGTTGGCCGAATAGACGATGTGCAGCTGCCCGTTCGGGTCCTTGATCGCCTCGGGGGCCTCGTTGATGTACGGGTTCCCGACGACCCGCTCCCAGCTCTCCCGCGGCTGCGAGATCACGTACCGCGCGCCGGACGGCGTCGTCGGGGTGCTCATGCGGGCGATGTACAGGTTCTGCTCGACGTTCGTGTCGCCGGCCCAGCCCGACCAGACGAACCACCGCTGGCCGCCGAAGGTGAACATCGTGCCGTCGATCGCCCACTTGCCGTCGGGGAGCGCGAGCTGCGTTTCCGCCGTGTAGCCGCTGTCGGCGACGGCCGAGCTGATCACGTACATCCGGTGCGCCGCCCCGGTTCCGGCCGTGAAGTAGACGTAGAACCGGCCGCCGTCGGTGACGATCTCCGGAGCCCACACCTCGCCGAGGCCGCGGCTGTCCGACCAGATCCGCCGCGCGGGCGCGCTCGCCAGCCCGTCGGTGGACGCGGCCTGCCGCACCACGATCCCGCCCCCGGACGACTGGACGGCGACGTAGGTGGACCCGACCCGCAGCACGCTGGGATCGGCCGCGCGCAGAGCGGTCTGCCCGGCCTCCGCGGTCCCGGTGGTCGCGGCGGCGAGGAGGGCGAAAACGAGAACGAGGCGGCGGAACACGGCGACCACATCCCTCGGTCGATCCAGACGGGGGAACTGAAGGATCACCCGCGACCGGCCGCGTCCGGTAGAGCTTGCTCGATCAAGGTGGCACCAGATTGGTCTGAACCGGTGAGCTGAGATCATGGTCCCGCCCGCCCCTCGCCCCACGGAGGACCCCGATGACCACGCCGGCTCGCGACGCACTGGTGGCCGTGGCCACGCTCCTGGCCCCGGACACCCCCGAGGTCCCCGCCCGGGCGGCGGCCGCCCTCGACGACCCCGCCGCGTACGTGCGGGAGCACGCCGACCGCCTCGACGACCGCGGCATCGACGAGCCCTTCGACGGCCTCCCGTGGATCGCCCTGGTCGACGCCCTCGCCGACCACGGCCTGCTCGCCGAGGTCGACTGGAAGGAAGCCGCCGACGAGATCACCGCCCAGCTGCGTGCCCTGCGCTCGGCCCCACCGGCCGATGAGCTGTGGACGTCTCTGGCGGCGAGCGAACTCCCGACGTACGACTTCCTCGAGACGGCGGGGAACCGGCTGCGCGAGACGGGAACGGCGCTCGCGGTCCTGGACATCGAGTCGGACTGCTACCCGCTCGTCCTCCTGCCGGCGACCGACGCGGAGACGCTGACGACTTCCGCTACGGCAGCGGGCTTCACGGCGGAGGTGCTGGGCGGATAGCTCAGAACAACGTCGCCGGCTCGATCGGTTCCGGCTCCGGAAGCGCCTCGAGATCCGGCACCAGCGCCCGTACGTCGTCGTGGAAGCGGCGGGCCAGTGCCGGGGCCTCGTCGTTGTCCGGGGTGTGCACGAAGACCGTCGGTGTCCGGTCCTCGCGCAGCCAGCCGGCGACCACCTCGGTCCACGGCTGCCAGCCCGCGACCGTCTCCTCCACCGAGTCCCGGCCCAGGTAGCGGACCACCGGCTGGTCGGTCAGGGCCCGCGTTCGCCGCGGTAGCCGCGGTTTCTTGCCCCACGCCTCCTGCTCGGCCTCGCTGATCGGCGGGCTCGCGAAGAAGACGGTGGTGTCGAACGGCACCCACTCGGCCTCCGCGCCGGCGAGCGTCCCCTCCAGCAGCGACGTCGAGCGCGGGTCGGTGAAGAACTCGGGGTGGCGCACCTCCACCGCGCGCCGGAGATTGGCGGGGAGGCGGCGCAGGAAACGGGCGAGGGCGTCGACGTCCGCGGGGCCGAACGAGCCGGGCAGCTGGGTCCACAGGACCGCCCGCTCACCCAGGGGTTCGATCGCGTCCAGGAACGCCCGCATCTCGGTCTCGACCCCGGTGAACCGGCGCTCGTGCGTGACGACCTTGGGCACCTTGACCACGAACCGGAAGCCGGGGCCGGTCTGCTCCGCCCACGTCTCGACGGTGCCGCGGGCCGGCGTCGCGTAGAACGTCGTGTTGCCTTCGACCGCGGTGCACCAGCCGGCGTAGGCGCGCAGGCGCTCCTTGGCCGGCAGCGACGGCGCCAGGAACCGCCCCGGCCACGCCTTGTGCGTCCACATCGCGCAGCCGACGTGCAGACGTGCCACCCGCGTCAGCTCCCGTCGAAGACCCCTTGCCGTGGTCGGATGGTACCGCCCCGGCGCGTCAGCGAGTCCGTGCTCCCCGCTTCTCCGCGGTGCAGCGGGCCGGCTTCACGGCCGTGACCGTCGACTCGACGTGCATGTTCTGCGGCGACCAGGAAAACACCGGGCCCGGCCGCAGCGGTCCCGATGTTCCCTTGTGGGCGGGGGTGATTTCCGGGATCCAGCGCTGCCAGCGGTCGATATCCGTGTGCAGGCGCCGGATTTCCGCCGGCGGCGCCTTGATGAGCACGCTCGCCCGGCTGATCACCGGCGCGATTTCGCTCAGAAGATGGCCAGCGGGTTCACCGGCAGCCCGGTGGTGCCAAGGATGCGCGGAACCGCGGCCACGAAAAGGAATGTGCAACGGCCCTGCTCCCGGCAGACCGCCGCGAGTTCCTCGCCGCGGGCGCCGTCGATCAGCACCAACCCGAGGCGGGCGAGGCCCAGCCGGTGCAGGGCGCCGGGGAAGTCGTCCTGCACCGGCGGCGACGCGTCGCCGATGTCCCCGGCGTAGACGGCGATCCCGTGGTCGTGCATCCACCGGACGGCCCCGGAAGTCATTCCCGGCAGCGCCCGGCCGTGGTCGGGGACCCGGTCCCAGCCCGCGCGCACGACGAGCGCGTCACCCGGCTCCACCACGACGTCCGCCCGCGCCGCCGCCGCGTCCAGGTCGTCGGCCGTGACCGCGTGGCCGTCGGGCAGCTTGCCGTCCGGGGCCAGGTCGAGCAGCACGCCGCGGGTCACGATCCCGTCGGCGAACACGTCCGCCGCGCAGTGGGTCACGCCCGCGGGCCCGGAGCTCTCCGCCTGCGCGATCCCGGGGTAGACCTGCCCGTCCACGACCATGTGCGACAACGCATCCAGGTGCGTCACCTCGGGGTGGTGCGTCGTGACCAGCATCAGCTCGGCCATCGCCAGCGGCGGCGAGCCGGTGAACGACATGATGGTCTGCACGCCGGTGGTGTCCGCCCGCAGCGCGGCCATCGGCCCGCCCATCAGCGGTGCGGTCGGGGTCTTGCGCGCCAGCGACACCGTCAATCCCTTGCGCGCCTGGGCAACGCCGCGCGCGCGGGCCTCGGCGGTGATCAGGTTGACGGTGCCGAGCTGATCGGTGGCACCCCAGCGTCCCCAGTTGCTGGGGAACTCTTCGGGGTTCTGAACCATGACTGCTTCCTTCGCTCGGGAACAACGCCAAGATCGTCACCGAGCGGGCCCGCGGCCACCAGCCCAGCCGCTGCCCGTTCGGTGCCCACTCCGGTCGGCGGCGATGGATACAGTCGGGTGCATGACATCACTCGGCCGGACCGTGCGGGAGCTGCAGCGGCGGGCTTTCACGGGGCGGGACGAGGAGGTCGCCCTGTTCCGCGACGCGCTGGGCGCGCCCGGCGTGCTCTTCGTGCACGGGGTCGGCGGGGTGGGCAAGAGCGCGTTGCTCGACGTCTTCGCCGACGTGGCGGCCGAGAAGGGCTTCGAGCCGGTCCGGGTCGACGCCCGGCACCTGGCCCTCGGCCGGGCAGCCCTGCCCGCCCCGGCCGGCGACGTGCTGCTGATCGACACGTACGAACTGCTGGAGCCGGTCGACGACTGGGTCCGCGAGCAGTACCTGCCGTCCCTCCCGGCGTCCTGCCTGGTGGTGATCGCCGGGCGGCGCTCTCCGGGGCCGCGGTGGCGCGCGGACCCGGCCTGGCGGACGCTGACGAGGGTCGTCGCGCTCGGCAACCTCTCGGCCGAGGAGGGAAGCGCGTACCTGACCACCCAGGACGTTCCCGGCGAGACGCACGACCGGTTGCTGAAGATCAGCCGCGGCCACCCGCTCACCCTGTCGCTGATGGTGGACGCCGTACGCCGCGGTGCCGCGCCGCGGACGCTGTCGGACCTGCCCGACGTCGTGGGCCCGTTGCTGGCGCAGATGCTCGACGAGGTGCCGAGCGCCCGGCACCGCACGGCGCTGGAAGTGTGCGCGCTACTGCTCGTCACGACCGAGGACCTGCTGCGCTCGATGGTCGGCGGTGACGCCGGCGAGTTGTTCGCCTGGCTGCGCACGCAGGCGTTCGTCGACGAGTCCCCGTACGGGCTCTACCCCCACGACGTGGTCCGCGACGCCATCACCGCGGACCTGCGCTGGCGCGATCCCAGCCGCTACGCCGACCTGTACCGCCGGAAGCTCGCCGTGTTCCACGACCAGGTCCGGGCGACGGCGGACGAGCGGGAGCGGCTGGACCTGGTCGTGCTGACCGTCGTGCTGAACGGTGCCCGTTCCCCGTTCGCGGCGCTGGCGTCGCTGCCGCCGACGATGGGGGCGCACGCCGACGGGCTGCGCGACGGCGACCGGTCGCCGATCGTCGCCATGACCGCCGAGTGGCAGGGGAGCGCGCAAGCCGAGCTGGTGGCGCATTGGCTGCGGCGCCGGCCCGGGGACTTCCGGGTCTTCCGCACCGAGACCGGCGAGCCGCGCGGTTACGGCGCCTGCCTGGACCTGACCGAGGCCGACCTCGGCGTCGACCCGGGTACCGACGCGATGTGGGGCTACGCCGCGAAGTTCGGGCCGCCACGCGCCGGGGAACGGGTCCGCGCCTGGCGGTTCTTCCTCGACCGCGACCACGGACAGCGCCCGTCCCCGTCGCTGACGCTGTTCGTCGCGTGGCAGATGCTGGACATCCTCCTGGTCGGCGCCGGCACGGCGTGGAGCTTCGTCGGCGCGTTCGGCGACGGGGAACTGTGGGCACCCGCGATGGAATCCCTCGACTTCTGGGCGGCCACCGAAGCCGGTTACGAAGTCGGCGGCGCGCGGTTCCCGGTGTTCGCGCACGACTGGCGCCGGACCGGCATCACGACGTACACGGACCTGCTGCACACCCGCCGGCTGGGCGCGCCGGCGCGCCCAGCCGGGCAGGACCTCGACGAGCCGGTGCTGTCCGAGCCGGAGTTCACCGACGCCGTCCGCTCCGCCCTGCGCACCCTGCACACGCCGGAACTCCTGCGCTCGAACCCGCTGCTGCGGTCACGGCTGGTCCGGCAGCACGAACGAGCCGGCCGCACCCCGGCCGAGATCCTGCGGGACGTGCTCGACGAAACGGCCGCCACGCTGAAGCCGGATCTCGGCGTGCTGATCGAGCGCACGTTCCTGCGCCCGATCGGCGTCCAGGAGCGCGTGGCGAACTCCCTGCACCTGTCGTTCAACACCTACCGGCGGCACCGCGACAAGGCGGTCGCGCAGCTGACCGAACTGCTGTGGGCCCGCGAAACCGGCTGATCAAGCCGGCAGCCAGTCGGCGAGGGCCGGGTGGCGGCGGAGGGCGACGAAGACCGCCTTCTCGTCCGCGGAGCGGGCCGGGTCGAAGAGGACCTCCGCGCCGCCGGGCCCGACAGCCAGTTCGGTCTCGCGGCTGCGGCGGGTCGCCCAGCGGCGGACGCCGGCCGGGTCGGTGTAGGACACCGTCACCGTCGAGCCGACGATCCGGGTGCCCGACTCGTCGCCCGCGAGGCGGAGCTTGACGTCGACCACGGCCGCGGGCACCCGGCAGCCGTGGGCCAGCAACCGGTCGCGGGTCGCGGCCAGCCGGGTCTGCCGGCGGCCGTCCGCCACGGCCCATCCCAGCGTGAGCAGCGTCAGCCCGAGCAGCAGCGCGGGCGCCCACCAGTCGGCGTAGTAGCACACCCACGCCCAGAACCCCCAGGGTTCGTCGTGGTGGAAGACCGGATCGACCGCGGTGCCGACGGCGAGCGGCGGAAGCCAGTCCCGGGCCGAAACCGCAACGCCCACAGTGCTTCCGCCCAGTGCCAGGACCGCCGGGAACACCGGCCCCGACGGGCGTGCCCGGTAGCGCCGCGCGGCGGCACCGGCCAGCGTCGCCGCGAGGAGGCAGCCGAGCAGGCCGAAGGTGCCCCACATGACGACGTAAGGCGGGTCTCCGTCCCCGCGGTCGTCGAAGACGCTGTCGATCGCCGTCGTCCGGAACTGCTCGAGGATCCCGCCGAAGCCCAGCCCGGCCAGGACACCCAGGGCCGGCGTGGTCACCGACGCCACCGCGATCCCGGCGAGCAGCCAAGGGTTCTCGTGCCACCGCTCAAGACGCTCTCGCCGGGCCCGCGCCGGATCCACCGTGTTCACCACGCCCACCTCCGTTCGGCGGGGCCCAGCCTCCCCCGGGCCGGGCGCTACCGAACCCGGGTTTCGGGCACGCGGCGACGCGGGTGCCGGGGTGCGGCACCCGCGTCGCAGGGTGAAGGTCAGGAGACCTGGGCGACCTCCGTGTCCGTCAGCGCCTTGCCGACCACGCGGACGTCGTCGACCGCGCCGGGCCAGAAGTCGACGTTGCGGCCGTCGTACTTGGCCCGGCCGACCGTGAACGCGCCGGTGCTGACCAACGCCGGTCCGGCCGGGGCGGTCGCGACCTTCACGCCGTCCACGTAGAGCCGGATCTCGGTGCCGGCCCGGACGCCCGTCAGCTCGTACCAGCGGCCGGTCTCCGGCACGACCTCGTACCGGGCCCGGTTGCCGCCGGGCGTGCTGAACGCGAACGCGCCCTGCCCGTACTGCAGGTAGAACGGGCTTTCCCGGTCCCGGCCGTCCTGGCTCACCGCGGTCGCGTAGTTGCCGGGCAGCTGGTCGAGCCGCACCTTCGCGGACACGGTGTAGTCGCCGGTCGTGTCGACGACCGGGCCGTAGGTGTCGGCCGAGCCGCCGCTGAACTGCAGCGCGCCGTCCTTGAAGGCCGCCCCGGTCGGGGTGAGCGTCAGCGGGTTCTTGCCACCGCTCGAGTCCTTCGCGGTCGTTCCGCCTCGCTCGTCGAGGTTCCACGAGCCCTTCCCCGCGTACGGGTAGGGCTTGCCGGCGCCGGCACCGGCTTCGATCACCCGCCGGTTGATCTCGCGGACCGGACCCGGGTCGACCTTGATGCGTTTGCGGTCGTAGGTCCAGAGCCCGTTGAGCTCGCCTTCCAGGTCGGTGACCTGCGTGTACACCGACGCCGACAGCTCGGCCCGAGCCTGCCCGAGGTAGAACGTGCGGGTGTTGTCGACGTACTTCGCCGTCAGCGCCGCCTTGTCCGCCACCCCGCTGTAGATCGCGATCGGCGCACCGGGCCACTGGTGACCCGGCGTGCGCAGCGTGAAGCCGCCGTGCTCACCGTCCATCGCGACGCGCTTGCCGTCCGAGGCCGCCGGGTCGGTGTTGTTGTAGTCGTGGTGGTCGATGACGTCGCCCGCGCCCGAGTCACCCTTCGAGGCACAGCAGTTCACCCCGCTGTGGGCGTTGACGATCCGGCTCGGGTCGGTGGCCTTGACCTGGTCGGTGATCCGGCCGGTCGCGGTCTTGTCCCACTCGCCCCAGCCCTCGTTGAACACGATCCAGGCGTAGACCGACGGGGAGTTCTGCAGCTGGTGCATCTCCTCCAGGCCCTGGCTGAGCCACGCCTGCTGCGCCGCCGGGTTGGTGCCGTCCTCGACGGACACGAAGTCCTGCCACACCAGCAGTCCGAGCTGGTCCGCGTGGTAGTACCAGCGGGCGGGCTCGACCTTGATGTGCTTGCGGACGGCGTTGAAACCGAGGTCCTTCTGCGCCTTCAGGTCGAAGACGAGGGCCTCGTCGCTCGGCGCGGTGTTCAGGCCGTCCGGGTAGAAGCCCTGGTCCAGCTGCATCAGGTTGAAGATCGGCTTGCCGTTGAGCGTCAGCTTGGGCGTGCCGTTGACGTTCGTGATGCCGGTGGACCGCATGCCGAAGTAGCTCTTGACCCTGTCGCCCCCCAGCTTGACCTCCAGCTGGTACAGGTACGGGTCGTCCGGCGTCCACAGGTGCGGGTTCGGCACCGGAATCTTCAGGTTCGCGTTCGCCGGCCCGGTGACCGCGGCGACCTGCCGGCCACGAGCGTCCTTGGCGACCGCCGTGACGGTGGCGTTGCCCGCGGACTTGACGGTGAGCGCCAGCGAGTTCGTCGTGAGGTCGGGCGTCGTCTTGATCTCGTCGATGCCCTTGTCCGCCACCGGTTCCAGCCACACCGTCTGCCAGATGCCCGACGACGGCGTGTAGAAGATGCCGCCGGGGTTGGCGGACTGCTTGCCCTTGGGCTGGTACGGGCCGGTCGTGTCGGTGACGGCGACGACGATCTCCTGCTCGTCACCGCGCTTGAGCGCGTCGGTGATGTCGGCGCTGAACGCCGTGTACCCGCCGGTGTGCTCGGCGACGACCTTGCCGTTCACCCAGACCTTGGCCTGGTAGTCGACCGCGCCGAAGTTGAGCTTGAGGCGCTGCCCGCCGCCGATCTTCCAGTCGCGCGGGACGCTGACCGTGCGGCGGTAGAACATGTGGTCTTCGTGCCGTTCGAGCCCGGAGAGCTGCGACTCGATCGGGAAGGGCACGATCACCTTCTCGGGCAGCTTCTTGCCGAACGCCGGCTGCTGGGCCTCTGTGGCGGCCGAGAACTCCCACGGGCCGTTGAGGTTGACCCACTTGTCGCGTTCGAGCTGCGGCCGCGGGTACTCCGGCAACGGGTGGCGCGTGTCGACGTGCTCGCCCCACGGCGTCTTGAGCCGTTCGGCCGACGCGTTCGCGACGATGCGCGCGGCTTTGCCGATCTTCGTGCCGTCCACCGCGAGCGCGCCCGCGCCGTCGTAGTAGAGGGTGACCCGCTGGCCCTTCAGGACCGCCTCGGCCAGCCGGATGGTGACCCGGCTGCGGCTCGCGGTGAGGGACGAGACCGGCATCGGCGTCGCGTCGACCTCGATCCGCAGGTGGTCCGCCAGGTCGCCGGTCCCCGAGACGCGGCCGTCGAAGTCGGCCGTGAGCGTGCGGCCGTCCTGGGAGACGTCCGCGGTGCGCGGCACGGCCCGGAAGCCGGCCGGCGGCGTGAACGCCGAGAGCGGCACGATCTGCTTCGCGATGGCCGCGCTGGACCAGCGCAGGAACATGTTCGCGCCGCCGGTGTCCTGGAACATCTCCAGCTTGAAGTCGTGCTGCGTGCCGGCGGCCAGCGTGACCGGAGCGCTGGTCTGCTCCTTGTCCCAGTCGCCGACCCAGTGGTCGATCACCGGCGCGCCGTCGATGAACAGCCGGAACCCGTTGTCACCGATCGCGTAGAAGGTGTAGTCCCCGGTCTGCGGCACGGCGAGCTGCCCGCTCCACCGGGCGGTCGTGTTCTCGGTGCGCCCGGTGACCAGCCCGAAGACCGAGGTCAGGTCCGGGTGGTCGACCTCCCCGTCGAGCGCGGTGCCGGCCAGGTTCGCGAAGTCGTGCGCACCCGGCGCCGACATCGTGAAGTACTCGGCCTTCAGGCCGTGCACGGCCTCGGCGGCACTCGCGGGCGGCGTTCCCGACGCCACGCCCAGCGCCACCAGCAGGGCCAGGAGGACAGAAGCGGCTCTTCTCATCGGCGGGGACCCTTCACTTTTACAACGTTGTAAAACGCTCCTGGTGAGATCCAATCAGATAAATCGGACTCCTGTCCAGGCCGTCTCCCGGGGCGGCCGCTCGTCTGATCACGGGTGGTGGGCCGGTTGGCACCGAGCAGGCTTGACGGCGGTGGGCGCGGGGGTGCGCGGTGGAGTGGCTGCCGGTGGCCGCTCGTCTGATCGCGGGCGGTGGGCCGGCCGGCACCGAGCAGTCCTGACGGCGGCGGCTGCCGGTGGGGGCGAAGGGGAGCGCGGGGTGCGCCGTGGAGCGGCCACCGCCCTCAAGCCGGTGGCCGCTCGCTGAACTCCCCGCGAACCCTTCACCTTTTACCGTTGTCCTCCCCGGCGAACGCGGGAACCATTCACGTTCGTCCCGGCACTCGGCGGAGGGAGCGACATGCGCGTGCGAAAGCTGCTCGTGATCGGCGCGGCGGTGACCACACTCGTCAGCGGGATAGCAGCCCCGGCATCGGCCGTCGTCAGCGCGGTAAGCCTGGAGGGCGCCAGGAACTTCCGCGACATCGGCGGCTACCCCACGACCGACGGCCGCACGGTCCGCACCGGCGTCGTCTACCGGTCCAACAAGCTCTCCAACCTCACCGACGCGGATCTCCAGCGGCTCACCGCGGCGAACGTTTCGCTGGACGTCGACCTGCGCAACGTGCAGGAGCGCCACGACGAGCCGGACCGCGTACCCGCGGGGGCCCGCTACCAGGTGGCCGACGTCGTCTCGCTCGCGCACGGCCTGCGGTTCCACGACAACGCCGCCGTCACGCTGGTGAAGGCCGTCGCGGCCGGGCTGCTCAACGGATCGGACAACCTGGGCCAGTCGATCGGCTACCCCTTCATGGTCGACTTCGTCGGCGCGGACCACGCGTTCGGCGACCTGCTGCGCGCCATCGCGGCGAACGGTTCCGGCGCCACCGTGTTCCACTGTTCGGCGGGCAAGGACCGCACCGGCTGGGGTACGGCGATCCTGCTGAGCCTGCTGGGCGTGCCGCGCGCGACTGTCGAGGCCGATTTCCTGCTCAGCAACGAAAAGCTGGGCGACCCCGAGGCTGTCGAGCTGAGCTGGCTGCGCGCGGCTTTCGCCGAGGTCGATCACCTGTACGGATCCATGGACGCCTACGCCCGCCAAGGCCTTCGCCTCGACGACGCGACCATCGACGCGCTGAAGGCCCGCCTGCTGGCCTGACCCCCGGCCGGACTCAGCGAGCCGCGAGCGCCCGGCGCACCTCCTCCGCGCCCAGCACCACGTGGGAGTGCAGGGAGCCGACCTCGTCGATCTCGATCTCGACCACGTCGCCGGGGCGCAGCCCGAGGTCGAGCCCCGGCACGACGGACGTGCCCGTGGAGAGCACCGCGCCGTCGGGGAAGTCGTTGTCGCGCCACAGGTATTCGACCAGCCCCGCCGGTTCGCGGTTGAGCTGCGAGGTGTTCGCTTCGCCGGCGAACACCTCGTGGCCGTCGCGGCGGATGCGCATGCGGAGCCCGAGCGACAGCGGGTCCGGCACCTCCCAGGCCGGGCGCACCCGGGCCGACACCGCGCACGAACCCGTGTAGATCTTGGCCTGCGGGAGGTACAGCGGGTTCTCGCCTTCGATGCTGCGGGAGCTGACGTCGTCGACGACCACGTACCCGGCGACCTCCCCGGTACTGGTCAGCAGCAAACCGAGTTCCGGCTCCGGCACGTTGTTGGCGGAATCGGCGCGGACGGCGATCGGTTCGCCGTCGGTGACGACGCGCCACGCGGCCGACTTGAAGAACAGCTCCGGCCGCTGGGCGCGGTACACCCGCGCGTAGACGTCCTCGTCGGTGCTCTCCTCACGGCGGGCTTCCTCGGACCGCTGGTAGGTCACGCCGGCGGCCCACACCTCCATCCGCCCGTCCAGCGGCGGCAGCAGGCGCGCCCCGCCCACGGGTGCGCCGGCGGCCTCGGTCAGCTCGCGGATCTCCGCCACGGAGCGGCGCAGCAGGTCACCCATCGACGCCACCGCGAGCGGCCGCAGTTCCGCGTCGGCGAGCAGGCCGACGCGGACGCCGGTTCCGTCGGAGAATCGCACCAAGTGGCTCAAGCCGGACCTCCTGTCACCGGGTTTCGAACACCCCGTAGCCCGCGACCGCGTGGGCGCGGACGCCGTCCATGTCGAGTTCCACGCCGATGCCGGGCGTGTCGGGGAGCGTGATGTAGCCGTCCTTGACGATCGAGCCGCTCCCGTCGGGGACGTGGACGTAGCTGTCCCACACCGCGCGCTCCTCCAGAGCGTGCCACTCCTGGACGAAGAAGTTGGGGATCGCCGCGCACTGGTGCGAAGTCGCCATCGTGCCCAGCGGCGTCGACACCAGGTGCGGGGCGAACGGGACGTAGTGCAGCTCCGCGAGGTTGGCGATCTTCTTCGCCTCGGCCAGGCCGCCGCACTTCGGGACGTCCGGCTCGATGAAGTCCACGGCGCCGCGTTCGAGCAGTTCGCGGAATCCCCAGCGCAGGTAGAGGTTTTCGCCCGCGCAGATCGGCGTGCGGGTCTGTTCGCGCACCCGCACCAGCGCGTCGACGTTCTCCGCCGGCAGCGGCTCCTCGAGCCACATCAGGTGGAACGGCTCGAGCTCCCACGAGATCCGGCACGCGCTCGGCACGTCGTAGCGGGCGTGCAGGTCGATGGCCAGGTCGACGTCCGGGCCGATCGCTTCCCGGACGGCGGCCACGCGCTCGACCATCGAGCGCAGCTCGGCGGCGTTGACGGTGTGGTTGAAAGCGTCGAACTTGGCCGGGTGGTGCAGGTCGTCGATGTCGAACTTGAGGGCGGTGAAGCCTTCCGCGACCATCCGCTGGGCCCGGTCGACGCAGCCGGCGACCGAACCCGCCGGGTCGTCGCCGTCGCCGCAGTCGGCGTAGAGGCGGACGCGGTCGCGGAACTTCCCGCCCAGCAACCGGTACACGGGCTGACCCGCGGCCTTGCCCGCGAGGTCCCACAGCGCGAGTTCGATCCCGGACAGGGCGATCACGAACACCCCGCTCTGGGCGCCCGCGAACACCTTGCTGCGGCGCAGTTTCTCCCAGCACCGTTCGACGTTGCGCGGGTCCTCGCCGAGCAGAAGGGGCGTCAGGGACTCGATCATCCCGACGACGGCACCCGCGCCGGCGTCCGGATTGGCCTCGCCGAACCCGCTGAGGCCCTCGTCGGTGTCGATGCGCACCAGCGTGGCTTCACCGTGGTAGGCGACCACCGCCGTCGTGATGTTCACGATCCGCATTGCTCTCCTGCCGCAGGGTCATGCAGATGAACGGGCTAACGTGAAGTGCAACTTGTCCGATAAGCTGATGACATGCAAAGGAGACAAGAGTCTCCGGACGCTGTCAAGGTCCGGACCCTCCCGGTGCAGGTGGCCGCCCACCTGACCCGCCGCATCGTCAGCGGCGGGTTCGAGGACGGCCGGGCTCCGTCCGAACTCGACATCGCCGGTGAGTTCGGGGTTTCTCGCGTGGTGGCGCGGGAAACGCTCAAGATCCTCGCTTCGCTCGACATCGTCGACGTCGCACAGGGCCGCCGGGTCGTCGTGCGCCCCCGCGCGGAGTGGGACTACCTGAGCCCGTTGCTGATCGAGTGGCTGCCCACGGAGATCGTCGACGAGCTGCTGCAGGAACTGCACCAGATGCGCGCGCTGCTCGAACCCGAGCTGGCCGCGATGGCCGCGGCCGGCATCACCGACGAGACGCTGGCCCGGCTCGGGGACGAGGTCGAGCGCATGGCGGCGCTCGAGACCGATCCCGAGGCCTACCTCGAGGTGGACCACGAATTCCACATGGAGATCTGCCGGGCGGCCGACAACCGCATTCTCGACCGGATCATGTACTCCGCCCGCTGGCTCGGCACGGCCAGCCGGCGCCTGACCAACGAGGCACCGGCCGGCCTGCGCCGCGCCACCGCGCAGCACACGAAGATCTACGAGGCCCTCGTGGCGCGCGACCCGGAAGCGGCCCGCGCGGCGATGCGCGAGCACCTGAGCAACAACTTCTCCACGCTCGTCGCGGAGAAGGAACAGCGAAGCAAGCGGGCCGCCGAGCGGCGTTAGCAGACTGCACGACCGAGTTCCGGAACCGATGACGAGGACGGACAGGTATGGCGGCACCGGCTATCCCGCCGATCCGGCTGGGGCTGATCGGCACCGGGCTCGCGGTCGAAAAGCTGCACTGGCCGGCGTTGCGCACGCTCACCGACCGGTTCGCGCTCACCGCGTTCACGGACTCCTCCGCCGAGCAGGGCCGGAGGTTCGCCGCCTACAGCGGAACCGATCCGGCCCGCGCCACCGCCGACCGGGCCGCGTTGCTGGCCCGCGACGACGTCGACGCCGTGCTCATCTCGGTGCCGATCCCGCACCTGTACGAGGTGGCGCGAGACGCGCTCGCGGCGGGCAAGGACGTGTTCTGCGAGAAGCCGACCGGCGTCGACGCGGGGCAGGCGGAAGACTTCCTGGTGCTGGCGGCCGGGCACCCGGACCGCACCTTCATGGTGGGGGAGAACTACTTCTACCGCGACGACCTGCGCTACACCCGCGCGTTGCTCGACAGCGGCGCGATCGGCCGCCCGCACCTGATGGCGTGGCGGCACGCCGGGCAGTCGGTGCCCCGGCCGGGCGGGTTCACCAGCACGCCGTGGCGGCAGCGGCCGCAGTACCGCGGTGGGGTGCACCTCGATTTCGGCGTGCACCACATCGCCCAGATCCGGCTGCTCTGCGGCGACGTCGCCCGCGTGCACGGCGCCGTGCAGACGGCCAACAGCACGATCGACGGACCGTCGGACCTCACGCTCAACCTCGTCTTCACCGGAGGCGCCATCGGCAACTACACCGCGTCCTTCCCGGAAATCCCGGTGCCGCCCGAACCCAACGACATGCGGCTGTACGGCACCGAGGGGGTGCTCGTGCTCGCCGGATCCGACGCGGAACGCCGTGTGACGCGCAGCAGCCCCGACGCCACCACGCACACGACCGTCTTCCGCGGCATCGACAACGGCTACCGCGCGGAACTCGCCGACTTCGCCGACGCCGTGCAGTTCGGGCTGCGGCCGGTCGGCAGCGTCGCGCAGAGCGTCGCCAACGCGATGGTCGTCCAGCGGGCGCTCGACTCCGCGGAACAGGCAGCCGCCCTGACGCTCGACCCCGTGCCCGGCGCGGGCGCGGTGCCGCTGTGGCGGCCCCGCGGCTCGACCGGGCTGTTCGACGGGCTGCCAGGACAACGCAGCAGCAGTACGGCGTCCTTCGCCGCGTGAACGACCCGCAGCGCGGTACTCGCCGCGCTGTCCCGCCGGTTGCAACGTCGCCCGTCGGTACGAGGAGTTGTCATGGAAGAGAAAACTGACCTGTCGAGGCGCACGTTCCTCGGAGTGAGCGCGCTGGGCGTGCTCGGTCTCGCCGGGTGCGGGAGCGGTCCCGCACCCGCACCGCAAGTCGACGTCCAGGTGCCGCAGGCACTGCTCGACCAGGCGGCGCGGCTCCGCGGCGGGTCCGTGGGGATGTTGTCGCAGAAGCTGTACTCGGAGGCCGCCAACAAGGCGCTGGACAAGTCCCTGCAGGTGTTCGCCCAAGCCACCGGCACCACGATCCGCAACGACCTCGTCTCCGGCGACGCCGGTGACATGGTCGCGAAGATGGACGCCGAGGTGAAGGCGGGCACCAACCGCGACCTGGCCTTCTTGAGCGACCGCCGGTTCGTCGGCCAGCTCCACAACCTCGGCGCCCTCACCGACGTCACCGACGTGGTCGAGGAGATGAAAGCGCTTTACGGAGAGCCCGCGACCGAGGCGAACGACTACTGCGTGTTCGACGGGCGCTGGTTCGCGATCCCGTACCACTTCATCGCGTCCGGGATGTACCTGCGCAAGGACTGGTACCAGGAAAAGGGTCTCCCGCTCAAGCCCTACTACACGTGGGAAGAGCTGCGCGACAACGCGTTGGCGGTCTCGGACCCGGCGAAGCGGCGCTTCGGCTGGGGGCTCACGGTGAACCGCTCGGGTGACGCCAACGGCTTCATCCAGAACGTCGTCAACACCTACGGCGGGGCGATCGCGGACAACACCGGCACGAAGGTGGTGTTCAACTCGCCGGAGACCGTCGCCGCCGTCACGTTCATCGGCGACATCTACACGAACCCGAAGTACCGGCCGATGCTGCCGCCCGGGATCGGCAGCTGGACCGATTCGAGCAACAACGAGAACTGGCTGGCCCAGATCCTCGGGCTCACGCTCAACCAGTTCAGCGTCTACGCCGATTCGAAGACCAAGAAGAACCCGGTGTACGCCAACACGCACGTGTTCAACGGCGCCACCGGACCGGCGCTCGACCGGCCGCTGGCGTTCGGCGAGTCGAATTCGTTCGTCGTGTTCAAGGGAGGGAAGAACCCCGACCTCGCCAAGCTGGTCGCGAAGTTCATGGCCGGCGGGAGCGCGCTGCTCGGGGTCGCGAAGGAAGCACCGTGCCTGGTGAACCCGTCGTGGAGCAAGGTGTGGGACTCCGACCCGTATTACACGAGCGGTGACCCGGCCTACCCCGCGTTGCGGGAGCAGACCCGCGCGCAGCTCCCGGTGACCACCAAGACCGGGTACGCGTTCCCCCAGGCCCCGAGCCCCGGCGAGCAGGCCGCCCTCGCCGCCTACCTGCTGACCGACATGATGCAGTCGGTCATCCAGGGCACCCGGCCGGCCGACGCCGTCGCCGCGACGCACACCCGGATCGTCCAGATCTTCGAACAACAGGGCTACCGGCAATGACCACCCTGCGTCCGCGCCCGGCGCCGGCCCGTCCGGCGCCGGCCGCGTCGTCCTCGCTCACGCCGACGCAGCGGCGGCTCGGGCGCGACTGGCGCCTCGCCGCGGTGTTCATCGGGCCGACGCTGGTGCTCGTCGCCGGCCTGATCCTCGTCCCGATCGTCAGCTCGATCTTCACCAGCACCACCGAACGCCACGGCGCGGAAACGGTCTTCGTCGGGCTGGACAACTACACCGCCCTCGTCGGCGACGGCTTGTTCCACCAGGGCGTGCTCAATTCGTTCGTCTTCACCGCCTACGCCGAGATCTTCAAGGTGACCTTCGGGCTCATCGCGGCGTTGATGCTGCACCACATGCGCCGCGGCAAGGCACTGGTCGCCGCGGTGATCCTGCTGCCGTGGGTGATCCCGACGGTCGTCACGGCCTTCACCTGGCGCTCGCTGCTCGACCCGATCTTCGGCAGCGTCAACGTTCTGCTGACCGACTCCGGGATCGGCCCCGGCCTCGCCGCGATCGGGCTCGTCGACAAGTGGCCCGCGGAGTGGCTGTCCGATCCCGCGCTCGCGATGCCGGCGGTCATCCTGGTCAACGTCTGGAAGGGCATCCCGTTCTTCACGGTGACGTTCCTCGCCGGCCTCAAGGCCATCGACCACGGTCTCCACGAGGCGGCGATGGTGGACGGCGCGTCGCAGTGGCAGCGCTTCCTGCACATCACGCTGCCGGGGCTGCGTCCGGTCATGATCGTCACGGTGCTGCTGTCGTCGATCTGGACGTTCAACAACTTCGACCTGATCTGGCTGATGACCCAGGGCGGCCCGGGGGACGCGACCGCCCCGTACGTGATGGTGGCCTACTCCAAGGCCATCCAGCAGCTGCAGCTGGGCGCGGGCGCCGCGGTCACGCTGGTGATGCTGCCGGTCATCGCGATCCTCGTGGTGCTCCTCGTGCGGATGATGCGCCGCGGCGACCAGCCCGGCGCGGCCGACCTGGGACGCACACGGCTGACTCCCGCGCAGCGCAAGGCTTTGCCGTGGGCGGTCGTCGTGGTCGCGCTGCTCCTGCTGGCCTGGGCGTCCCCGCACATCGTGTGGAAGGCCGCGCTCGTGCTCGGCGTGTTCGTGGTGCTGGCCGCGGCCCTCGGCAGGGTCGTCTCCGCGCTCGCCATCCGGGGCAACCGGGTGGCGGCCCGCCTGGTCGGCGGCGCCGGGTCGGGGCTCGCGCTCGTGGGGCTGCTCGGCTTCGTGCTCGCGCCGCTCTACTGGATGACGGTCACGGCCTTCAAGTCCGACGACCAGATCGTCGCGCGCACCGACGACCTCTGGCCGACCCCGTGGAGCACCGAGCAGTTCACCAACCTGTTCACCGGCCGCGCGTTCGGCACCTGGTACCTCAACACGATCCTGGTGTCGGTGGCGTCCACCGTGATCGCGCTGGTCTGCGCGGCGCTGGCCGGGTACGCGTTGGCGCGGCTGAAGTTCCGGGGTTCGGAGAGCTTCACGGTGACGATCCTGCTCACCTACGTGATGCCGGGCGCGCTGCTGTTCATCCCGCTGTACCAGCTGATGAGCGGGATCGGGCTCAACGACTCGTTGTGGTCGCTGGTACTCGCCTACCCGACGTTCACCCTGCCGTTCGCGACGTGGCTGCTCGTCGGCTACTTCAAGTCGATCCCGGCCGACCTCGAAGAGGCCGCGCTGGTCGACGGCTGCACGCGGTTCGGGGCGTTCCGCCGGATCGTGCTGCCGCTGGCCAAACCGGGCCTGCTCGCGGTCGCGCTGTTCACGCTCACCAACGCGTGGAACGAGTTCCTCTTCGCCTTCGTGTTCATCACCAAGGACGACTACAAGACGCTGCCCGTCGGCATGCAGTCGATGATCTTCGGCGACGTCGTGCCGCAGGGCCAGCTGGCCGCGGCCTCGCTGCTGATCAGCATCCCGGTCGTGCTCATGTACGGGTTCGGGCAGCGGTTCCTGACCGAGGGCCTCACGGCCGGGGCGGTGAAGGGGTGATCACGGAGGAGCACGTCGCGACGGCGTCGCGCCCGAGCGACCTGCGCATCACCGACCTGCGGGTGGCGAACCTGACCGGCGTGCCGTTCCGCTCGTCGATCATCCGGATCGACACGAACCAGGGCCTCGTCGGCTACGGCGAAGTGCGCGACGGGGCCAGCGCCACCTACGCGCTCGTGCTCAAGAGCAGGCTCGTCGGCGAGAACCCCTGCAACGTCGACAAGATCTTCCGCAAGATCAAGCAGTTCGGGCACCACGGCCGCCAGGGCGGCGGGGTCTCCGGCGTCGAGATGGCGTTGATGGACCTGGCGGGCAAGGCGTACGGAGTGCCGGCGTACGCGCTGCTCGGCGGCCGGTTCCGGGAGGAGATCCGGTGCTACGCGGACACGCCGTCGCTGCCGGACCCGCACGAGATGGGCGCCCGGCTGCTGGAGCGCAAGCGGCGCGGGTTCACTATGCTGAAGATGGACATCGGCGTCGACCTGCTGTGGGAAGTGCCGGGGGCGCTGATCGCGCCGCCGGGCGCCCGCGCGGACGACACGACGATGCACCCGTTCACCGGCATCCAGGTGACGGCCACGGGTGTCGACCACCTGGCGTCCTATGTGGACACAGTGCGGTCCGTCGTCGGCTACGACGTCGCGCTCGCCGCCGACCACTTCGGCCACATCGCCCTCGACTCGTGCATCCGGATCGGCCGCGCGCTGGAGCCGTTCACGCTGGCGTGGATCGAAGACCTGATCCCGTGGCAGCTGACCGACCAGTGGCGCCGGCTCACCGAGGCCGTCGCCGTCCCGACGTGCACGGGGGAGGACATCTACCTCTTGGAGGGCTTCCGGCCGTTGCTGGACGCGGGCGCCATCCGCGTCGTGCACCCCGATCCGGCGACGTCGGGCGGGATCGCGGAGACCAAGCGGCTCGGGGACTACGCGCAGGAGCGCGGGATCGCGATGGCGCTGCACCTGGCGGCGTCACCGATCGCGACGATGGCGTGCGTGCACCTGGCGGCCGCCACGGAGAACTTCCTCGTGCTCGAACACCACGCGGCCGACGTGGAGTTCTGGAGCGACCTCGTCACCGGCCCGCTGATCCGGGACGGCCACATCACGGTGCCGGACACACCGGGACTGGGCTTCGGCGACCTCGACGAGGAACTGGTGCGCCACCACCTCGACCCGCGCGACCCGGTGTTCTTCGCCGAAACGACGCACTGGGACGCGGAGTCGAGCCACGACCGCCTGTGGAGCTAGGCGCGGCCCTGTTCGGCGCGCCACCGTTCGTACTCGGGCCGGGCCTCGTCCGACAGCGGGTAGTACCGCCGCAGGTCGCCGCCCTCGGCCAGCCGGATCCGGGAGAACTCCTCCCATTCCGCGTGCTCCTCGGCGTGCGCCACCAGAGCCGGGGCCAGCTTCACCGGCACCACGACGGCCCCGTCGTCGTCGGCGACCACGATGTCCCCCGGTTCGACGAGCGTGCCCCCGCAGGCGACCGGCACGTTGACGGCGACCGGCACGATGCCGGTCTGGGTGTGGAAGTTCGGGGTGGCGCCCCGGATCCACAGCCCGAGACCGAGCTGCTTGGCCTCACCGGTGTCGCGCAGGCACCCGTCGACGACCACGCCGGCACCGCCGCGGCCCTTGAAGTAGGTCAGCATCATCTCGCCGAACACTCCGCTGCCCATGTCCCCGCGCGCGTCGACGACGATCATGTCGCCGGGCTGGGCGTGGTACATGACGTGCCGGTGCAGCTGCTTCTCCGGCTCTTCGTATTCCTCGACGGGGTAAAGGTCTTCCCGCTTCGGCAAGAACTGCAGCGTGAGCGCCGGCCCGGCGACGCGCACACCGGGCGTCACCGAAACGGGCCCGCTGATGAACGCGCTGCGAATCCCCATCCGGCTGAGCTCACCACTGGCGGTCGCGCTGCCGATCTTCGCGAGCGCCGCACTGAGCTCGGCGGGCGGGCGGACGATGTCGTGCGTCTCGACCACTTCGGTGGCTCCCTCGGATCCGCGCTGACTTCCGGTTCCAGCCTAGCCCGGCTTTGGCGTATCCGGCCCGTTTCGTTCGTGGGTGGTGTATTCGAGTTCGTCGAGCCGACCGCCACCGTCACGTTGTCCGAGTGCCCAAAGGAGGCTCGCGGGTCGCGCGACACCCCTGGGACTGGCCCACTGGAGGTGGTCCACGCGGTGTTCTACATCTTCGCCGACAGCGGGTGGCGCGCCGCCTCCCGTGGGTGGAGGGGAAGCTCACTCCCGAAGAGGAGATCGCCGAGCGAGAGCGAGGCGGCGTCGCAAAGCTGCGGCGGCGGATCGTTCAACGCACCGACCGAAGGCTGCGCTTCATGCCGACTCGGTGGCCTCACTGTGCTCGAGGAGCCGGTCGCCTGCCTTTGAACGCGGCGACGTAGCTGCGGGAGCACCGCGGGGACGGTCACAACGCCGCCTTGCTTGCTAACGGGTCGGTGGCACCGAGGCCCGCGGCCTGCTAGCCCTGTTCCTCTGCATGAGGACGTAGGAGTTTGGCTGGGTCTACCACCTGTCGAAGGCACAGCTGTCGAGTGTCATCGACGGGTTATGCCACTGTGGTCCGGTGGACACCGTCGGCAGTTTCACCGACGCCGACCGGGTAGCCAAGGAGAGAGAGTCGAGACTCTCACCGATGAGCCGGCGGTGCATCCGTACGAGGTGCTCACCGTGGAGGAGCTCGACGCGCTGATCGCCGCTGCGGCCCAGGAATCCGACACTGACCGAGCGCGCGAACGCGTGCTCGGTCCGGATCATTTCCACGGCCGGACAATTTGAAGCGCGAACATCCGCTTATCGGGATGATGAGTACGTGTCATGAACGACCGACCAGCGACAGTAGCGACCGGCTGAGCTGCTTAAGAGGTTACTCGCTCGGACGATTGGCTCCGCCAGTGGGCAAGGTTGTTGCGAATGGTCAAGATGTTGGGGTGGTCCGGGCCTAGTACTCGCAAGACGTCGGGCAGCAGCTGCTCGAACGCGGCGACAGCGCCAGCCGGGTCCTCTGCCTTTCCCCGCCAGAGGGCTAGGTTGCTGCGAGCGGTCAAGGTGTCAGGATGGTCCGCCCCCAACACCCGAAAGCAGTCGGTAAGCAGTTGCTCGTACGCCGCTACGGCGCCAGCCGGATCCCCTGCTTTTCCCCGCCAGAAGGCGAGGTTGTTGCGGGTGGTCAGGGTGTCGGGATGATCCGGACCCAATATCCGAACGCGGTCGGTCAGGACCTCCTCGGCCGCGGTCGCGGCACCAGCCAGGTCGCCCACTTCTCCTTGCCAACGAGCGAGGTTGTGACGGGCGGTCAGGGTGTCGGGATGGTCTGGGCCCAGTATCCGCACACTGTCGATGACCACATTTTCGAATGCAGCCACGGCGCCGGCCGAATCACCGGCCTCGCCCCGCCAGTGCGCAAGGTTGCTGCGGGTGGTCAGGGTGACGGGATGGTCTGGGCCCAGTATCCGCACACTGTCGATGACCACATTTTCGAATGCAGCCACGGCGCCGGCCGAATCACCGGCCTCGCCTCGCCAAAGAGCAAGGTTGCTGCGGTTGGCCAAGGTGTCGGGATGGTCCGGTCCCCACACCCGAAGTGCGTCAGTTAGCAATTCCTCGGATGCAGATGCTGCACCGGTCGGATCACCCGCCTCGCCCCGCCAATAGGCGAGGTTGCCGCGGGTGGTCAATGAGTCAGGGTGGTCCGGGCCCAGTACCCGCGCACTGTCATTGAATAATTCCTCGAATGCAGCAACCGCGCCCGTCGGATCACCCGCCTCGCCCCGCCAACGGGCGAGGTGGCTGCGGGTGGTCAATGTGTCAGGGTGATCCGGGCCCAAATGCCGTCTGGCACTAGCGAGGAGCCGGTGAAAGTAGGTATGCGCCTCTGTGATCAGCCCTCGGTCGCCGAGACTGATTCCCGCGCGGAAGAGCAAAGCATGCGCCCTGGGTTTCCATAGGTGTTCACCAGCTGTCTCGGCCAGTGCGTCGGTGTTAGCGCGCAGCACTTGCCCCAGCACAGTGTCGCGTTCAGGGGCTGGCCAGATGTGCAGCAGAGCGTCTGCCGCCACTCTCAACACTGCTGCCCGTTGTGGGGCTGTCAGGGCGTCGCGGGTGGCCCGCTGCACCAAGGTGTGCACCCGCACGGCCCGGGTATCCGAGTTCGGGTCGAGGGTGATCAGGTTCAGTCGGTGCAGGCACATCAGCCCGTCTCGAGCCTGCCCAGCGTCGATGTCTCGTCGAGTGTGATGTGCGAGCAGGCTAGTGACTGCCGGGGCCTCGAACACCGCGGCGGGAATGCCGTTAGGGTCCAGCACGCTAGCCACGTCCAGCAATAGTCTTGCGACTCCTGTCGGTTGCAATTGGTCGGCCTGCTCCACCGACAACAACCATGTCGTGGCCACCGTCGCGCGGTGTTCGTCGGGCAGCCCGTCCGGCTCGGGCAGCAGGGACGCGAGGTTGCGCCGTTGGCTGGTCCACCGCGCCCGATAGTCCGCGCAGGACAAGCCCCGGTCCATCATGTACCCGGCGGCCTGCGCCAACGCCAACGGCAAACATCCCAGCTCGACCGCCAATTCGGCCGCACCCTCCACCAAGTGCGGCTGGCCGACCAGAGCGGCCCGAAGGTACGCCTCCGCCTCTTCCGGAGTGAACACGTCAACCTCGACCAAGCGTCGACCGTACCCGCGTAGAGCTGCGTCCCGGCGGCGCGTGGTCACTATCGTCTGCCCGGTCGGAGTGATCGGTGGCCACAGTCCGCGTAGATCTGCGGGTGTCTGCACATCGTCGAGCACTACCAGCCACCGCGCGGGGCTGGTTGTAAGCCACTCCAACAGACGCTGCGCACCGTGTTCGGAATCGGTGTCTTCAACGCCGGTCAGGTCGACGGCAAGGCGGGCGAAGCTGGACACGATCGCCTCTCGTGACCCCGCGGTCACCCAGACCCAGAGATCTACCTCGCCGGCGGTCCAGAGCTGCTGGGTGTAGTCCAGTGCGACCTGCGTCTTGCCGACGCCGCCCAGTCCGGACAGCACGTCGATCTTGCCGGACACGTTCGAGCTTAGTGGGGTGGTCTCGCCTAGCCCCATTGCGCTGATCACCAGCGAAGGCCCTGTGCGGCGTTGATAAGAAGCCGCCCTGACAGGAAGCACACCCGCGCGGTGAGGCAGGGTGACTATCGGACGCGCCTCGCGATGGTCCTGAAGCAACGCATTCGTGCTGGCGCCAGAGTGACCGGATGCTTCCATCGTCTCGCCGAGCAGGACGCCCGGAGAAACCTCGAACGCCCGCGCCAGGACTGCCAACTCGCCTGCGTGCACCGATCGTCTGACCCCAGATTCGATCTTCGCGATCGTGCTCCGAGTAAGGGCTGGCTCGCCGAGCTTCGCGCACTGGTCGGCGAGACGCTGCGCCGACCACCCCCGCTCCTTGCGGAGGCGCCGTATCTTCGCGGCAAGGGTGGGCGTGTCTGCCCCGGACGCCATACCAGCCCTCCTGGATCTTGAGTTGCTCTTACTCTACGTCAGCCTTGTGGGTTGCTCCAACATGGAGCATACTTTGTGCCGAAGTAGAGCACTTTGCGGGTTGCGGCGTGTGGCGCACGCTCTTGGTCTCGGCCATTTAGGCTGGCAGGCGTTGTGCGACGTCAACCTTCGGCATTCTCGTTGGAGGTTTGACATGCGCCCCCAGAAGCCCGACGAGCGAGCGACCGGTGGCGTCGAGATAGCGGTCGTCCTGCTGACCGCGTTTGTGCTCGGTGTCGGCGCAGGCGTGTTGTGTTGGATTGGTGGAGCACCAGTGGCCATGTCCATTCTTACGGGCGCCGGCGCATTTGGCGGGATAACCCTGTTTATCCTCGCCGTCCTTCGCGCCTGGCGTAGTGGATCATAGACGAGCAAGTCGAACTTGATCAGCGCTCTCAGGCGGTCAGTGATCGCATGATGGGCTAGCCGTGGCTTCGATTCTCGGTTGTATGCCAAATCGAACGAGGACCATCCTCAATTCGGCACGCGCGCACGATCGCCAGGGCAGGCCACTCGCCGTCGGGTTGAACCGGAACACGCGGGCGTAGGCTTTCGGGGTGCGGATCGGTGAACTGTCCCAGCGCACGGGCGTCAGCCCGCGCTCACTGCGGTACTACGAAGACCAAGGCCTGCTGACCAGCGCACGTTCCGAGGCGGGACAGCGCCACTACGCCGACAACGCGGTCCAGCGCGTCACGCTCATCCGCCAGCTGTTCGACGCGGGCATGTCCAGCCGCGTCATCGCCACCGTGCTGCCCTGCGTGGACGTCCCCGACGATCTGGACATCGCCGAGGAGACGTTCGCGGCGATGATCCGCGAGCGCGACCGGATCGACGCTGACATCGCGCACCTGGTCGAGACCCGGCAAGCGCTCGACGTGCTGATCAAGGCCAACAGCCGGCACCGGGCACAACTGGCGCTGTGACCCGCGCCTCAGCCGGTTGCCCCTTACACCGGTGTCAGCGGTGAGGATGGCGACAGCGCCCGGAAACACCGGGCCGGTCGGGCGAGAGGTGGCAGAAAATGGGGCAGGCGTGGGGTTTCGGCAGCTACGGCGGGCCCGAGGTGCAGGAGTTCTTCGACCGGCCGGATCCCGCCCCCGGCCGCGGTGAGGTGCTGATCCGGGTCGACGTCGCCGGCGTGAACCCCCTGGACCACCTCCTGCGCTCGGGCCTGGTCCCCGGGCTCGACGGCGGGCGTCCGTTCCCCCGCGTGCTGGGTATGGAGGCGGCGGGAACCGTCCTCGCGCTGGGTGAGGACGTCGACGGGCTCGAGGTGGGTGACGCGGTCTTCGGCTTCGCGCTCACCGGCGGCGGCACCTACGCCGAGACGACGGTGCTGTCCGCGCCCAACACCGCGCGCATCCCGGCGGGGCTGTCCGCGACCGTGGCCGCGACGCTGCCGGTGGCCGGGACGACCGCGGTGGACGCGCTCGACCAGCTCGGCCTCCCGGCCGGCGCCACCATCCTCGTCAACGGCGTCGGGGGCGGGGTCGGCCTCGCCGTCGCCCGGCTGGCGGTCGCGCGTGAGCTGCGGGTGATCGGCACCGGGAGCACCGCCAAGCGCGAGCACGCCGAGGCCGTCGGCGTGCGGTTCGTCGACTACACCGCCGGGGACGTCGTCGCCGCGGCCCGCGAGCTGGTTCCGGACGGCTTCGACGGGATCGTCGACCTGGCCGGAGGCACCTCGCTGCGGACGGTCGCCCCGCTGGCCCGGGAGCCTCGCACCGTCATCTCGGTGGGCGATATGTCCGTGTCGGAGCTGGGCGGGCGTTTCGTCGAGCGTCGCCTCGACCGGGAAAGCCTGGAGCGGTCCGCCCGGCTGGCCCTGGATGGGGTCCTCGCACCCGTGATCACCGCGGTCCACCCGTTTTCCGACACCCCGGCCGCGCTCGCGACCGTCGAAAACGGTCACGCCGCGGGGAAGGTCGTCATCAAGGTGGCCTGAGGCGGGCCGCCTCCCGCGTTCCGGGGAGACGGCCCGTCGAAATCACCCGCGAGCGGCGGCCGGCGGCATCAGCTTCGGGTATTCCTTCTGGAACTTCTCGATCATCGTGGCGGTCGGGACGACCCGGTTCGGGTTGCCCTGGCTCGTCGCCTGCTTCTCGCCCCACGCGCCGGCGGCCTTGCGCTGGTCGGGGGTGCCGTGGCTGTGGAAGCAGTCCCCGATGGAGGCGTCCAGGTAGGTGACCTCCTGCTGGGTGCGGGCGTCCCACGCGAAGCCCTTGGCGTGCGCGACGAAGTAGCCGCCGTAGGCGTCGGGGCCCATCTCGGAGGACTCGTTGCGCGGGTGGTTGTCGTGGGCGAAGTCGACCTGGTGGCCGTACTCGTGGCCGACCACGGACTCGACCGAGACGTCGTCGAATCCCAGGAAGTCGACGGTGTCGAGCAGGCCGTCACCGAGCGCCACGCGCTTGCCGCCGAGGCTGTCGGCCGGGGCCGAGAACGCGTTGAGGGTGATCAGCGGGTTGCGCCCGCCCTGCATCGCGGGCACTTCATAGAGCACCTTGGTGGCGAGCGCGGCGGCGGCCTTCACCTTCGCCGGCGCGAGACCGAGGCTGAAGGTCTGCGCCATCTTCGTCTGGCTGCCGAGATCGGTGCCCTTCCAGGCGACGAGCTGGATGTTCCAGCTCTCGATGTCCCAGAAGCCGCGCAGCTTGTCGATCGTGGCGGTGGCGCGCGGGGTGTACTGACCGTCGGTGCCGAAGACCTGCGGGGTCTTGTCGGAGGCGACGCCCTGGACGTAGAGCTGGCTGAGCCCCGACAGCGCGTCGAGTGCCTGGCTCTCGAGCGGGGTGAGCTGCGAGGCGAGCTTGTTCGCGTAGGTCAGCAGCGAACCCTCGGTGCAGCCCGGGATCGGGCCCTGCGCGGCCTGGCGCTGGGGACCGACGTGCGGGATGGGCGACTCGATGAGCCGGTCGACGCCGCTCAGCGCGCTCGCGGGCAGGCCGTTGTAGAGGTCGACGACGTCCTGGTACAGCTGCGCGACGTCCTGCTCGACGGTGGCCGGCGCGGCCGCGGCGGGAACGGCCGTGGCGAGCGCCAAAGCCGCCGCGGTGCCCGCTGCCGCCAACGTCCGGCTGAAGAATCTGGTCCGGTTCGGCAAGGTGGTTCCCCTCTTCTGTTCCGGTTCAAGATCACCAAGCACCGCCACAGTAGGGCGGTGGTTGGCGGCGAAACCGGCGCCAGGAAGAGAACCCCGAAATGGCTCACGTCTTTCGGAGGGTTTTCACCGTGCGGACATCGGCCGAAAGTACTAGGAGTCTCAGGTGGCGGTGGTCCGGTGCCCGGCCGCGTAGTGGGCGGTCCCGATCGCCCCCGCGACCGCGAGCACGAACCCCGCGGCGGCCGCGGCGGTGAAGCCACTGCGGACGCGGTCGTCCAGCAGCACCACCCCGATCAGCGAAGAGACCGCGGTGTTGGTGGTGAACATGATGGCGGTGACCGCGGTGGCGCGCCCGCGTTGCAGGGCCATCGCGAACGCGACGGCCGCGGCGAGCCCGTTGGCGATCATCGACCAGATCGCCGGCTCCAGGACGAGCCGCCAGGCCGGCCCGGACGCGTCGAGCGTCCGCGCCGAGATCCCGACGGCGCTGAACCCCAGCCCGGCGCAGAACCCCAGCACGATCGGCGCCCAGCGCCCGTCGGCGCGCTGCGCGACGAAGGCGATGGCCGCGATCGCCCCCGCACCCGCCACGAGCAGCAGCTTCCAGGTGGACGGCAGCGGCTGCGCGGGACTCGGATCGGCGGACAGCCCGAGCAGCACCAGCCCCGTCGCCCCCACGCCGAGAGCCGCCCACCCGGCCCCGGCCAGCCGAACACCGAGGACGGCGGAGATCGTGGCGGTGACCCCGACGCTGAACGCGAGCACGGACTGCACGAGAAAGAGCGGCAGCCGATGCAGCGCGGCGGCGGCGAAGACGAACCCGAGCAGGTCCACCCCGACCCCGAGGAAGTAGAGCGGCTGCCGCCGCAGCGCGACGAGGTCCTGGGGCGAGCCACCGAAGGCCCCGGCCCGCCGCACACCGGCGGACTCCAGGATGGACCCACTGCCCGACGCGACAGCGGCCAGCACGGCGAGGACGTATCCGAGGATCACGACAGGAGTCTGTCAGCCCGCACCGGCTCGGCTTCACCTCGGCAGCCACTTCGGACGGACGATCGTTCAGCCGACGTCACCAAGGCGACCGAGTCGATGCGGGTCGCGGAGGAATTGCTGATCGC